>JAKLKS010000022.1:25829-29900 GCA_023150535.1 Planctomycetota bacterium
CGAGCCACGGACCGCCGCCCGGCTCCTCGCCCTCCCCCGCGCCGAGCCGCTCCCGCATCAGGGCCAGCGCCCGCTTGAGCCGCGTGCGCACCGTCTCCACCGGGATGCCGAGCCGGCGCGCGAGCGCCGAGGGGGCCTCCCCCTCGAAGAAGCGCCAGAGGACCGTGGACCGGTAGGGCTCCGGCAGGGCCAGGACCGCGTCGACGACGCGGCGGTGGGCCTCGGCCCGGGCGACCATCGCCGCCGCCGCGGGGACGGCCTCGGCCCGGGACCTACCCTCCTCGCGGCGGCGCCGGCTCTCCTCGGAGCGGCGCCCGTCGAGGAGATCGTTCCGGAGCGCCCTCGCCAGCCAGCCTCGGAGCGAGCGCCCCGAGGGGGGCGGCCGCTGCAGGGCCTCGAGCCACACCCCCTGCTCGAGGTCGTCGGCCTCGTGCCGATCCCGCGCGAGGGCGAGCGCGACGCGCCGCACCCAGGCGCGGTGCGCGAGGAGCTGCTCCAGGGGGACGGGGGCGGTCGGGGAGTCCATGGGCTCGTCCATGAAGCGTAGCCGAGGGCGGCGGGTGGTTCACGGGGCGGGGAATCGGAAGCGCGCCCGCTCGAAGGGAGGGGAGGCGCAGGGGCTCCTCCTCCCCTCTCCCCCCCCTACCGCCCCCGCCGCGGATCCCCGGGCAGGGCCAGGACGAGCCCCTCGCAGGGCGCCTCGTGGACTCCGAGATCCACCTCGACCCCCCGTTCCTCGTCCTCCGCGAAGAGCCGGGTCGGTCCGGGCGGGAGCCCCCGGAGGAGGAAGGTCCCGTCCTCCCCGCCGTTCCCGTAGTAGCTCCGGTCCTCCGCGCGCACCCGGGGCCACCGCACCCCCTTCCCCCGCGCGTCCAGCAGCCTCCCCGCGATGGACGCCCCCCGCCGGAGTGTGACGACCGCCTCCGCCGACCCCGCGCGGAAGGTCTCCCTCGTGGTCATGGGCAGGAACTCCGTGCCGTACCCCTCCGCCGCGATCCGGTACTCCCCCTCCGCGAGCCCCGCCGCCCGGAAGGTGCCGTCCGCGAGCGTCTCCACGGGGAGCCGATCCCCGATGCGCGGCCCCCGTCCCGCGCCGTCCCACCGGACCTCGAGGCGAATCCCCGCCCGCACGGGCGCCCCGGTCTCGTCCACCACACGCCCGGAGAGGGTCAGCGCCGGTTCCAGCCGGAGCACCACGCTCGCCCCCGGCGCCACGCCCCGGACCACCGCCCCCAGGAAGTCGCCGGGCCTGCTCGCGTGTAGGTCGTAGGTCCGCCCGAGGGGGAGGGCCCGGGTCTCGAAGAAGGCCCCGTCGGCATTCGAGAGGGCGACCCCCTCGTACCAGGAGAGGGGCTCTTCCCCGGAGGGCACGACCACCACCACCCCGGCGCCCCCGCGGGGCGCGGGGAGGGCCGGCCGCCCCGGCGGGTCGAACACGCGACCGCGGATGGGCAGGCCCCGCTCCACCCGGAGGAGGACCTCCTCCATCGGCGGGGAGAGGTCGTGGACGGTCCTCCCGATCACGAAGCGGTCCCCCGGGGCGTCGGCGAACTCCCCCGCGGTCCCGACGAGAATCCGGTAGGGCCTCGGGTCGAGACCGCCGAACCGGAAGCGGCCGTCCATCCCCGTCACCGCGATCGCGTGCCCGGAGCCCCGGGCCCGAACCCCGTCCGCCGCCAGCCGCAGGGTGAGGTCGGCCACCGGGTCCCCCTCCTGGTCGACCACCTTCCCGGAGAGGGTGAGCCCGCGGTGGAGGCGGACCTCGAGGTCCTTCGTCCCCGCCGCCACCGCCTCGACCTCCGTCTCGAGGTACTCCAGTTCCGGCCGGTTCCCGTGGACCGCGAAGCGGAGCCGGTAGGCGCCGGGGGTGAGGCCCGTGGCGAGGAAGGTCCCGTCCACGCCGCTGTTCGGGCACTCCGGCCGCTCGAGCGGGTCGGCGTCCTCCACCGCGTCGATCCCGATGGGGATGCCCGCGACCGGCGCGCCGGTCGCCGCGTCGAGGACGCGGCCCCCGATGGAGAGGGTGCGGCCGAGGCGCAGTTCCACCTCGGCGTCCCCGGGCCCGGCCCGGGTCCAGGCCTCGGTGCGCCCCGGGGCTCCCGCGGAGACCCAGTACGCGCGGGGGACCAGGCCGTCCTGGCGGAACCGGCCCTCGGCGTCCGCGGTCGCGGTCGCGCGGGCGGTGACGGGGATGGCGGGTCCCAGGGGCCCCCAGCTGCTGGAGCCGAGGTAGTGCTTCGGAGGGCCGTCCTCCCCTTCCACCTCTCCCTCCCAATCCCACTCCCCTTCCCTCGCCACCCTCTCGATGCAGACGGAGGCCCCGGGGATCGGCCTCCCCTCCTCGTCGAGGATCCTCCCCGCGATGGCGACGCCCCGGGGCAGGACGAGGTCGACTCCTTCCCGGACCTCCCCGGCGGTGACGGTCACGCGGGGACCCCAGAGGCCCGAGGACCCCGGGGCCCAGGCGTAGACGGTGTACTCCCCGGGCCGGACGCCCTCCACGCGGAAGGCCCCCGCCCCGTCCGCGGCCCAGGCCGCCTCCTCCTGAAGGCCGGGGGAGAACCAGTCGCCACCCTCGTCGGCGAGCCCCACCCGCGCCCCCGCCGCCGGCGTCCCGTCCCCGAGGCGGACGGTCCCCGCGATGGTGCCGGAGAGGTCCCGGACGGTGATCCGCAGGTCCGACACCGTCCCCCCCTCGGCGAGGTCGAAGGTGGGGGACCTCCCCTCCAGGTTCCCGGGACCGGAGGCGTCCACGAAGCGCTCCGTCCCCGCCCGCAGCCCCTCGATGAGGAAGGAGCCGTCGGCCGCGGTGGGGCCGGACACCCCCTCCCCGTCCGGGACGTCGGCCCGGTTCCGGTGGTCGTCGAGGCGCGGCCGGGACCCCGCGCGGACCGAGAGCCCGGCGACGGGGGCGCCGGCCCCGTCCACCACCGTCCCGCGGACCCGCGCCCCCTCGACGAGCACGAGGTCGCGGACCTCCTCGCCGGAATCCGGCACGGGGAGGAGGAGGGACTCGGGAAGGGTGTCGGGTTGACCTCCCCAGGAGAGGGAGAGGGGGAGGTCCGGCTGCAGGAGGCCGTCGGCCTCGGCCACGAGGAGCGTGGTGCCGGGGGCGATCCCCTCCAGCCGGTAGCCGCCGTCGGCTCCCGACCGGACGCGGCGGGATTCCTCGCCCACCTCCCACCGCCAGGAGGTCCCGGCGGCCTCCCGCACCGGGTGCGCCCGGACGAGCGCCCCGGCGACGGGGGAGCCGTCCCGGCGGAGGACCCTCCCCCGGAGGGTGGCGCCCCGGGCGAGCCGGACCCCCTGCGCCGGCCGGGAGGCGCCGTCCCCCTCCTCCACCCTCCACCTCCGGGTCAGGAACCCCTCGCGGGCGACCTCCACGGAGAGGGGACCGCGCGCCGGCACTCCCTCCAGGCGGAACGCCCCTCCGGCCCCGGCCGTGCAGGTCGTCTCGAAGGGCGCCAGGGAGGGTGCGTACAGGTCGTGCTCCCGCTTCGCGACAACCGTCGCGCCGGGAAGCGGCTCCCCCGTCGCGCCGTCGAGGATCCTCCCTTCGAGGGAGACCAGGGGGGGGAGGCGTCGTTCCACGGGGCCCGTCACGGGCATCCGGACGGTGCCGAGCCCCCACCAGGCGCCCGGTGAGGTCTCCGCCCACAGGTCGAGATCCCCGCGCGGGATTCCCTCGAGGCGGAACCCCCCCTCGTCGCCGGAGAGGGCGTCCTCGACGGTTCTCGTCACGATCGTGACGCTGGAGGTCCAGTCCTTCCCGTGCCCGCGCACCCGGATACCGGCGGCGGGGGAACCGTCGGCGCGGAGGACCCTCCCCTCGAGGACGAGGCCCCTCCGCAGCGGGATCTCCACCGGGCCCCTCCGGGTCCCCTCGGCGACGGTGACCCGCGCCCGTCCCGTCGTGAACCCGGGGGCAGAAGCGAGGAGGAGCCACTCCCCCGGCGGGACCGCGGGGAAGCGGACCGCGCCCTCCCCGTCCGGCGTCCCGCGGAACTCCGCCTCCGCCGGCGGAGGCGCGGAGACGGCGGCGGCCCGCCATCCCGAGGCGTCCGGCGGGAG
>JAKLKS010000230.1 GCA_023150535.1 Planctomycetota bacterium
CTGGGAGCGGAGGGGGCCCTCGGGGACCCGCGCGGCGGCCTCCGCGGCGGCGCCGCGGACGAGCCAGTGGGGGACGCGGAAGCCGTCCTGGAGGGCCGGGAGGGAGGAGGGGGAGGCGGGGTCGAGGCGGCGGAAGGCGGCGGCCTTCCCCTCGGGGTCGGGGCGGCGGAAATCCCGCAGGAACTCCGCGGGGAGCGGGGCGGGGGCGCCGTCGCCGGGGGGCGCGGGGGCGGCGGCGGAGGGCGCGGGGAGGGCGGCGGGGAGCGCGAGGAGGGCGGCGAGGAGCGTCGGGCGGAGGGCCGGGTGCACGGGACCATCCTACAGCGGCATGCCGGTCCCGGCGGCCGGGTCGGGTACGGTATCGCGGGAAGGAGGCACCGTGGAGCGGCTGATCTGGGTGTCCGTCGGGGGCGCGCTGGGCTCCGCCGCCCGCTACCTGCTCGCCGGCTGGATCTTCCGGGTCGCCGGACCCGCCTTCCCCTGGGGGACGCTGGCGGTGAACGTCCTCGGTTCCCTCCTCCTCGGGTTCCTCATGGTCCTCGGCCTGGAGACGGATTCCCTCTCCCCGAACCTCCGCGCCGGCCTCGCGACGGGGGTGCTCGGGGGCTTCACCACCTACTCCACCTTCAACCACGAGACGACGCTGCTCCTGCGGGAGGGCGCCTGGCCGGCCGCCGCGGCCAACGTCCTCGGGACCCTGGCCGCCTGCCTCGCGGCGGGGTTCCTGGGGCACCTCGCGGGGCGCTGGGCCATCGGGCGGTAGGGAGGGCCGGCCGCCATGGGACTCCACGTCATCGAGCACCCGCTCCTCCAGGACGCGCTGGCGGTCCTGCGCGACCGCTCCACCGGGACCGCCGCCTTCCGGGCGGCCCTCGCCCGGGCCGGCGCCCTCCTCTTCCAGGAGGCCTCGGCCGGGCTCCCCACGGAGGCCGGGTCCGTCGAGACCCCCCTCGGCCGCGCCGAGGTCCGCCGCCTGCGGCCGGGGGTGCTCACCCTGGTCCCGGTGCTCCGGGCCGGGCTCGGCATGCTCGAGGGGGTCCTCCCCATGGTCCCCGGCGCCCGGGTCGCCCACGTGGGGGTGCGTCGCGACGAGGAGACGGCGGAGCCCTCGGAGTACTACCGCAACCTCCCCGCCTCGGCTGCGGGGACCGTCGCCTTCGTCCTCGACCCCATGCTCGCCACGGGGGGCACCCTCCTCGAGACGGTCGGGATCCTCGACGCCGCGGGCATGGCGGAGATCCGCGTGCTCTCCGTCGTCGCCGCCCCCGAGGGGGTGCGGGCCCTGCGCGGGGCCTTCCCCGAGGTCGAGGTCTTCCTCGCCGCCCTGGACGGCGGCCTCGACGCGCGGAAGTACATCCTCCCCGGGCTCGGCGACGCGGGGGACCGCTGCTTCGGCACGGAGCCGTAGGCGGGGGGCGCGGTTCCCGGTAACCTCGGGGTCCCATGATCGCCCCCGCCGATCCCGACCTCCGCCGCGCCCTCGAGGCGCTGCGCGCCGCCGTGGAGCCGCTCCGGAGCGCCGCGGTCGCCTTCTCCGGCGGCGCCGACAGCGCGCTCGTGCTGCGCGCCTGCCGCGACTTCCTCCCCGCGGGGCGGGTCGCCGCCGTCACCGGCCGCAGCGAGAGCCTCAAGCCCGCGGAGCTGGAGCGGGCCGCCGCCCTCGCCCGGGAGATGGGGGTCCCCCACGAGGTGGTGGACACGGAGGAGCTGCGCTCGCCGGGCTACGCCGCCAACGGGACCGACCGCTGCTGGCACTGCAAGGACGAGCTCTACACCCGCGTCGGCGAGCGGGCCCGCGCGCTCGGCCTCGCCGCCGTGGCGGACGGGCTCAACGCCGACGACCGGATCGAGGAGCGCCCCGGCGCCCGGGCCGCCGCGGAGCACGGGGTGCGCTCCCCGCTGCGGGAGGCGGGGCTCGGCAAGGCGGCCGTCCGCGCGCTCTCCCGCCACCTCGGCCTCCCCACCTGGGACAAGCCGGCGGAGCCCTGCCTCTCCTCCCGCATCCCCTTCGGCACGGAGGTCACCCCGGAGCGGCTCGCCGCGGTGCGCGCCGCCGAGGAGGCGCTGGAGCGGCTCGGGTTCCCGGTCCACCGGGTCCGCCACCACGGGGCCGTGGCCCGCGTGGAGCTCCCCCTCGCCGACCTGCCGCGGGCGCTGGAGCCCGGCCCGCGGGAGGCGATCGTCCGGGGCGTGCGGGCCGCGGGCTTCACCTTCGTGTCGCTCGACCTCGAGGGGTTCCGGAGCGGGAGCGCCCACGAGGCCCTGCGGGGCCCCGGCCTCCCGGTCTGATGGCCACGGTCCACCTCCTCCGCGGGCGGTCGAAGCCGCTCTGGGCCGGCCACCCCTGGGTCTACGCGGCCAGCGTGGAGCGGGTCGAGGGGGATCCGCCGGACGGCGCGGCGGTGGAGGTGCGGGACGACGCGGGCCGGTTCCTGGGGCGGGGTTTCTGGAACTCCCGCTCGATCCTGCGCGTGCGGATCCTCACCCGCGAGGAGGGGGAGACCGACCTCGCGGCGGTGGTGGCGGCCCGGGTCCGGGAGGCGGCGGCCCTGCGGGAGCTGGCCGGCGTCCCCGCGGAGACCGACGTCTACCGGGTGATCCACGCCGAGGGGGACGGGCTCCCGGGGATCGTCGTGGACGCCTGCGCCGGGTTCCTCGTGGTGCAGGTCTCCGTGCTCGGCATGGAGGCCCTCCTCGGGCCCCTGGCCGACGCCCTCGCCGCGGCGCTCCGGCCGCGGGGGATCTGGCTCCGCGGCGGGGCGCGCCACGCGAGGGCCGAGGGGATCTCCGGGGAGGACCGCCCCCTGCGGGGTGTATCACCTCCTGATACGGTCTGGGCGAGGGAGCGGGGGGTCGGCTTCGGCGTGGATCTCCGGTCCGGCGCCAAGACCGGCCACTTCTCCGACCAGAGGGAGAACCGGGCCCGCTTCGCCGCCCTCTGCCGGGGGCGGCGGGTGCTGGACGCCTTCTGCGGGACCGGGGGCTTCGCGCTCCACGCCCTCGTCAACGGCGGGGCGGCGTCGGCGGTCTGCCTCGACGGGTCGGAGGCGGCCCTGGAGCGCCTGCGGGTGAACGCGCAGCGCAACGGGGTCGGGGAGCGGATCGAGCGGGTGCGGGAGGACGGCTTCCTCGGCCTGCGGCGCCTCGAGGGGACCGGGGCCCGGTTCGGGGCGGTCTCCGTGGACCCCCCGCGCCTCGCGGACAACCGCCACCAGGTCGAGGGGGCGCTCAAGGCGCTGCGCGAGATCCACCTGCGGGCGCTGCTCCTCCTCGAGGAGGGCGGGGTGCTGGCGGCCTCCTCCTGCAGCGGCGCCGTCGGGGACGAGCCCTTCGAGGAGACGCTCCGCGAGGCGGCCCGCCTCGCCCGGCGCCGGGTCCAGGTGGTCTACCGCGGCGGCCAGGGCCCCGACCACCCCTGGTCGGTGGTGGCCCCGGAGGGGCGCTACCTGCGGTTCCTGCTGGCGCGCGTGGGGCGGTGAGGGATACGGAGCCAGGCTCCCTTTCTTCACCCGAGACGTCCGGGTGAAGAAAGGGAGCCTGGCTCCGTATCCCTCTTCACCCGAGACGTCCGGGTGAAGAAAGGGAGCCTGGCTCCGTATCCCTCACGTATCCCTCACTTCTCGTAGATCGAGAGGAACCTCACCGGGACCTCGAGCATGAGGAGGGAGAAGGCGGTGGGGTAGACGTCCCCGAGGTCGAGGGTGGTGTCGGCGCCGGTCCAGCGGCCGTCGGGCTGCTGGAGGGCGAGGATCTGCTGGCGCATGGGGGGCCAGAACCGCTTCCACCGCTCCCCGCCGACCCAGTGGTAGGCCTGCACCGCGTAGAAGGAGCCGTAGAAGAAGTAGGGCGTGTCCTCGGGGCGGGGGATGGAGGACCTCCAGAGGCCCGCGGCCTTGCGCTCGAGGAAGGCCATCCCCCGGTCGATGGCCTCCTTCCGCTCCCAGTCGGCGAGGCCGAGGATGGAGACGACCCCGGCGGCGGTGAGGGCGTAGGTGTACTGCTTCTCGTCCCCCTCGGCGTGGCTGAGGGTGTACTTGAACCCGCCGGACCGCGTCTGGGACTTCTTCATGTACTCCCTCGCCCGGTCGATGCGCCCGCGGTCCACGAGGAAGCCGCGGTTGCTGGCGGCGAGCAGGGCCTGGACCTGGCAGACCGTCACCGACCCCTCGTGGTCGTTCTTCCCGCCGGAGCCGGGGTGGTAGTCCCAGCCGCCCACGGTGGCCTGGGAGCGCTGGATGAGGTCCACCGCCCCCTGGATGCCGGTCTTGAGCCTCCGGCTGAGGTCCCGGAGCCGCAGCGTCTCCTCCGTGGGGGCGGCCGTCTCCGGCTCCTCCGAGGAGGCCGCCGTCGCGTAGGCCTCGGCGAGGGCGAGGGTCGCGAAGCCGTGCCCGTGCATCTTCGACTGCTGGTCGTTGGGGAAGGAGATGTAGTCCTCGACCTCCTGGGACCTCTGGGCGGCGAGCAGCCACTCCACCGCCCGCAGGACGTTCCTCGCGTAGGGCCCGTGGCGCAGCCCGTGGCCCGCCCCGAGGAAGGCGAGGGTGGAGAGGGCGGTCACGGCGGTCTGGTAGTCGGCGTTCTTCTGGTTCCCGCCGGCCCCCTCGGGCCGGGTGGGGAACCCGCCCGCGGGATCCTGCCGCGTCGCCAGCCAGGCGATGCCCCGGTCGATGGCCTCCTGCTGCTCCTTCGTGATGCGGTCGGCCAGGCCCCCGGTGCCGACGTCCCCCGCCGCCCCGGACCCCGCGGGGGGCGCGTCCCGGTCGCCGAGGGCGGGGGCGGGGCCCGCCGGGAGGAGGACGAGGAGGGCGGCGAGGAGGGGGACGGCGGGCCTCATGCCGGGATCCTAACCCGGGAGTGGCTTGGGGAGGATCGGCCGACGCCGGCCTCTCGACGGGTCGCGGGTCCCACGCCGGCCCCGATCCGCCCCTCTCCTACCGCCCCTCCCCGCCCTCCCCCTCCGCCGCCCCCTCGTCCTCGGTGGGGAGGCCGAACTTCTTCGCCAGGGCGAGCCAGAGGTCCCGGAGCCGCGACTGCCGCCGCGCCAGCCGGTCCACCTCGCGGGCCGCGTCCTCGGGGAGGGGGCCCTCGGCCTCCAGCGTGCCGGAGAGGGAGTCGAGCCCCGCGTTGACCTCCTCCTGGAGCGACTTCAGCATGCGCAGTTCCGCCGCGGGGGGGACCAGCGGCTTCTTCGCCTCCCCGTTCTGCTGCTGCCCCCCGTCCTGGGGCTTCCCCTTCTGCGCCGCCTCCATCTCCTCCTTGCGGTGCTTGAGGGCCTCGGCGAGGTCCTGGAGCCTCCGGAGCACCTCGGAGCCCAGCACCTGCACCCCCGGGCCGGTCTCCAGGTCCCCGAGTTCGGAGGCCAGCCGCCCCATGTCCTCCGCGATGGAGCGCAGGACGAAGCCGTAGACCGGGGAATCCTCCTTCTCGATGGAGGAGGCGACGAACTCCGCCTTCGCGGCCAGCCCCTTTTCCGCCTCCTGGATCTCGACCAGCGAGAGCCGGTCGAAGCGGGAGAGCTCCCCGCCCGAGGCGGCCCGCTTGTCGTCGAGGTCCCGCACCCTGAGGTTCACCGAGGACTGCCCCTCGACGAGGGCGGCCAGCTCCTTGGCGATGCGGAAGAGCAGCTCCTCCTGCCGGATGTTCTCGTACCGGGTGCGCTCCCGGTCGAGCTCCTCCTTCAGCTCGCGCAGGCGCCGCTCCGCCTCCCGCTGGCGCTCCTCCGCGGTCTCCCCGTCCCCCTCCTCCATGGCGCCCGCCGCCCCGTCCATGGATTCCGCGGCGCCGGAGGCGGAGGAGGAGCCGCCCCCGTCCCCGCTGGCGGCGAGGTCCTTCGCGAGGGCCCTCGCGTCCGCGGCGAGCTTCTCCTGGTCCCGGAGCGGGTCCTTCAGGAGCTCCTTCTGGCGCTCGGCGATCCGGGGGTCCCGGAGGTTCTCCCGGGCCTCCTCGAGGGCCTTCTCCGCCTCCCGGCGCGCCGCCGCGCCCTCCTCCCCGGGGGCGTCCGCGGCCGCCCCCGCCGAGGAGGAGGCGCGGTCCATGGCGCCTGCGGCGGCCCCCGCGCCGGGGACGGCCCCGGGGCGCCCCGCGTCCTCCCGCAGGCGGTCGGCGAGGCGCTTCATCGCCTCCGCGTTCCTCCGCTGGCGGTCGGCGAGGCGCTTCGCCTCCTCGGCGGCCTTCTCCCGCTCCGCGAGGGCCCTCCCGTCCGCCCCGCGGGCCGCCTCGGCGAGCCTCTCCGCCGCCTCCCGCGCCGGGGGAGCGGCGCCGGCGGCGTCCCCCTCGCGGGCGGCGGCCTCGGCCCGTTCCATGGCGGCCGCGGCCTCGCGGAGGGACTTCGCCTGCCCCGGGTCCCCGGCGGCGCCGGCGGCCCCGGCGGCGGCCTCGGCGGCGAGGCCCTCGGTCTCGGAGCGGATGCGGCGCTGGCGGTCGGCGAGGGCCGCGGACCGCTCCCCGCCGGAGAGGGCGCGGTCGAGGGATTCCCCGGCGGCGCGCAGGCCCGCCTCGGCGGAGCGGGAGGCGGCGGCGCCGGGCCTCCCCTCGCGGGCGTCCTTCGCGGCCTCGGCGGCGGAGGCGGCGGCG
>JAKLKS010000231.1 GCA_023150535.1 Planctomycetota bacterium
CGGCGGCCGAGGAGGAGGACACGGTGATCCTCCTCCTCTACGGCCCCCCCTGGGAGGCGGCCCGCATCGACGCCCGCCGGTTCCGGTACGCCGACGCCGGGGAGGGGGGCGGGGGGGACTGGAGGAGGGACGCCGGGAGGCTGGCGGAGGGGATCCTCGCGCGGCCCCCGCCGCCGCCGCCGGCCCCGGCCTGCGGGCCCTGGCCGCGGGCGGGCTCCCCCCTCCCGCCTGCGGGGAGGGGGACCTGGCCGCGCGGGTGGCGGCGGCCCTGCCTCCGGAGGCCCTCAACTCTTGAAGTCGCGGCGGCGGGCGCGCTACAGTCGTCAGCCGGCTTCGGGGGGGGCGGGCAGGACCGCTCCTTCGGGCCGCCGGCCGGCGTGCGGGGATTCCCGCGACCGGGGGCGGAGCAGCGTCCGGAGCCGTGCGACGATCGTCCCAGGACACCGCGAGCGCCCATGTCCCTGAAGGGGAACCTCCAGAGCGTCGATCTGGCGAACGTCCTCCAGATGCTCTCCATCAACCAGAAGGAGGGCACGCTCGTCCTCTTCGACGGGGACACCCGCAAGAGCATCTACTTCTCCCGGGACGGCGTCTCCATGCTCTCCCGGGGGCGCCGCGGGCAGGACAGCCTGGGGCGCATCCTCCTGCGCTACGGCCGCATCACCCGGGAGCAGCTCGAGCAGGCCCTGGTCAAGCAGAAGGCCGAGGGCCGCCGCCTGGGGGAGATCCTCGGGGAGATGGGGGCGGCCACCTCCGAGGACGTGGAGAACGCGGTGCGCACCCAGATCGAGGAGGAGATCTACAACCTCTTCATCTGGAAGGAGGCCTCCTTCGAGTTCGTGGAGGGCCCCCCCTCGGCGGCCCAGAACGTGCCCGCCCAGGTCACCTTCAACGTCAACTCCCTCATCATGGAGGCCCAGCGGCGGGCCGACGAGTGGAACTACATCCGGGGCCTCGTCCCCACCATGGACGAGATCTACAAGCCCACCGGGACGATGGACCAGGCGGAGGTCTCCGACGAGGTCTTCCACCTCCCCTTCGCCCCCAGGGTCCTCGAGGTGCTGCACCAGGGCCGCCTCAGCGTCGCGGAGATCATCCAGGAGTCCTGCGCCGCCAAGTTCGAGGCCTGCAAGATGCTCGCCCTCCTCCTCGAGCAGGGGGCCATCGAGCCGGTCTCCATCGCCGACCTCCAGGTCCTCGCCCAGGAGGCCACGTCGAAGAACGACCACCCCCAGGCGGCGAAGTTCCTCTCCCGCATCGTCGAGCTGGGCGGCGCCACCCCCCCCGTCAACATGCAGCTCGGCTACGCGCTGGAGGCCCTGGACGAGCCGGAGCGGGCCTCCCTCTTCCTGAAGGCGGCGGCGGACTCCTACGTCGAGGCCGTGGAGCCCGCCCACGCCTTCGAGGCCTACCACCGCGTCGTCCAGTCCCTGCCCACTGACCTGCAGGCCGTCACCCAGATGGTGGAGATCGCCTGCGGGAACCCGGAGATCCTCGCCTCCAAGCGCCACGACGTCATCGAGGCGGGCCGCACCCTCGCCCGCTGCCAGAAGGAGATGGGCCGGCTCCCCGCGGCCCTCCACATCCTCCACCGGCTCGCCCTCGCCACCCCCCAGGACCTCCCCCTCCGCAACATGCTCGTGCAGGCGTACCAGGAGAGCGGGATGAACAACGAGGCCATGACCGAGCTGGAGGCCATGGCCGAGGTCTGCACCCGGCAGGCCAACTACGACGAGGCCATCCGGTGCCTCCGCCGCGTCACGGTCCTGGACCGCAACCGCGTCGGGATCGTCAAGAAGATCGAGAACCTCGGCAGGCTCCGGGACCGGGGGAAGCGCCTCGTCCTGCGCATCGTGGCGGCCGCCGCGGTCCTCCTCAGCATCGGCGCGGCGGCCTGGGGCTTCCTCTGGTTCCAGGGGGTGCGGGAGCGGCACCGGGTCGAGGTGGAGAAGCTCATCTCCGACAGGCTCGACCCCCTCAAGGCGGACTTCGAGAAGGCCCAGAAGGAGTTCAACGACGCCTCCTCCAACCTGCAGGGGTTCGCGACCCTCAAGGCCGAGGGGGTGGCCAGGGACGTGAAGACCCTCCGGGAGAGCCTGGCGGCCATGGAGGCGGCGAGGGCCGAGGTGGAGAGGAGGGCCCGCGGGATCCTCTCGGAGCACGACGACGGCTGCGAACCCACCGAGAACCTGGTCGAGAAGCGCACCGCCACCATGAAGCGCGTCCTCCTCGATTCGGCCCGCCAGAGGGACTCCGACCTCCAGCGCGTCGTCGACGGGGCCCAGGACACCTTCCGGACGGCGCGCGGCGAGGCCGAGCACCACCCGATCCGCAGCATCGAGGCGATGACCCGGTCCGTCGCCCTCCTCGCGGCGGCGGGCAGGCCCGAGGACATGATGATCCCCGTGGCCGGGGTCATCGAGGACGCCGCGGCCACCCTGCGGCAGCTGGAGAAGTACGCCGGGGAGGTCGAGGCGGTCCAGGTGCAGGCGAACGCCCTCTGGGACCAGGGCAAGGGGGAGCAGGCCCGGGACCTCCTCGTGGCCTTCCTCGCCCGGTTCCCGACGGTCACCCAGTTCGTGGAGATCCTGGAGTTCCGCCTCACCGTGAGGACCGTCCCCGCGAAGGCGACCGTGAGGATCCTCGGCCGGGCGGCGGAGGCGTCGGGCGTCGTCTCCCCCCGGGTGATCCCCTGCGCCCCCGGTTCCGGCCTCTCCATCGAGGTCTCCAAGGAGGGGTTCGAGACCCGCGAGTTCACCCTCCCCCCCGTGAAGGCCGGCCTGGGGGAGCGGGAGCTGAAGGAGCAGCTTCCCCACGAGGTCGTCGTGGTCCTCTCCAAGGTCCCCCAGTGGACCCTGGAGCTGGGCACCGGGTCCCTGGACGCGGCCCCCGCCGCGTCGCCCGACGGGGCCGCCGTGGTCCTGGCCGACAGGGCGGGATGGCTCCACCTCGTCTCCGTCGCCGACGGGAAGGAGATCGCGCGCCACGACGCCGGCACGCTCAGCGGCTTCGCCGCCGCCCCGGTCGTGACCGCGGATTCCGTCTACGTCGCCTCCCTGGACGGCGCCGTCCTGGGGTTCGACCTCCTCGGCCTCCGGCCCCGCTGGTCGGTGACCGGGGAGGAGGGCCCCGGCCCGGTCGCCGGAAGGCCCGTCCTCGCCGGGGACCTCCTGATCGTGGCGGGCACCGGCGGGCGGGTCGTGGCCCTCCGGGCGAGGGACGGAACGCGCGCCTGGGACCTCCGCCTCCCCTCGGGGACGCGCCGCGACCTCGCCATCGTGGGGGGGCGGGTGGTCGTCCTCTGCGACGACGGGAAGGGCCGCGTGATCCCGACCGACGGCCGCGAGGTCCTCACCTTCCTCCCGGGCGCCGGGACGTCGGTCGCCTACCCGGCCCCCGCCGTGGGGCCCGTCCCCGCCGGGGGGAAGGTGCTCCTCGGCCTCGACGCCCCCGACAGGGAGATCGCACTGGTCGATCCGCCCCTTCCCGGGTCCACCGGGGAGAGCACCGGCTACCGGTGGGGCGTCGGGATGCCGGGGACCGAGCCCGCGGGCGCCGTCGTCCTCGGGGAGGACGTGCTCCTCCTGTACCGCAACGGGACCGCGCGCCTGGCGACCATCGCGAAGGGGGAGAAGCCCGGGCGGCTCCCCTTCCGGATCCTACCCGAGAAGGAGAAGCCCCTCGGCTCCCCCGCGCCCGCGGGGGGGACCCTCTTCCAGGCGGCGGAGCGGTCCCTCACCGCCTTCCGGCTGACGGACGGGGGGGTCGAGCAGGTCTGGCGCTGGACGGCCGCCGAGGGGACCTTCCTGAGCACCCCCGCCTGCGTGGCGGGGCGGTTCGTCGTCATCGGGACCCCCACCGGCCGCGTCCACGGGCTCCTCCAGGACTGAACCGACCTATCCACCTTGGCGGACGCGGGATAGGTCGGGCTCCCCGGCTTGACTTCCGGGGGGCGGGATCCTACTTTTTGGGTGACCGCCCGCGGCCTCCAGCCGATAGGATGATCCGGGGGAACGGTTCCTCCTCCCGACAGCAAGGGCGATCGGGCCGGGGTCCGTTCCGCTTCCCCCGGTTCCGCCCGCCCTCCCCCCCCGGGGGGGCCCCCGGTGGGATGGAACGACGGAGCGCCCCCGCAGGGGGGTTTCGACGGGAACCCCCGCGAGGGGGAAACGACGGGAGGAGGACTCTTGGGCTTCCTCGATTTCCTTCAGGCCAATCCCCTGAAGAAGCTCGAGTCGGAGGCGGAGAGCAACCCCTCTCCCGAGACCGTGGCCGCCCTCGCCCAGAAGCACATCGAGCTCGACCAGCTCGACCAGGCGCTGGTGGTGGCGGAGCGCGGGCTCCAGACCTTCCGGACCGCCGCGAAGCTCCGCGACATCGTCCTCTTCGTGAAGAAGAAGCGGTCGGCGGAGTCCATCAAGCGGCTCCGCGACGAGATCCGGGTCAAGCCGAGCCCCTCCGCCTACACCCAGCTCGGGGACATCTACCGGGACCTGGGGGAGGTGGACCAGGCGCTCGACCTGCTGACGGAATGCACGGAGCGCTTCACGGAGGAGACCGTCGCCTACCGGCTCATCGGGCAGATCCGCCTGGAGAACTTCCTCCAGGAGGTCATCGCCTACGACGGGTTCCATGCGTGGAACGCGCTCCGCCGGGTGAAGGAGCTCTCCCCGGACGACTCCCAGGCCCGCGTCCTCCTGGGGCAGCTCTACTACGCCGTGGGAGCCAACGCCATGGCGGTCCAGGAGCTGCGGGAGGAACTGGCGGCGAACCCCACGGCCCTGGACATCAAGTCCTTCCTCGAGGACCTGGGGGAGCCCCGGCCCCTCGAGAAGGACGTCACCCTGGACTCCCTCATCGAGCGCGCCGAGGAGTCCGGCTCCCTGACCAACAGCCTCCAGGGCTTCCCCCGGGTGAAGCCCGGGCTCGCCCAGAGGACGGGGCTCGCCCCGAAGATCAACGCCGTCGCCGCCATGGCCAAGGTCTCCGCGCTCCAGGAGACGCCCGGCCTCCTCAACCTCGCCATCCTCTCCCGGGAGGGGACCGTCATCGCCTCCGTCGGGAACGAGGGCGGCATGGCCCCGGAGGAGTTCCGGACGCTCACCGCGGAGGTCTCCCGCGTCTCCGGCGAGGCCTGCCGCCGCATGGACATCGGCAGCTTCGTCCGCGGCGCGGTCCGGTTCCCCCACGCGGGCGCGGCCATCGTGCGGCGCCGCGGCACCACCTTCGCGCTCTTCTACGCGGATCCGATGAAGCACGACAGGGCGATCCCCTTCCTGGAGGACCTCGTCCTGAAGATCGTGGGAGGAGGCGGCGGTGCGTAGCGTCCTGAGGGCCCTGGCGGACGTGCCCGGCGTGCGCGGGAGCATGGTCGTCACGCAGGACGGCATCGTCGTGGACAGCCTCCTCGGGCGGAGCCTGCGGGAGGAGGTGGTCGGAGCCATGGCCGCCTCGCTCATCCTCGGGACGCGCAGGGCCGTGGAGGCCGCCCGGCAGTCCTTCGAGTCGTTCTCCCTCGTCTCGACCCACGGCAAGATGATCGTCGCCGACACGGGGAGCGCCTTCCTCATCGTCGTCCTGGACCGGAACATCGACCTCGGCCACGCCGAACTCGAGATCCGGAGCGCCGTGCGCAAGGTGAAGTCGCTCGGGGGGGCGGAGTAGAGCCCCCCGGGGGGAGGGCGGGAAGCGGCGTGCGCGGGCCCGGGCCGCCCCTTCCCGGACCCGTAACTCTGGATAAGGAGGAGCCGGTCCCGTAGGATCCCGGCCCTGAAGCGGCAGAAGCCCCGACCGGGCGGCAGGGCCCGGGGGGTGGGACGCAGGATGGGCCCCCCGGCGGCAGGCAGGGGGCCCCGGGGGCCCGTCGGCGGGCCCAGAGGAACGACATGGTTCAGATCAACTTCGCCCTCAAGGAAGTCAACTGCAAGGTGGTCTTCTACGGCCCCGGCAAGAGCGGCAAGACCACCAACCTCGAGATGGTCCACAAGAACGCCCCCGCCAACGCCCGGGGCGATCTGACCTCCATCGCGACCGAGGGCGACCGCACCCTCTTCTTCGACTTCATGCCGCTGGACCTCGGCACCATCGCCGGGATGAAGACGAAGTTCCAGCTCTACACCGTGCCCGGCCAGGTCTACTACAACTCGACCCGCAAGCTGGTCCTGCAGGGCTGCGACGGCGTCATCTTCGTCGCCGACTCCTCCCGGGCGAAGCTCGCGGAGAACATCGAGTCCCTGAAGAACCTCGAGGAGAACCTCGCCGAGTACGGCAAGAAGCTCTCCGAGGTCCCCTTCGTCCTCCAGTGGAACAAGCGGGACGCGGCCGACGCCATGCCCCCCGAGGAGCTCGACAAGGAGCTCAACTGGTACAAGGTCCCGACCTTCGAGGCCGTGGCCTTCAAGGGCGACGGGGTGTTCCCCACGCTGAAGGCCCTCTCCCAGCTCGTCCTGCAGTCCCTGAA
>JAKLKS010000232.1 GCA_023150535.1 Planctomycetota bacterium
CGGCGGGGAGCCGGATCCTCCGCGCCGGGCTCCCGGGGGCGGGCGGGGAGGCCGCGGCGCCCGCGGAGTTCCTCCCCGGCTTCGCCGCCGCCGGGGACCCCCACGTCTCCTTCGACGGGGCGAGCGTCCTCTTCGCGGGCCGGGAGCGCGAGGAGGACCGGGATGGGATCCACGAGGCCCGGCCCGACGGGAGCGGCGTCCGCCGGGTCGCCTCCCTCGAGGGCGGGGACTGCCGCTCCCCGGTGCGGATGCCCGACGGGAGCATCGTCTTCGAGGGCCCCGCGCCGGGCGAAGGGGCCCCCGGGGAGGCGGCGGCGCGCGCCCTCTTCTCCGTGGACCCCGCCGGGGACGGCCTCCCGCGCCGGATCACCTTCCACGCCTCCGGCACCGACGGGGACCCGCTGGTCCTGAACGACGGCCGGATCCTGTTCGTCCGCCGCGGGGCGGGCGGGGCCCGCCTGCTCTGGGTCCACGGGGACGGGACCTTCGTCCACCCCTTCCACGGCCGGGGCCTCCCGGAGGCGGACCGCTTCCGCCCCCGGGAGGCGGAGGATCGCGCGCTCTTCCTCCTGGAGAGGGCCCCCGGCGGCGGCGCCGCCGCGGCCCGCCGCATCGACCCCCGCCGGCCGGACAGGCCCTCCGCGGAGGCCCTGCCCGGCCTCCCGGGGGAGGTGGCCGCGGTGGAGCCGCTCCCCGGCGGGGACCTCCTCGTCTCCCACCGGCCCGCGGCGGGGCGCCCCACCTTCGGCCTCCGGCGGATCCGGCCCGGGGGGCCCCCCGAGGGGATCGAGGTCCTCGACGACCCCGACCGGGAGGAGGCGGACCCGGTGCTCCTCGCGCCGCGCCGCCGGCCCCAGGGGCACCTCGCCACGGTGGACCCCTCCCGGGCGCGGGGGGAGCTGTTCTGCATCGACGCCCGGCGGCTCGACGGCCCCTCCTCCGGCAGGGGGGGCCCGCGGGCCGAGGCGGTGCGGTTCCACGAGTCCCTGCCCTCCGGCGGGGAGCGGCTCCTCGGGACCGTCCCCCTGGACCCCGACGGCTCCTTCTACGTGGCCCTCCCCCCCGACCGCCCCCTCCGCGTGGAATCCCTGGCGGCGGACGGCACCGTCCTCGACCGCTCCGGGTTCGACCTCTGGGTCCGGCCCGGGGAGGTCCGCGGCTGCATCGGCTGCCACGAGGACCCGGCCGTCTCCCCGCCCAACGTCTTCCCGCGGGCCGTGGAGAGGGACCCCGTGGATCTCGGCCGCGGCGCGCCCGCGGGGGGCGCCCGGTGAGGTCCCCCTGGATCCGGCGGGGGCTGGCCGCGGCGGGGGCGCTCCTCCTCCTCGGGGCGGGGGCGGCGCTCGCCGCCCGCTCCCACGTGGGCCGCTTCACCCGCCAGGGCCCCCCCGAGGACTACCGCTGCGGCCGCTGCCACGGCCACTGGACGCTGTTCCGGCGCGGACCGATCCGGGAGGGGTACCCCGATCCCGCGGGGCTCGCCCTCTCCCCCGACGGGAGGACCCTCTTCGTGGCCTGCGAGGGGACCGACTCCCTCGCCCTCGTGGACGTGGCCTCCGGGCGCGTCCGGGCGGAGGCCCGCTTCGCCCCGGGCTCCCTCCCCCAGGGGGTGGCCGCCGCGCCCGCCGGCCGCTCGGTCTTCGTCACCCTGCGCGGGAGGGACCGCGTGGCGGCGGTGGACGCCGCCTCCCTCGAGGTGCGCGAGAGCGGGGTCGTCGGGCGGGGCCCCTCGGGCATCGCCCTCGACGCCTCCCGGGGGCGGCTCCTCGTGGCCAACGGGGAATCCGACGACGTGGCGATCCTCGACGCCGCCACGCTGGAGCCGGTGCGGCGCCTCTCCGCGGGCCGGGAGCCCTGGCGGATCGCCGTCTCCCCGGACGGCCGCTTCGCCCACGTGGTGAACCGCCTGAGCGCCCTCCACGCGGCCGGGGACCTCCCGGTCTCCGAGGTGACGGTGGTGGACCTCGAGCAGGGGAGGGTCCGGTCCCGGGTCCCCCTCCCCTCGAGCCACCTCGCCGAGGGGGTGGCCTTCCTCCCGGCCGGGGATCGGAGCCTCGTCTCCCTGGTGCGCGTGCGGAACCGGCTCCCCATCACCCAGGTGGCCCGGGGCTGGGTGATGTCGGGCGCGCTGGCCCTCGTCCCCGCCGACGGGGAGGGGGCGGCGGCGCTCCTCCCCACGGACGACATGGACCGCTTCCACGCCGATCCCGCCGGGGTCGCCGTGGCTCCCGACGGCTCCCGCGCCTTCCTGGCGGCGGCGGCCTCCGACGCGCTCTCGGTCATCGACCTCCCGGCGCTCCTCGCGGCGGAGAGGGCGCCCCCTCCCGGGGACGGGGGGGAGAAGGTCGACCGCATGGACCTCGCCGCGGACTACGTCGCGGCCCGCGTCCCCCTCGGGGCCAACCCGCGGGAGGTCCTCCTCTCCGCGGACGGGAGGCGGCTCTTCGTCTCCGAGCGGTGGGACGGGCGCGTGGCGGTCCTCGACCCGGCCGGGGGCGCGGTGCTCCACCGGGTGGACCTCGGCCGGCCCGCGGGCGGGCCCTCGGAGGTGCGGCGCGGCGACCGCCTGTTCCACTCCGCCGCCATCACCTTCCAGGGGGGCTTCGCCTGCCGCTCCTGCCACCCCGACGGGCACCAGGACGGCCTGGTCTACGACTTCGAGATCGACGGGATGGGGCGGAACATCGTGGACAACCGGAGCCTGCTCGGCGTCCACGGGACCAACCCCTTCAAGTGGACCGGCAGGAACCCCGGCCTCGCCGACCAGTGCGGGCCCCGCTTCGCGAAGGTGCTCACGCGGGCCGATCCCTTCCCCGCCCGCGACCTCGCGGACCTCGTGGCCTACATCGACTCCCGCCCCCCGCGCCGGGGGAACGGGGCCCTCACGGCCTCCGTGGAGCGGGGCCGGGCGATCTTCTTCCGGACCCGGACCAACGACGGCCGGGAGATCCCCGAGGGGAACCGCTGCTCCACCTGCCACCCGCCCCCGCTCTACACCCACCGGCGGTCCGCCGACGTGGGCACCCGGAGCCCGCTCGACACCTCCGGGGAGTTCGACACCCCCCACCTCCTCGGCGTCGTCGGCTCCGCCCCCTTCCTCCACGACGGGAAGGCGCCGACGCTGGAGGAGATCTGGACCCTGCACAACCCCCGGGACACCCACGGCGTCAGCAACGACATGTCCAAGCAGCAGCTCAACGACCTGGTGGATTTCCTGAAGACGCTCTGAGGAGGAGGCCCATGGACCCGAGGACGATCCGGCGCGCCGCCCCCGCCGCGCTCCTGGCGGCCGCCCTGCTGCTCCCCGCCTGCGGCCGGGAGGAGGCCCTGGCGGTCGGCGACGGCGGCGCCGGCGGCGCGGCCGCCGGGGAGGCGCCGGCGGAGCGCCCGGCCCCCGTGGCCCGGGCCGCCACCGCCCTCGAGCGGCCTCCCGCCGCGGGCGCGATCTACGACCGCTGGGAGACCATCGGCGTCGCCGAGGGGCTCCCCGCCCGCAAGGTCCTCTCCGTCACCTGCGAGCCCGACCGCGTCTGGGCCTGCACCGAGGGGGGGCTCGCCGAGATCGCCGGCGGGAAGGTGGTCCGCGTCTGGACGCCGGCCGACGGCCTCGCCCACCGCGTCGTCACCTCCTGCGCCCGCAGCGCGACCACGGGGGACCTCTGGATCGGGACCTTCGGGGGCCTCTCGCGCCTCAGCGGCGGGCGGATCACGACCTGGAGGCAGACCACCAGCGGGCTCATGAACGACGTGGTCTACGGCGTGGACTGCGAGGGGGACCGGGTCTGGTGCGCCACCGCCTCGGGCCTCTCCTGGTACGACTTCGCCCGGGACCGCTGGGGGGTCTACGACCACAACAACGCCGTCTTCCACGAGCCCTGGGTCTACGCCGTCACCGTGGGGGACGGGCTCGTCTGGCTCGGCGTCTGGGGGAGCGGGGTCATCTCGCTCGAGCCCTCCACGGAGACCTGGAGGGAGTTCCGGGACCCCGACGGCGAGATGGAGGTGGAGCTGGTCCCCGACGACGGGCCGGTCCACGTCATCACCTCCTCCCTCTCCTACGACGAGGGGGCGGTCTGGCAGTCCACCTACTTCGGCGTCTCCCGCTACCGGGACGGCCGCTGGCGCTCCTGGCTGAAGAAGGACTCCGGGCTCCCCAGCGACTTCGTGAACTCGGTGAAGGCCCGCGGGCGCTGGGCGCTCTTCAACACCGACAGCGGCCTGTGCGTGACCGACGGGGATCACTGGGCGGTCTACACGCGGAGGGCCGACGGGAAGGGGGAGGTGCGCCTCACCCGGCCCGGGCGGGAGCCCGAGGTGCGGGTCCTCGACACCGCCCCTCCCCACGACTTCGTCTTCCAGTCCGACGCGCGGGGCCGGGAGGTCTGGATCGCGACGGCGGAGGGGGTGGGGCACGGAACGGCGACGGGCGGCGCGACCATGGTCCCGGCGGAGGCCGGGGGATCGGAGAGGCGATGAGGACGGCGAAGGCGTCGGGCGCGGCGGGGCGGACCCCCTCCCGGGGGGAGAGGGCGGAGATGGCGGCGCTGGGCATGGGCCCCGGCCGGAAGCCCCCGCGGAGGCGCGCGGGCGCCGCCCCCTGGACCGCCATCAAGGCCCCGGGCGTGCTCAACGAGGCGACCGACTACCGCCCCGTCGCGTCCTCCTTCTCGCGGGGCCTCCGGGTGCCCCTCGGCGGGGGGAGGGTCCTCCTCCTCATCTCCGGCACCGCCTCCGTGGACGAGCACGGGAACACGGTCCACGAGGGGGACTTCCGGGCGCAGATGTGGCGGACGCTCCGGAACATCACGGGCCTGCTCGCCTCCGAGGGGGCGACCTGGTACGACATCGTCCGCACCACCTGCTACATCCGCGACATCGAGCGGGACTACCGGGACTTCAACGAGGTGCGCAACGAGTTCTTCACCCGGCTCGGGCTCGATCCCGTGCCGGCCTCCACGGGGATCCAGGCGCGGATCTGCCGCTCCGACCTGCTCGTGGAGATCGAGGCCATGGCCCTCCTGCAGGAGGGGCCGGAGCCCCGGCTCTGCGTCTGCGACGAGGCGGGGGAGGGGGGGAAGCCATGAGCCGCCCCGCCCACCACCGCCTCTGGTGGCTCCTGCTCGCGCTCCTGGCGGCGGCGGCGCTCCTCCTGGCCGCCCCGCCCGCGGCGGTCGGCGGGGAGGAGCCGGCCCCGGCGCCCGCCCCCGCCCCCGCCCCGGAGGACGGGAAGCCGGCCGATCCCGGGCCGGCCCCCTCCCCGGCCCCCGCCCCCTACGGCGCAGTCCCCCGGGCCGTCGAGCCCTGGAGGGGTGTGGGGGAGCCCTACTTCCGGTACTTCATGCAGGCCACGGAGTTCAAGGGGGCCGGCCGGGAGGACCCGGAGCCGAAGGGTCTCGACGCGGTGAAGATCGGCCTCCTCGCGCCCCTCTACGACCACCCCGACGTCCCCCTCGGCACCGCCATGAAGGACGGCATGGTGCTGGCCGTCGAGGAGGGGAACGCCGCGGGCGGGTACCGGGGCCTCCCCTTCGCCCTCGTCGAGAGGAACGACCTCCCGCTCTGGGGGGCCTCCTCCAACATGATCGTGGACCTCGCCTACAACGAGAACGTGTGGGCGATCCTCGGCTCCGTGGAGGGGAACTCGACCCACATCCTGCTGCGGGTCGCCCTCAAGATCGAGATCCCCATCGTCAACACCGCCGACACCGACCCGACGCTCATGGAGACGAACATCCCCTGGATCGTCCGCGTCATGCCGGACGACCGCCAGGAGTGCTACCGGCTCTTCCGGCGCTACCACGGGGAGCTCGGCCTCCGGCGCGCCCTCGTCCTGCGGACCGGGGAGCGGTTCGGGCGCATCCAGTCCCAGGAGTTCATCGACTCCATGCGCCGCGCGGGCTCCCCCGTGGTGGCCGACCTGCGCTACCGCCGGGGCGGGGTCCTCCCCGAGGGCACCGTGGAGAAGATCCGGGAGACGCGGGCGGACGGGATCCTCCTCTGGGGGAACGGCGACGACCTCGGCCGCGTGGTGAAGGCCCTGCGGGCCGCCGGGGTCACCCTCCCCGTCTTCGGGACCGATCGCATGATGGGGGAGGCCTTCCTCCGGGAGGCGGGGGACGCGGCGGAGGGGGCGACGGTGGCGGTCCCCTACGACCCCGACCGGGAGGACCCGAAGTGGCGGGAGTTCCAGGCCCGCTTCCGGAAGCGGTACGGGAAGGACCCCGACATCTACGCCTCCTACGGGGCGCGGCTCCTCCTCGAGGCGATCCGGACCGCGGGCCTCAACCGGGTCCGGATCCGGGACTGGCTCTACGGGCTCGAGACCTGGGACGGCGCCGTGACGGGGCCGGTCGTCTTCGACCCCGTGAAGAGCAACCTCCAGCCCGCGGTCCTGGCGGTCCGCCGGGGCGGGAAGTGGGTCCATGAGAAGTAGCCTCCTCGCCTGCGCGCTCCTCCT
>JAKLKS010000233.1 GCA_023150535.1 Planctomycetota bacterium
CTTGTCGAAGAGGTTCTCGATGCCGAGGACCACCCGGGTCCCCTTCGAGAGGTTCATGCCGCCGTAGAGGTGGAAGATGGTGTATCCCGGCGTCCCGATGTAGTCGCGCAGGTAGCCCGAGGTGCCGTCCTGCGGGTCCTCCCGCCAGGCGAGGTCGGAGGCGGCCCGGTCGCTGGGGATGTCATCGTACTTCCCGACCATGTCGGCCCGGAACTCGAACCACATCCCCCGGGCCGGGTCGGCCGTCTCGTCCCACCGCAGGCCGAGGAGCAGGCGCATGGGCTGGGTGTGGCGGAGGGGCTCCTCCTCGGGGTGCTGGTCGGTGCCGTCCACCCGGCCCCGGTTCCAGGCGAAGGAGCCGTCGAGCGACCAGTTCACCGGGATCGCGTCGACGTGGGCGTGGGGCTGCCAGGTGGCGCGGGCCTCGAACCCCTTCACGAAGGCGTCCCCGCCCTCGGTCTGCTGGACGTAGCCCTCGTTGGCGTCCTGCACGCCGTTCCCGTTGAAGTCGTACCAGGTGGACCCGTTGTAGGAATCCACCGTCCGGAGGTCCCCCTGCCAGTTGTCGATGAGGGAGAGGTAGTGGGCGAGGTCGACGCGCAGCCCCTTCGAGCGGGACTTCAGGCCGAGCTCGAAGTTGTCCGAGGTCGTCGGGTCGAGGAGGCCGTTGGGGATGAGGACCCCGTCGCCGAGCTGGCGGAGGCCGAAGTTCGGGGCGCTCTGGCGGAAGCCGCGGGACCAGTTGCCCGTCAGGTGGATCTCCTCCGTCGCCTTGAAGACCCCGCCGAGGCCGCCCGTGAGGGCGCCCTGGTTCTCGCGGATGGCGTCGTCCTGGGGGTCCCCCTGCGGCGGGTGGTAGGCGCCGTCCACGTCGGTCTTGAAGAGCATGCGGTCGTAGCGGGCCGAGGCCAGGAGGCTCCACCTCCGGTGGGCCTCCCACTCGTCCTGCACGAAGACCCCGCCGTTCCACCACTCGCTGAGGGGGGCCGCGCGGCTCTTGGGCGGCGGGTCGGTCATGGTGAACTGCTCGTCGTCGGGGCTGTCGCCGCGGTCGAGCTCCGCCGCGAGGCCTCCCGTGAGGACGTGCCCGGCGCCGAGCTTCCGGGTGGCCGTGAGGCCGCCCGCGTAGGTGACGGTGACGGCCCGGCCCTCGGAGTCCGTGGCGAAGAACCGCCGCTCGTCCCGCTTGTGCTGGTAGTAGAGCCGCGCCTCGAGGGAATCCCAGGTGGCGTTGCCCTTCGAGTCCTCGTAGAACAGCCCCACCGCCTCCCGGTCGTTGGCGTTGTCCTGGGTCGGGCGGTAGTAGCGCTTGACGTGGTCCCTGTGGACGTCCTGCACGGTGAGCCGGAGGAGGCGCCCGTCGGAGACCATCATCTCCCCGGAGAAGTCCCAGTTCCTCTCCCGGCCGTCGGAGGGTTCGAGGATGCCGAGGTCGCCGCCGCCCCGGATGTCGTCGAAGTCCCGGGCCGAGCCCCCGACGAGGTAGCGGAAGTCCTCCCCCGCCCCGAAGAACTCCTGCCGGAAGCCCACCGCGTTGGCCGCGGAGCCGAAGGTGACCTTGGATCGCCCGCCGTAGGCGTAGCCCTCCTCCTGGAAGTCGATGGGCCCGGCGCGGGTGATCACGTTGATGACCGCCCCCAGCGCGTTGGAGCCGTAGAGCGCCGAGGAGGGGCCGCGGATGACCTCGATGCGGTCCACGATCTCGGGGTCGATCTTCCCGTACATGTCGTCCGCGCCGAACCCGCCCTCGCCCCAGAGGGTCGAGAGGGTGTTCCCGTCCACGAGGGTGAGGAGGTTGAACCCCGCGAAGCCGCGGATGATCGGGTCCACGGTGGTGGACGTGCGCTCGTCGAACCAGATGCCGGCGTCCCGCCAGGCGACCCCCTTCGCGGAGACGAACATCCCCGGACCGGCGATCTCCTCGGCGTCGAAGAGGGAGATCGACTGGGGCAGGTCGAAGGGGTCCCGCCGGGTGCGCGTGGCGGTGACGGTCACCTCGGGGAGTTCCGGGGCGCGGGGGCCGCCGACGTACTCCTCGACGGCCATACTCACGGCATCGTCCCCGGCCTCCCGCTCCGCCGGGGGGGCTTCCGGGGCGGGGGCCGCCGCGGGGGCGGCGGCGGGGGCGGGGGCGGGCTTCCCCCGGTCCCCGGCGGGCGCCGGCCTCCCCTCGTCCCCGGCGAGGGCCGGGGAGGGGGCGAGCAGCAGGGCCGCGGCCAGCAGGCCGGCGGCGGTGACGGCGGGCGTGCGGGCTCCGGTTTCCACGGTCGGGTTCCTCCCCTCCGGGGCGCCGGCGGAATCCACCCCCGGACCCCCGAGGGCGAGCAAGGCCCATGCCCCCGTTCCTTGACGGGCGTCGCCCCGATCGTGCCGCCGGCGCCACGGGCCGGCCGCCCCCTCCCCGCGTCCCTCCCGGGGAACCTCGTCACGCCCGGGGGGCGCGCCCCAGGGCGTTCCCCTTTGGCCGCCCCGCGGGAGGTTCGTAGGATCCGCCCCGGGTCGCGTTCCCCGTCCCCGGAGGCGCCATGAAGATCGCCGTCTGCATCAAGCGCGTGCCCGACACCACCGCGAAGGTGCGCATCGCCGCCGACGGGAAGACGGTGGACCCGGCCGGCGTCGAGTGGGTGATCGGGCCCTACGAGGAGATCGCCCTCGAGGCGGCCCTCAAGCTGAAGGAGGCGGGGAAGGCGGAGAAGGTGACCGTCCTCTGCCTCGGTCCGAAGGAGGCGACGAAGGAGCTCCGCACCGCGCTCGCCATGGGGGCGGACGACGCCGTCCTCCTCGTGGACGGGGGCGGGGAGCGGGACGCCGCGGCCGTGGCCGGGGCGCTCGCCGCCGAGGCGAAGGGGCTCGGCGCCGACCTCCTCCTCTTCGGCTGGAAGGCCATCGACACCGACCAGGCCTCCGTCCCCCATCTGGCGGCGGCGATCCTCGAGCGGCCCTGCGTCTCCTTCGTGACGAAGCTCGAGGCCGGCGACGGGCGCCTCCTCTGCCATCGCGAGGTGGAGGGCGGCACCGAGGCGCTCGAGGTCCCCCTCCCCTGCGTCCTCACGGCGCAGAAGGGGCTCGCCGAGCCGCGCTACGCCTCCCTCAAGGGGATCATGGCGGCCAAGAAGAAGCCCCTCGTCGAGAAGCCGGCCCCCGCGGCGGCGGCGGCGGTGCGGACGGAGAGGCTCTCCCTCCCGCCGGAGCGGCCGCCGGGCCGGATCCTCGGGCAGGGCGTCGACGCGGTGCCGGAACTCGTCCGGCTGCTGCGGGACGAGGCGAAGCTCCTCTAGCGGCTCCCGGGAAAGGACGACACCATGGCGGGGATCCTGGTCTACGTCGAGCAGAAGGACGGGGCGCCGAAGAAGTCCTCGCTGGAGGCGCTCGGCGAGGGGGCCCGCCTCGCGAAGGCCCTGGGCGCGCCCCTCGGGGCGGTCGTGATCGGCCCCGGCGCGGCGGCGGCGGCGGCGGTCGCGGCGCGGCGGGGCCCGGCGAAGGTCCTCGTCGTCGAGGGGCCGGCGGCGGCCGCCTTCCGTCCCGCCTCCTACGGGAGGGCGGTGGCGGCGGCGGCGCGGGCGCTGGACGCGACGGTGGTCCTCATGGGCGCCAGCGCCCAGGGGCGGCGGCCCGCCTCGGGACCTCCCCCGTCTCGGACTGCACCGGCGCCTCCGTCGAGGGCGGGAAGGTCGCCTGGACCCGGCCGGTCTACGCGGGGAAGGCCCTGGCGCGGGTGGTGAACGGCGGCCCGGTGACCGTGGCCTCGCTGCGCCCCAACGCCTTCGAGCCCGGGCCCGAGGGGGCGGCGGGGGCGGTGGAGGCCTTCGACCCGGGGATCCCGGAGGGGGACCTCCTCGTGGTGGTGAAGGAGGTGATGGCGGCGGCGGCGAAGAGGGTGGACCTCACCGAGGCCGACATCATCGTCTCCGGCGGCCGAGGGCTCAAGGGGCCGGAGCACTTCGGCCTCGTCGAGGGGCTGGCGGCGGCCCTCGGCGGCGTCGTGGGGGCGAGCCGGGCGGTCGTGGACGCCGGCTGGCGGCCCCACGCGGAGCAGGTCGGCCAGACGGGGAAGACGGTGTCGCCGAAGCTCTACGTCGCGCTCGGCATCTCCGGCGCCATCCAGCACCTCGCGGGCATGACCTCCTCGCGCTGCATCGTGGCGGTCAACAAGGACGCCGACGCCCCCATCTTCAAGGTGGCCGACTACGGGATCGTGGGGGACGTGTTCGAGGTGGTCCCGGCCCTGACGAAGGCGGTGCTGGCGGCGAAGGGGGGCGGGTAGGCCGCCCCGGACCGGAAAGGGGGGAGGCGGCCGGCCCTCCTCGGCTAGTCTCCCCCTGTCCCCGGAGACCCCGCCCTGCCGCTCCTCGAGGTGAAGGACCTGGCCAAGACCTACCGCCGCCGCCGCGTGGTGGACGGGGTCTCCTTCTCCCTCGAGCCGGGCGAGGTGGTGGGGCTCCTCGGCCCCAACGGGGCCGGGAAGACGACCTCCTTCAAGATGACCCTCGGCCTCGTCACCCCCGACGAGGGGACGGTCCACCTCCGCGGCGAGGACGTGACGCACGCCCCGACCCACGTGCGGGCCCGCAGGGGCATCGGCTACCTCCCCCAGGAGCCCTCCGTCTTCCGCCGGATGACGGTGGAGGACAACATCCTGGCGGTGCTGGAGGCCCTCGACCTGCCCGCCGCGACCCGGAGGGAGCGCTGCGAGGCGCGCATCGCGGAGTTCGGACTGGAGAAGGTGCGGAAGTCCCACGCCGAGAACCTCTCCGGCGGTGAGCGGCGGCGCCTGGAGATCGCCCGGTCGCTCGCCCTGGAGCCCGCCCTCCTCCTCCTCGACGAGCCCTTCTCCGGCATCGACCCGGTGGCCGTGGAGGACATCCAGGGCCTGCTGCGGGACCTCCGCCGCAGGGGGATCGGGCTCGTGATCACCGACCACAACGTGCGGGAGACCCTCTCCATCACCGATCGCGCCTACATCATCTACGGTGGTAGGATCGCGCGGCAGGGCGCCCCGGGGGAGCTGGTCAACGACCCCTTCGTGCGGAAGATCTACCTGGGGAGCCGGTTCGAACTGGGGGCTGCAGGGCCCCCGGCGGACGAAGAGGGGCCATGAGCGACCCGGCGGCGGAAGAGACCTGGAACGAGAAGCGGATCCTCGTCTGCGACGACGAGCCCCACATCCGCGAGCCCGTCGCCATCTACCTGCGGCAGAACGGCTTCGAGGTCACCACGGCCGTGGACGGCCGGGACGGCCTCAACAAGTTCCAGAAGGACGACTTCTTCCTCGTCATCACCGACATCAACATGCCCCAGATGACGGGGCTCGACCTCCTGGCCGAGGTGCGGAAGGTCCGGCCCACGACCGACGTCGTGATGATCACGGGCAACGTGGACCTCGACTACGCGATCCAGGCCATCAAGAACGGCGCCTACGACTACTTCCGCAAGCCCTTCGACTTCGAGGACGTGATGCTCACGGTGAGCCGCGTCGTGGAGAAGCGCCGGCTCCAGAGGGCGGCGGCGGAGGCGGAGAGGCTGCGGGGGGAGCGGTCGGCGTCGGAGCGCAACGCCATCGAGGCCGTCATGGCCCTGGTGCAGGCGGTCTACTCCAAGGACTCCTACACGCGCGGCCACATGGAGCGGGTCGGCCTCTACGCGGACGTCATCGCGGCCACCATGGGCCTCGAGGCGAAGCGGCGGAAGATCATCGAGCGCGCCGGCATCCTCCACGACATCGGCAAGATCGGGACCCCCGACGTCATCCTCAACAAGACGGGGAAGCTGACCCAGGAGGAGTTCCTCGTCATCCAGCTCCACCCCAACGTCGGCGCGCAGATCGTGCGGCCCATCTCCGTGCTCGGGGAGGTGGCGCCGCTCGTGCGCCAGCACCACGAGAAGTGGAACGGGACCGGGTACCCGGATCGCCTGGCGGGGGAGAAGATCACCGTCGAGGCGCGCATCCTCGCCATCGCCGACGTCTTCGACGCGCTCCACTCCGACCGCGCCTACCGGCCGGGCCTCCCCATCGAGAAGACCATCCAGATCATCAAGGAGGGCCGCGGGAGCCACTTCGACCCCGAGGTGGTGGACTGCTTCGAGTCCTGCCTGAACGACGGGACCCTGCTCGGCTCCATCAAGGACGCCCGGGGGGCGGGCCAGGTCTCCGCCCAGGACAAGGTCAAGGCCATGGCGGAGGAGGCCCAGCAGATGATGATGGGCGCCACCAGCCAGGCCCGGGAGGCCGCGCCGGCGCCGGCGCCGGCGCCGGAGCCGGCCCCCGCCGTCGCCGTCGCCGTCGTCGAGGAGAAGGACGAGGACATCCCCGCCGCCCCCCCCGCGGCGGCCCCGGCGGCCTCCTCCCCGGAGGAGGAGAACCTCGACAAGACCCTGGACCTCCCGCCGAAGTGAGCCGGTGACCGGTACGGAGCCAGGCTCCCTTTCTTCACGGGGGCGACCCCCGGGGTCGC
>JAKLKS010000234.1 GCA_023150535.1 Planctomycetota bacterium
GCCCCCCTCGCCCCGGGGGACCGGGCCCGGGTCGCCGCCTGCCTCGACGCGGCGGGGCCGCTGCTGGCGGGGCGGCCCCCCTCGACGGCCCCCGTCGTCCTCCGCGGCCACCGCCCCGGGGACCTCGGCTGGGTGGTGGAGCGGCACGGCGCCCTCCAGGCCCGCGGGCGGGGCCGGGGGGGCCCCCTCGAGGGGATCGCCGCCCGGGTGGCGGCCGGCTTCCTCCTCCGCCGCGACGGCCGCCGGGAGCGGTGCTGGATCGCCGAGCGGGACGGGGAGCGGGTCGGCTCCGTCCTCCTCCTGCGGCGGGCGGCGCGGACGGCGGAGATCCGCCTCCTGCACCTGGAGCCCGCGGCCCCGGTGCCCGGCCTCGGGGGGCTCCTCCTGGCGGAGTGCCTCCGCTTCGCCGGGGAGGCGGGGTACCGGCGGGTCCTCCTCCGGGCCGACGCCCCGCTCCCCGGGGCGCGCCGCCTCCTCGAAGGGGCCGGCTTCCGGCGGAGGGCGGAGGGGTGGGGAAGGAGCCTGCCGTGATCAGGAGCGGGCGCCACCGCCTCCCATCCGCTCCCGGAACGCACGCGGAGAGAGGATCTCCGTCCCGCCGCACCGCCCGATCCGGAGGATCGCGGCGTCCCCGGTGACCAGGAAGTCGGCCCGCCCGCCGACCGCGGCGCGGACGACGGCCTCGTCCCCTTGGTCCAGCCCCGGCACCGCTACCCCGGGGGCCGGTTCGACCCGGGCGGCCGCATCCTCCAGGAATCCCAGGAGGGAGGCGATCTCCCCGGCGGGCATGCGGAACTTCCGGGCGAGGTTCCTCTCCACCTCGAGGACGACCTGGTCGCACCAGAGGAGTTCGTGCCGCTGCAGGACCTCGCGCAGGACGTCGGAACAGAGGCCGCGGACGGCGAAGGCGGAAAGGAGGACGTTGGTGTCGAGGAGGACCCTCACGACACCGCTTCGAAGACGTCCTCGTCCGTCAGGAACCCCCGCGCCTCGGCGAAGGGCATGACCCGGCCGCGCAGGATCTCGAACTGGAGCACCCTCAACTGCCTGCGGAGCGCCTCCCGGGCGACATCGCTGCGGGACCTGCGGAGGCGCCGGCTCGTCCCCGCGAGCAGGCGGGCGAGGTCCGCGTCGAGCCGGATGGTGAGGCTCGTGGTCTTCATGCAGGACATTGTAGGACGGACGACGCGGACTTCAAGGACCCGCCCCCAGCACCTCCACCCGCCGGATCGCCGGGTCGGTCCCCCAGGTGCAGATCCGCAGGCCGTCCCGCCGGAGCGGCGCCGCCGACACCCGGTCGAGGGCGACCTCGCCGTCCACCTCCACGGTGACGAACCCGTCCCGCCGCTCGACGAGGACCCGGTGCTCCCTCCCCTTCGCCGCCGCCGCCTCGCCGAGGTAGAGGAGCCGGTCGTAGCGCTCGAGGCGCACCTCCGCCCTCTCCCCCCGCGGCACGACGACCACCGTCCACCCCGTGAGCCCCCCGTCCGCCTCCTCGGCGTCGAGCGTGAGCGCGATCTTCGGGTCCCCCTCCAGGGCGAGTTCCACCCGGAGGTCCTTCCCCGCCTTCCGGAGGACCCTCGTGTCCAGGGTGAGCTGGTGGGAGGGGCTGTCCTGGGGGAAGCCGGGGCGGACGGAGTACTTCCGCCAGGGCACCGCGCCCCCCGGGGCCGACCCGCGGAGGACCTTGTTCCGCAGCGTGAAGCCCCCCGGCCCCGCGGTCCAGTTCGGCCCCAGCGCGTTGCGCTCGAAGGCGTCCCGGAAGAGCGGCTTCCACTCCCGCTTCGGGGCGGGGACGAAGGGCCGCGCCTCCGCCGGCAGGCACCGGAGCCCGGGGATCCCCCTCCCCGCCCGATCCGTCAGGCGCACCGCGAAGGTCGGGCCGAGCCAGCCGAGGGCGGCCTTGAAGAGCAGCCGGTGGCGCCCCTTCGCGAGGGTGAGAGGGACCCGGTCCCGGTCCGGCACGAGCCCCCCCGCCTCCCACTCCTGCTTCTCGAGGAGCCGCCCGTCCACCCACAGGGCCCAGCGGTGCTCCGCGGTCACCCAGGCGAAGGCCTCCGCCGCCTCCGGGACCTCCACCTCGAGGAGCCCGTAGGTGACCGAGCCCTCGGGGTAGGCCCAGCGCGCCGTGACGGCCCCGGCCGCGTCCTCCGAGACCGGCCCGCCGGCGCCGGGAGGGAACCAGCGGGCCACCTGCCGGGCCCCCGGGTACTCCCGGTCGAGCACCGCCTCCCGCTCGGGGGGGAAGACGGAGGCGAGGCCGTCCCCCCCTTCCGGCGGGTAGAAGGGCCCGCAGACCGCCCAGCCCGTCAGGGCCCCCATCTCCGCCCGCAGGCGATCCGCCTCGGCGGGGTCGGAGGCGCCGAGGGCGAGGGTCTCCCGGCGGAGGTGGGCCTCGTAGTGGGCCGCGCCGTCGGGGAAGGCGAGGTCCACGGCCGTCCCCTCCTCGACGGGGAAGCGCTGGGCGGCGAGGTCCTCCCAGACCCCGGGCCCGAACTCCGCCGCCAGGAGCGCCCCGAAGGCCCGGGCGGTGCCGGCCACCGTGGCGGGCCGCGGCGAGAGCGCCTCCCAGGCGCGGAAGACGCGGCCGTAGCGGACCCAGTCCGGCCCCCGGCCCGGGCGCATCCCGCGGGAGGCGATCCAGTGGAGGAACCAGCCCGCCGAGGGGCCGTAGGGGGCGGTCCTCCAGTAGGCCTCCTCCCGCTCGAGGTAGTCCCGCCGGAAGGCCTCCAGGTCCCCCTTCCAGGAGCCCCCCTCGGAGGTCTCCTGCTTCAGGAAGGTGGCGGTGAAGGCGGCGGCGAAGTTGGCGATCCCCTCCATCCATCCCGGGAAGCGGGGATCGGGGACGAAGACGCAGTGGCCGAGCTCGTGGAAGAAGAGCCCGCTCCCCACGAGGATCGCCTGCTTCCCCCTCGGATCGGCCCGCCCGATGTCGATGCGGGAGCCGCCGCCGACGCCGCCCCCGAAGTCCCAGAGCTCCTTGAAGAAGACCGTGACGCGGTCCCCCCCCGGGTTGGGGACCCGGCCGGCGAGGTCGGTCTGGGCCACGTAGGCGAGGTCGAGGAGGAAGCGGCTCCGCGCCGGGATGCGGGCGAGGAGCGCGGCGTCGCCGATGAAGAGGAACTCCATGGAGGGGAGGACCTCGAGCCGGGCGAAGACCGGGCAGGCGAGGGCCTCCTCCACCGCGCGCCGCTCCGCCGGATCGAGGTCGGCGAGGATCTCCCGCTCGAGGCCGGCGACCGCCGCCCGGGCCTCCTCCCTCGGTCCCGCCGGAGCCGAGGGGTCGAGGACGAGGGACTGGAGGAGGCGCCGGGCGGCGAGGAGGCGCCTCTCCTTCCGGAGCTTCTCCCCCTCGCGCAGCACCCGGGCCGGGTCGGCCCGGTGGCGGGAGAAGAGGGCGTCCGCCTCCTCCCGCTCCGCCGGGGGGAGGTCCGAGAAGATGCGGACGCGGAGGTCGGCCACCTCCCGCTCCCGCCGCTCCGCGCCCCGGGGATCGCCGATCACCTTCGCGGTGGCCTCCTCCTGGAGGGCCCCCTTCACCTCCTCGAGGAGCCGCAGGGCCCCCCGGAGGCGCTTCTCCCCCAGCAGCCGGTTGGCCGCGTCCCGGAGGTACCGGGAGCGCTCCTCGTCGATGCGGGCCACGACGACGGACCGCTCCTTCTCCGAGAGCGGGGGCGCCGGGGGGGGCGCCAGGGCGAGGAGGGCGTCCCGGGCGAGGTCCTTCCCGTCCTGGTCGGGGGAGGCCCGGAGGGAGCGGGAGAACGCCCCGTAGGCCGGGGCGAGGTCCCCCCCCGCCGCCAGGGACCTCCCCTCGGCGAGGAGCGCGGCGGCCTCCCGGGCCCGGGGATCGGCGGGGGGAGGGTCGCCCGCTCCCGCGGGAGGGGGCGGGGCGAGGAGGAGAGCCGCGAGGAGGCCCGCCGCCCGGAGGCACACCGCGCGAAGGCCCACCGCGCGAAGTGCGGAGGGGCGGAGGGCGCGCCGCCCCGGACCGCCGCGAGCCCCGGTCGCCGTGGCCGCCCCCCGGCCTCAGTGGCCCCCGCCGCGGCTCCCGGAGCGGCCCTTCCGGGCGGCGGCGCGCCGGGCGGCGTCGGCGATGGCGCGGGCGGTGAGCCCGTACTTCTCCAGGAGCTGCTCCGGCGTGGCGCTCTCGGCGTAGGTGTCCGCGACGCCGACGAACTCGAGGGGCACGGGGTGGTGGAGGGCGAGGCAGTGGGCGACGGCGGTCCCGAGGCCTCCGTGGACGAGGTGCTCCTCGGCGGTGACCACGGCCCCGCACTCCCGGGCGGCGGCCAGCACCGCCTCCTCGTCCAGCGGCTTCACCGTGTGGACGTCGAGCACCGTGGCCTCGATCCCCTCGTCGCGCAGGAGGTCCGACGCCCGGATCGCCTCCGCCAGCATGAGGCCGTTGGCGAGGATCGCCACGTCCCCGCCCGTGGCGTGGCTCTTGGCCTTGCCGAAGGCGAAGCGCTCCCCCTGCCGGTAGACGAGGGGGACCTTCGGCCGCCCCATGCGGAGGTAGACGGGGCCGGGGTGGTCGGCGGCGGCCTTCGTCAGCGCCTTCGCCGCGACGGCGTCGGCCGGGACGCAGACCGTGAAGCCGGGGAGCAGGCAGCCCAGCGCCACGTCCTCGATGCCCATCTGGCTCGGTCCGTCCTCGCCGATGGAGATGCCGCCGTGGCTGCCGACGACCTTCACGTTGTTCTCGCAGGCGTAGGCGACGTTCATGCGGAGCTGGTCGAAGCCCTTCGCCATGAGGAAGACGGCGAAGGAGGAGATGAAGGGGATGCGGCCGGTGTTGGCCAGGCCGCAGGCCATCCCGACCATGTTCATCTCCTGGATCCCGATGTTCCAGTAGCGGTCCGGGAACTTCTTCCCGAAGACGCCGCTCTTGGTGGACTTGCTGAGGTCGGCGTCCAGCGCCACGACGCGGGGGTTCTCGGCGCCGAGTTCGCAGAGGGCGTCCCCGTAGGCGTCCCGGGTCGCGGGGCCCGTCTCGAAGGTGCGCACCGGCATCAGGACCTCCCCCCCGCGCGGAGCCCCGCTCCCGCGGGGCCCGACCCGCCGAGGCCCGCGGCGATCTCGACCAGGGCCTTCGCCGCCTGCTCCTTCGTGGGGGCCACGCCGTGGAAGCCCGGCTGGTTCTCCATGAAGGAGACACCCTTCCCCTTGACGGTCCGGCAGAGGATCTGGGTGGGCCGGCCGGTGCAGGCCCGCGCCGCCTCCAGGGCCCCGACCACCGCCCCCATGTCGTGGCCGTCCACGTCGAGCACGTTCCAGCCCATGCCCCGCCACTTCTCGCCGAGGGGCTCCAGGGGGAGCTCGTCGTCGCAGAAGGTGTCGTTCTGGATCCGGTTGACGTCCGTGAGGACGCAGAGGTTGTCCACCTTCGGGCCGTGGGCGCCGGCCCAGAGGGCGGCCTCCCAGACCTGGCCCTCGTCGGTCTCGCCGTCGCCGATCATCACGTAGACCCGCGCCCCGGAGCGGTCCATCCGCAGGCCGAGGGCCATGCCGATGCCGATGGAGATCCCCTGGCCGAGGGACCCGGTGTTCCCCTCGAGGCAGGGGAGGAAGCGGCGGTCGGGGTGGCCCTGGAGGCGGGATCCCAGGCGGCGGAGGGTGGGGAGCTCGTCCCGGCGGAGGTAGCCGGCCTCGGCGTAGACGGCGTAGAGGGCGGGGACGGCGTGCCCCTTGGAGAGGACGAAACGGTCCCGGTCCGGCCAGCCCGGCTCCTCCGGGCGGTGGCGCATCTCGCGGAACCAGAGGGCGGTCAGGACGTCGATGGCCGACAGGGATCCGCCGGGGTGCCCGGATCCCGCCGCCTCGAGCATGGTGATGATGTCGGCCCGGAGCCGCCGGGCGATCCCCTCGAGGTCCGCCACGGAACGGTCGCCGCCGCGCACCGCCGGGTCCGGCCGCTTCTCTGCCGCCATGGAATCGCCCTCCGCGCCCGGCGGGGATGGTACCGCGGTCCGGGGACGGGGCCCCGGAACGGGGGCGGGGGTCTGGGGATAACCCGCTTCAGACCCCCATCGCGTGCATGCCGGAATCCACGTACAGGATGTCCCCGGTGATCCCCCGCGCGGCCGGGGAGCAGAGGAAGGCGGCCGTCGCGCCCACGTCCACGGGCTCGATGTTGCGGCGGAGGGGGGAGGCCTGCTCCACGTGGTCGAGGATCTTCACGAAGTCCCCCACGGCGCTGGCCGAGAGGGTGCGCACCGGCCCCGCGGAGATGGCGTTCACCCGGATCCCCTCCTCGCCGAGGTCGTGGGCGAGGTAGCGGACCGAGGACTCCAGGGCGGCCTTGGCGACCCCCATGAGGTTGTAGTTGGGGATGACCCGGTTGGACCCGATGTAGGTGAGGGTGAGGACCGATCCCTCCCGGCCCGCCATGAGGGGGGCCATGCGGTGGCTCAGCGCGATGAGGGAGTAGACC
>JAKLKS010000235.1 GCA_023150535.1 Planctomycetota bacterium
GGCCAGGCGGTCGCCGTCGGGGGTGCCGACGGCGAGGGCGGTGGCGAAGGACCGGCCGGGGGCGCGGGTGCCGAGGAAGGTGGCGGGGACGAGGGCGTCGCGGGGGTCGTCGTCGGCGGAGGGGAGGACGGGGGCGTCGTCGACGCGGACGCGGACGACGAGGTCGCCGGGCCGGGGGGGGTCGGCGGGGGCGGGGGCGGCGGCGAGGAGGGCGGCGAGGACGGGCGCGGCGGGTCGGAGGTGCATGGGGGGGCGGGGGGGCGGCGCCGGTGGGTCCATGGTAGCGGGTATAGTGCGGGGCGTCGTGACGGGGGACGGGGCCGGGAGGGCGGGCTCGTGGACGAGGGGCCGGTCGGGTACTTCGGGAACACCGACTTCGACTGGTACCGCCACCTCCTCGCCCTCTCCGCGGAGAAGGGGCCGCTCGAGGAGGTGAACTTCTGGCAGCCCGGGGGCGCCCACGACTTCCGCGCGCTGCGGCCGGGGGAGCCCTTCCTCTTCAAGCTGAAGAAGCCCCACTACGCGGTGTGCGGCTTCGGCTTCTTCGCGCGGGCGTCCCGGGTGCCGGTCTCGCTGGCCTGGGAGGCCTTCGGGGAGTTGAACGGGACGGCGACGGCGGAGGCGTTCCGGGAGCGTCTGCGGCGGCTCCGTCCGGGCGGGCTCGCGCCGGGGGAGGATCCCGACGTGGGGTGCCTGATGATCTCGGAGCCGGTCTTCCTCGGGGAGCGGGACTGGGTCCCGCAGCCGCGGGACTGGAGCCGGAACATCGTCTCGGGGAAGCGCTACGCGCTCGCCTCCGGCGAGGGGCGGCGGGTGTGGGAGGCCTGCCGGGGGCTCTCGACGCGCTCCGCGGGGGTGGAACTGGACCGGGGGACGGCGGCCGCCGAGGAGCGGTTCGGGGCGCCGCACCTGGTGCGCCCGCGGCTCGGGCAGGGGACGTTCCGGGTGGCGGTGACCGACGCCTACGGTCGGTCCTGCGCGGTGACGGGGGAGCACTCGCTCCCGGTGCTGGAGGCCGCCCACATCCGGCCCTACGCGATGAAGGGGACGCACGAACTGGCCAACGGGCTCTGCCTGCGGTCGGACATCCACCGGCTGTTCGACCGGGGGTACGTGACGGTGGACCCGGGGATGCGGTTCCGGGTGAGCCCGCGGCTGCGGAAGGACTGGGGGAACGGGCGGTCCTACGAGGCGCTGGACGGCCGGGAGATCCGGGCGCCGGAACGGGCGGAGGAGCGGCCGGACCGTGAGCTGCTGGCGTGGCACGAGGGGACGGTGTTCAGGAGGTAGCAGGGGCGACGCGGGGTGGGGGCCATGGACGAGAAGACGATCCGTTACTACGAGGAGAACGCCCGCCGCCTGCTCCCCGCCTACGAGGGGATCACGAGCTCGCTCCGCGCACGATTCCCGTCGGTGTTCCCGCGGGGCGGCAGGATCCTGGATGTCGGGGCGGGGACGGGCAGGGACGCAGCCGGCCTCGTCGCCGACGGGTACGAGGCGTGGGGGGTGGAGCCCTCGGCGGCGTTCCGCGAGTGCGCGGTGGAGCGCCACCCGGAGTTGCGGGAGAGGATCCTGAAGGGCGTGCTCCCGGATGGCCTTCCGGAGCCCGAGGAGCTGGGAGGGAGGTTCGACGGGATCCTCTGCTCCGCCGTCCTCCAGCACGTTCCCCGGCACAGGGTGCTCGAGGCGATCCTGCAGTTCAAGAAGGTCCTCCGCCAGGGCGGGCGGGTGCTCCTCTCCGTCCCCCTCGATCGGCCGGGAATCGACGGGAACGACCGGGACGCGGTCGGGAGGCTCTTCACGCCGCTCCATCCGGGGGAAGTGCAACTCCTCTTCGAGCGCGCGGGGTTCCAGCTCATCGACTCCTGGGTCGATGCGGACCCCCACAAGCGGCCGGGGCATCGATGGACCGCCATGGTCCTGCGGTTGGAGGCCGGCGAGGGGGCGAGGGCGCTGGACCGGATCGAGGGGGTCCTCAGCGCCGACAAGAAGGTGGCCACCTACAAGTTCGCGCTCATCCGGGCGCTCGCGGAGATCGCGGTGCGGAAACCGCACCTGGCCGCGGAGGGCGACGGGAACCACGTCACCGTTCCCCTTCGGTCCGTGGCGGAACTCTGGATCCGGTACTACTGGCCGCTGCTCGCTGCATCAAGGAGGAGGGACTTCCTCCCTCAACGGGAGGGGGACAGGAGGACCGGGAGACACGGGTTGGCATTCGCCTCACCGCTGCTGGAGCTCATCGACCTCTACCCTCAGGGGACAGGCCTTCAGTCCTATCTCCTGGACCTGAGGCAGGGACGGCTGCCGCCGTCGGTCGGGGAGGTCCGCAACCGTGTGCTCGTCGCCGCAGAGAGGGCCATTCGAGAAGGGCCCGTCAGGCACGCGGGGGCGGTGACCGAATCGGGGCCCCTGTTCTCCTGCCGGGCGAAGCAGGTCTACATCGCCCGCCCCCTCTGGAGGGAACTGTCCCTCCTCGGCTGCTGGATCGGGGATGCGGTCATCCTCCGCTGGGCGGAGGAGACCGTCCGGATCTCGGGGTTCAGCGTCAAGGCCAGCACGGTGGTGGACGCCTTGCTCGCCGACGGGGATCCCGAGCGAGAGCAGGGGGATGCGCGGGACCTGTTCGGCTCCTGCTCCTCGCTGACCTGCGTCTGGACGGGCAGGCCGCTCACGAGGGCGACCATGGCCATCGACCATGTGATCCCGTTCTCGCTCATGGGGAACAACGACCTGTGGAACCTCCTTCCTGCGGAGAAGGGGGTCAACTCGAAGAAGCGGGATCTGCTGCCGGCCCGGAAGGCTCTCGAGGAGAGCAAGGGGATCATCAAGAAGTACTGGTCCTTCGCCATGGAACGGCGGACGGAGAGGTTCAGCCTGGAAGTTCGAGAGTGGACAGGCCGAAGCGGCGTGACGACGGAGGACCTGTTCGAGCTGGTCTGCGAGTGCATCGAGTTCCTCGCCCTCCAGAGGGGGACTCCCAGGTGGCCGGATGGGAAGCGCGGAGTTGTCGTGACGGGGGGCCGCAGCTGACCGGCGATCCCGATCCGACCGCCGGCTGGAACTCCGACTTCCCGGAATTCCGCCGCACGCCCGCCGGCACCATCCGGTCCTCCCTCGAGGCCTTCGTCCGCGACCCCGGCCCCGCCCAGATCCGCGCCTGGGACGACTCCATCCCCCTCCTCCAGCGCGAGGCCGGCGAGATCCTCGCCCTCCGCGAGACCGCCCCCGGCTACGGCGCCATCCTCGAGTACCGCCTCCCGCTCGAACTCCGCCGCCCCGACGCCGTCCTCCTCGCCGACGGCGCCGTCGTCGTCCTCGAGCTCAAGGGGAAGGAGTCCCCCTCGCAGGCCGACCTCGACCAGGCCGCCGCCTACGCCCGCGACCTCCGCGCCTACCACGCCGCCTGCCGCGACCGCCCCGTCGCCGCCGTCCTCGTCCCGACGGGCGCCTCCCCGGTCCCCGAGCAGAGGGACGGCGTCCACATCGTCGGCCCCGCCGGCCTCGACCAACTTGTATCACATCTTGCTACACTCGCCCCCGGCCCCCAGCTCACCCTCGCCGAGTTCCTCGACCCAGACGCCTACCGCCCCCTCCCCGACCTCGTCGAGGCCGCCCGGGAGCTCTTCCTCTCCCGCACCGTGCGCGACGTCTGGCGCGCGAAGGCCAACACCGACCCCGCCGTCGAGGCCATCGCGGCCATCGCCCACGAGGCCGCCCGCGACCGACGCCGCCACCTCGTCCTCGTCACCGGCGTCCCCGGGGCCGGCAAGACCCTCGTCGGCATGCGGGCGGTGCACGCCCGGTTCCTCGACGACCTCGCCGTCCCGAGGAGGGGCGGGAAGCCGGTCGCCCCGGCCCTCTACCTGTCCGGGAACGGCCCCCTCTGCGAGGTGCTCCAGTACGAGTTCAGGAGGGTCGGCGGCGGCGGCAAGGCCTTCGTCCGCCACATCAAGGGCTACCTCGACCACCACGTGACCCGGCCGGAGCGGGTCCCGAGGGAGCACCTCCTCGTCTTCGACGAGGCCCAGAGGGCCTTCAGCGCCGACAAGGTCGCCGACACCCACCGCGACTGGGACCCGTCCCTCGTCCGGAGCGAGCCGGCGCTCTTCGTCGGCGTCTGCGAGCGGATGCCCGAGTGGTCGGTCCTCGTCGGGCTGATCGGGGGCGGGCAGGAGATCCACCTCGGCGAGGAGGAGGGGCTCGCGCAGTGGCGGCGCGCCCTGGAGGAGAGCCCCGAGGCGTCCCGCTGGACGGTCCACGCCCCCGCGGGCGTCGAGGAGGTCTTCGCCGGGAGCGGCCTCGATCTCCGGTGGAACCCCGCCCTCAGCCTCGACACCGCCATCCGCTTCCACCTGGCGGGGGACCTCCACCGGTTCGTGGAGGCCCTCCTGGGGCCCGGGGACGCATCGGAGGCGCGTCGCTGGAGCGCGGGACTCTGGAGTCCCCGGGACCGGGAGACGGACGGCCTGCGCCTGTGGGCGACGCGCGACCTCGAGGAGGCGAAGGCCTACCTGCGGGACCGGTACGCGGAGGACCCCGGCGCGCGGTACGGGATCCTGGCCTCTTCCCGGGACAAGCGGCTGCCCGAGTTCGGCCTCGACAACTCCTACATGGGCACGAAGAACCTCAAGGTGGGGCCCTGGTTCACGGAGGGCCCGGACCACCCGATGTCGAGCCTCCGGCTCGATCGGCCCGCCACGGAGTTCCAGGCGCAGGGCCTGGAGTTGGACATGGCGCTGGTCGCCTGGGGGACCGACTTCCTCCGGGAGAAGGGCGCGTGGACGAACCGCCTGGCCGCCAAATACGGGACGAGTTCCGGCAAGCGCACCCGTCCCCGCGACCCCTTCCGCATGCGGCAGAACGCCTACCGCGTCCTCCTCACCCGCGGCCGGGACGGGACCGTGGTCTTCGTACCGCCGGTGAGGGAACTGGACGGGACCTGGGAGCACCTCCTCGCCTGCGGGTTCCGGGAGCTGGAGGCTTGACGGCGGCCCTGTTCCCGGTCTCCGGCCGGGAGTAGCATGGGTTCTCCCGGGTGCGGGCCAGGGAGGAGGCCACCATGCGGATCCTGCGGACCCTCGCGGCCATCCTCGTCGGCGCGGCCGCCGTCGCCGCGACGGCGGAGGAAACCGCCGATCCCCTGCTCCCCGGGCTCCACGTCACCGTCCCGAAGGCCATCGTCCACGGCGGTGCGACCGTCCGGGCCCGCGTCGCCTGGGAGACCGGTCCCTACTGCTTCGTCGCCGGTAGGTTCACCGTCCGCTGGCAGCTCCGCTCCCTCAACGGGCCCATCGTCGCCTGCGGCCGCCGCCCCCTGCGCATCGGCGGGAACGAGGAGCCCCCGTACCGCTTCTCTGTGACGGCGCGGGTCCCCCGCAAGGTGAACTGGGACGTCCTGGCCCTTGAGGTCGGCCTCGTGGAGGACACCGACTGGGAGGGGGAAGCCTCCGCCGAGGAACGCGGCGAGGCCACCTTCTCGGTGCAGCCCGGCCGCGCCCACTTCCTGGACGGCGAGGAGCGGGAATCCTGGACGGGGACCCTCCAGGGCGTCGGCACCCTCACCTCGCTGCGCTGGTCCGACGAGCCCTGGAACTCCCCCCTGGGCCTGGCGGGGCCCGGGGTGTCGGCCATCCGCGCCAACCCGGCATGGGCGGGTGCGACCGCGACCGTCACGGGGCGGCGGTTCTACGGCACCTGCTGCCTCTACTACCCAGAGGACCCCGGTTCGATGTGGGTGGAGGAGGTCCGGTGGCTCGATCCCCTGCCCGAGGATCTCCAGGTCGGCTACTACGCCACCGGCGTGGTCCCCGCCCGGCTACCGCCCCCTGAACTCCTCGGGGAGGTCAACTGGGTCCGCTTCGCCCGGGAGTCGCGGACCCCGCGGGCCTTCGAGACCGCCGAGGAGCTGGAGGCCTTCGCCGAGGACCTCGGGGTAGGCTCCTCCGCCGGGTGGGACCCCCTGCGGTACATCGCGGACATCACCGACTTCGAGACGAAGCGGGTCGTCGTCGTCCTCGCCGGCGTCAGCCCCGACCCGGCCTGGGGCGTGGACATCGGGAGCGTGGTGTACGACCCGCGGGAGGGGCGCACCCTCGTCCGGTACGCCGTCATCGCCCCCTGGGGCGGGTTCACCCGCGGCTTCGAATGGTCGGAGCCCTGGGCGGCGCTGGCCATCGAGAGGCGGGAGGGCCCCGTCGAGTTCATCCGCGACGAGTGGATCCCCGATCCGCCGCCGTGGTGGTGATGCGCGGGTCGCGGCGGTAGGCTCCTTCCCCATGTCCCGCCGCGGCGGCGCCCTACTCCTCCTCGCCGTCCTCTTCGCGACGGCCGCCCTCCTCCTCCGGGGCGGGCAGCCCTCCCCCCGGGTGCCCCGCGGAGCGCCTCCGGCCGCCCCCGC
>JAKLKS010000236.1 GCA_023150535.1 Planctomycetota bacterium
CCGCGCCGCGACGGCCGAGGGGATGGCGGCGGCTCACGGTCCCGCCGGGGTGAGGAGCGACGCGGGGGTGCCGGCGCGGCGGGCCGCGTCCACGGCGCGGCGCCGGTCCTCGGCCCGGCCGGCGGCCCCGCCACTGGCGTCCGCCTCGGCGCGGGCCGCCTCTATGGCCTGGTCGGCGAGGGCCTCGGCGAGGAGGTTGAGGAGGTCGGCCTCGGCGACGGCGGACGGCGGCTCGGTCGCGAATGCGAACTCGATGGGCAGGTCTTGGCGCACGTACCCCTCCGCCCGCCGCGCCTTGCGCGGACACATGGGATCGGTGTGACTGCGGGGGAGCAATTGGACGCGCCGCCGTCCCGGCTCACCGTCGGGCGACGCGCCTCAAGCTCGGGAGGCAGCATGCGCCGCCTCTCCGGACGTGGCGAGGACACGGAAGGGCCGCCGCGGACACGGTTCTCGCGCGAGCCACTCGACGCGGGCGAGGGAGGGCCCTCTGGGGCTCAGGGTGCGTATGTCAGTGATTTCGAGGCTTTGCGCGCGGGGAGGATCAGCCCAGCACCCGAGGGGGGCCCCGCGGAACGCCCGCCGACCCGCCTCTCGGGCGAGGAACCCGTGTCCGGAAGGCGCATCCCGTGTCCGGGGACGCCGCTCCGCGGCCCTTGCGGACGGCCCCGGTTTCCTGTATCAGGAAAGGACGGAATGGGGGCGATTCGGACTGAACGCACCCTCGGCCGCTTCCCATACTATAGAACGTTGGAAGGCCCCATGCCCGCCGTCGTCACCTACTGCCGCGTGTCCTCGGAAGAGCAGGCGCAGCGGGACATCTCCATCCCCGCCCAGCGCAAGGCCCTGGTCCGCTGGGTCGACGAGCGGCCCGACCACCGGCTGCTAGCGGAGTTCGTCGACGAGGGCGAGTCCGCCTACGCGCCCGCCGACCGGCGCCCCGGCCTCTGCGACATGATCGCGTACTGCCGCAAGCACCGGGTGTCGCCGGCGGCCAAGACCCGCGGAGATCCGGCTCTTTGCGCGGGATCGCCATCGGTATGGGTGCGGATCGCGGCGGACCGCCATCGAGGGTGGCGCGATTCGCGGGGCGCCGCCGTCGGGGTGGGTGACCGGGCTCGAGGGAATCAGGGTCGGGGCGGTCGGATCTGTCGGTCGGCGCGCAGGATCTTCCGGAGGCGGTGGGCCGCCCCGGCAATCTCCTTGGCGAGGTAGGAGCTGAGGGGAAGGTTGACGGCGGCGTCGTGGGGGGCGTCGGGATCCAGTTCGGGGAGGGCGCCGTCGAGGGCCTTTGCGGCGCGGTCGAGGGCGTGGTCGAGGGAGTCGATGACGGCGTGGGCGAGGAGGTGGGCCCGCGTACCGGAGTTGGGCGGGGGGCTCGGGAACGGGAGGAGGTCGCCCCTGGCTCAGCGGTCGGGATTCCGCGACCGGGAAGGGGCGCGTTCCTTGGCCTTCAGTGCCGCGCGCTCCTTGGCCTCCTTGAGGCGGTAGGACTCCCCTTCGATGTGGACGATCTCCGAGTGGTGGACGAGGCGATCGACGAGGGTGACGACCGAGGAGGCGTTGGGAAAGACCTCGTTCCACTCGGCGAACGCCTTGTTGGTGGTCAGCAGGATGGACCGGAGCCCGTACCTGCGGGAGACCACCTCGAAGAGGAGGTCGGCGTGGCGGTGGTCATAGGACAGGTAGCCGAGCTCGTCGACGATGAGCAGAGCGGGAGCGGCGTATCGTTGGAACCGGCGCTGGAGGGCGCGTGCCCCTTCCTGGGCGGCGAGGTCGTTGAGAAGGGCCGAGGCTGTGAGGTAGCGGACGGTATAGCCGCGCAGGAGGGCCAGGTGGGCGAGGTTGAGGGCGATCATCGACTTGCCGACCCCGTTGGGGCCGACGAGGACGGCGTTGAGTCCCTCGTCGACGAAGCGGAGGGTGAAGAGGTCCTGGACCTGGTGTCGGTCGATGGAGGCGGGCCAGTTCCAGTCGAAGTCGGCGATGGGCTTGAAGCGGCCGAGGCGGGCGGTGGCGATGCGGCGTTCGAGGCTGCGACGCTGCCGCTCGTGTTCCTCGACGTCGAGGAGGGTGTCGATCCAGGGCTCTTGGGCGAACTCGTCCCAGCGTGAGAGGAGCCCGAACAGGGCGAGGCGCTTGACGCGGTCTCTTCGGAGATCAGGCGGTGGGGTCGTCATCGTCGGTGCCTTCGAGGTGGTCGTAGTCGGTGAGGTCGTGGGGCTTCACGACGAGGTTGCGGACGCGGGGGTCGTCGGGGAGGGCGACGGGGATGGGCGGGGGGAGCCCCCGCTCAGTGCGGCGGCGTTCGAGGACGTGGCGTACGGCGTGGGGGTGGGGAGCGTCGCGGTCGAGGGCTTCCTTCACGGCGAGATCGAGTTCGACGGGGCCGTAGGCGTCGAGGAGGCGGAGGAGGGCGGCGGTGGCGCTGCCGAGGTTTCCGCCGCGCTCGGCGAGGGAGATGAGGAGGCGCGAGGTGGGGGGGACGGCGTGGGAGAGGCGGTCCATTCCGCGGTGCTGTCGGGCCTCGCGCTTTCGGTCGACGAGGGTCTGGATGTGGAGGGGGTCTTCGACCTGCTCACCTCGGCGGTAGGAGCGGGAGTGGGTGGCGACGACGTGGGTGCCGTCGATGACGCGGACGGTGTCTTCGGTGGCGAGGACGGTGAGGGTGCGCCGGACCCGGTCGTGGGGGACGGAGTAGTCGTTGCCGTCGAAGCGGACGTAGGGGGTCTTTCCCACCGCGGCGGCGAGGCGCTCGGCGGTGGGAAAGGGGTTTTCGGGCAGAGGGAGGAGGAGAGGGCGCTCCTGTTCGAAGGCCTGCCGGACGGTGAGGGTGGCGTCCTCGGGGCAGGGGCGGTCGGCGGCGATGGTGTCGCACCACCGTCGGGCCTGCTCGTTCAAGTCGTCGAGGTCCTTGAAGGTTCTTGCGGCGAAGAAGGAATGGCGGGCGTACTGGATCGCGCGTTCGACCCGCCCTTTTTCGTTACCGCGGTATGGGGCGACAGGACGGGGCTCGTAGCGGTAGTGGGCGGAGAAGGCGAGCAGCTCGGGGTGGAAGCGGATGGCGTCGCCGTGTCGTTCGAGGACGGCGCTCTTGAGGTTGTCGTAGAGGCAGATGCGGGGACATCCGCCCCATGCGAGGAAGGCGGCCTGGTGCCCCGTGAGGAAGCTGCTCATGCGGGCGTCGAGGAAGAAGCGGAGGAAGACGGCGCGGCACCAGGAGAGGACGACGAAGAAGCCCATGAGGGGGCGCTCGGCGTTCCCCACCCGGAGCGTGCCGAAGTGGCCCCAGTCGACCTGGGCCTGCTCTCCGGGGAGGGTCTTGAGGCGCAGGAAGGCCTCGGCGGCGGGCCGGGGGCGGTACAGGGCGACGACGTGGCGGAAGTGGTCGGGGGCGCCGGTATATCCGCGGTCCCGCACCATCTGGTACAGGCGGGAGGCCCGCAACAGCGGGTACTGCTTGAGGGTTTCCTGGATGAAGGGGACGAAGGGATCGACCCTGCGGGGCCGTGGGGACCGGGCGGCCTCCAGCTCGCCGGCCTGGGCGAGGACGCGCCGGACGGTGACGTGGTGAACGCCGACCTGGCGGGCGATGGTGCCCACGGGCCAGTGCTCGGCGTGGAAGAGGCGGAGGATCTTGGCTTCGAGTTCGGCGGGGATCATGACGGGGCTCCTCTTTCAGGTGGAGGCCGGCCCGGGAATCGCTTGATCCACCCGCGGCGCAGCGGTCCCCGGCGTGCGAACGGAGCGCACGGGCGACCGCAGAAGGAGCAGGGGACCTCGGGACCCGGGGATCCGGGGGACGAGAGCCGGGCCGGAGCGTCGTCCGGGGCGGCGTTCGTCTCGGGGAGCAGTGTCTCGGGCGGGGTGGGTGGGGCGGAACCGTGATGCGTCACGTTCTCACGGCACCGCTGGCGATAGCGGGCCTGGCGGGCGGCGTGGCGCTGGCGTCCGGGGCGGGAATGCTGATAGCGGCGACCGGCTCCACGGAGCGACTCCCGACGGCAGGCCTTGGCGCAGTCGTCCGAGCAGTAGCGGTTTCCGTGGTCGCAGTCGGGGCAGATGGCCACGGGAACTCGGCAGCGAGCGCAGAGGAAGAAGCGGTAGCTGGGGAGAATCGTCGGCCCGGGTCGGCGAGGGGCTCGACGCGCGGCCGGCCCCGGGCGATACTACCGGGGCCGCGGGTGACCGCAGCGTGTTGCGAAGGCCCAGGGAGACCGCCAAGTCTTTGACCCCTGGGCCTTCGTCGTTCTCGGCGACGCGGGCGTTGTACTCCTCGTCCGGGCTGGCCGCAGCCCCCCGGCGTCCGCCGGCGCACCGCCCCGGCCCGGGGCCTCCTTCCGGGCTTCCGGCCTACGGCCTCCAGCCCTCCAGGAGGCCCCGGGCCGGGATCCCCCCTCCTCCCGTCACCCTCCGCCTACGACACCATCCCCAATGGCGGCCTGTGGGCGCTCGTCACCGGATCTGGGCGGGTTCTCGTCGCCGGTGACACCTGCCAGTGCTTCGTGAGTGGACGCCCGCGCCGCTCGCACTCGGCCTTGACGGCCGCGTACAGGAGCGAGAGGTGCATCGACTTGGAAGCCCCGGGGACGGAGCGCGCCGCGGCCACTACGAGCGGCTCCCAGCGGTAGCTGGGGTTCGCAAGGCCAGATCTGCCATTCATAGAGGGTGTGCGCCGCTACGCCACCAGCGCGACCGTGAGGAGCCCCAGCACGAGGACCGCAGCCAGCAGGCCGAGGCCCTCGCGCAGGAAGGGATCCCGCAGGAAGTTCCAGAGGATTCGCATACGCATGAGGGTTAGAGGTTGGGAAACCAGGGGGTCGCCTGTCCCTCGCCCGTAGCCCTCGAACAGCAGGTCCAGCTCCGCGGCCAGGGTGGGTGCCGAGGCAGCCGTCGTCTCCATCGAGACCATGGACTTCAAGAGCGCGGCTCCTTCCGCGCCCGCGAGTGAACGAGTACCGCGCGCGGTCCATCACGACCGCTCCGCGGAGTCGAAAGCGGCGTCCCGCGCCACGAAGAGATCCGCACCGCGCCGAGCTTCCCGGGCTCCCGGGGCGTTCTCACGGTGGGAACGGTCGGTGGGAACGGTTGGCAGGACGCCCTCGGGCACGAGCCTGGCCCGCGCGATCCCGCGCTCCTGCAACACCCGCGGCGTGAGCCAGGGCTCCCGCGTGAGCACCGTGCGGTCGCTGACTTCGCCCGCGACGGCGATCACGACCAGGCCCTCGGGGATGTCCGCCTCCCACAGCGCCAATGCCAGGCGGTTGCGCCGCCGGGCCGTGGGCACGGTGACCGCCACGCGCCAGGTGGAGGCACCCAAGAGCGGCGCACCGCGGCTGCTAAGCTCGGCGTAGAGCAGGGCCTTCTTGGCGAACCACGAGGGCGACTCGCTCCCCAGGTCCACCTCGAAGGCGACGCCGGCCCGGACGGTGCCCGCGGCGAGCAGTGCCACCGCGTCGGGCACGAGCCCCGCCTTGGGGAGCGCGCGGCGGACGTCGCCTTCGAACAAGAAGCGGTCGAGGTCCCAGGTGCGCGAGCGCGTGCAGGCGAGCTGGAGGGAACCGAGCAGATGCACCTGCCCGTCATGGTGGGGCAAGTTCACCCGCTCGATGCCCCCGCGCGCGCGGTAGGTGCCCTCCCCGAAGGTGGTCGTGAGGACCAGGGCGCCCTGGGCCGTGAGCGTATAGCGGTTCTGGCCGTTCAAGCCCTCCGGGAGATGGACGTGGACGAGGCCAAGGTCGCGCAGGACCCGCAGGCGCCGGCGGGCCATGGGGACGCTCATCGCCACGGCGGTCGCCGCCTGCGCGATGGTGATCGGCTGGGCGGCACTGACGAAGCGCAGCAGGAGCTTGTCGCGCACGGTGGCGCGGGCCCCTCCCGGGTCCCGGCGCGTCACGCGAGGTCCCCTGCTCTCAGCGCCCATCGCGCTCTCCCAGGATCTCGAAGACCGGGTTCTTGACCGAAGCGCCACAGGCGCACTGCACGAAGGCGGCGACGGCGCGGCAACGCGGACAGGGCGCGAACCCCGAGCCCAGGTACCCGAACCCGCAGGAGCCACAGGTCCACAGCACGCGTGTCCCCATCACGCGCACGACGTGCCCGCGCGGGCACCGCACGTCGGTCACCTCCAGGCGCCCGGCGACCCGCACGTCCCCGGCGAAGAGGATGATGGCGTCCACGAGCAAGGTGGCGGGGAGCAAAACGAGCGCGACAAGCGCGAGCAGAAGCCCTGCCCACCATGGCGCCCGGAGGCGCCCCAGGAGCGTGAGCACCCACCGCGTCACGGCAGCTCCAGGGCCGGACGGCGAGGGT
>JAKLKS010000237.1 GCA_023150535.1 Planctomycetota bacterium
GGCGTCCCGGGCCTCGCCCGCGCGCTTCTCGAGCTCGCGGGCGCGGCGGACCGCCTCGGCGGCGGATTCCAGGGCGGCGGCGCGCACGGCGTCCTCGGCGGCCGCGGCGGCGGCCTCCGCCACGGCCCGCCGCGCCTCGGCCACCCGGGGGGGGGCGGCCCTCGATTCCCCCTCCAGGTCGGAGGCGAGGGAGCGCTGCCGCTCGAGGACCTCGCGGAGCCCCTCGGCCGCGCGGCGCGCCCGCGCGGCCCGCTCCTCCGCGGCCCGGGCCTCGGCGTCGAGGCGCCTCTGCTCCGCCTCGATGGAGTCGAGGTCCTTCCTCCGCTCCGCGAGGGAGGGGTCGGATTCCTCCTCCGCGCGGCGCCGGCGCTCCTCCGTCTCGAGGCGGACCTTCTGCTGCCGGTCGATGAGCTCGCCCGCGCGGCGGGAGGCCTCGGCGGCGCGGGCCAGGGCCTCGTCGGCCTGCCGGTCCCGGGCCCTCTGCTCCAGCAGGGCGAGGAGCTCCGCCACGGCGGCCCGCACCTCCTCGGAGGAGGCGGCTCCCACCTGCGGCCTGCGGTTGCGGATCTCCTGGAGGACCTCGCTCATCCCCTGCTCGATGCGCTTCTCGTCCACGAGGCGCACCGCCGACCGGAGCAGCTCCGCCCGGGCGAGGTCCCCCTCGCGCTCGCACTTGTCGGCGAGGTGGGCCATGCGGGCCTTGATGTGGCGGATCTGCCCGAGGTTGTACTCCTGGTCGCTCTCCGCGCTCCCCGTGGAGAGGGGGGCGTCCTGGGCCGGGGCCGCCGCGGCGGCGGCGAGGAGGAGGGCGAGGAAGGCCGGGCGGGCGTTCATGGTCATCTCCCCTCGGGGGGCTTCCCCGAGGCCCTGCGGAGGTCCTCGGTGATGCCGCCCTGGTGGTCCTGGATGGAGCGCACGGCCTCGAGGATCTCGTGCATCGTCTCCCACTCCTGGAGGTGCAGGCCGATCTCCTCCACGAGCACGAGCGCCTCGTCGGCCGCCTTCACGGCGGCGGCCGCCCGCTCCGCGGGATCTGCGGCGGCGCCGGAGGCGAGCCCCTCCATGGCCTCCCGGAGCGCGGTCGCCGGGCCCGTGGAGAGGCGGTCGGAGAGGCCGAGGGCCGACAGGAGGGAGCCGAGGATCCCGTCGTCGTCGATCTCCCGGGAGGCGTGGGCGGCGGAGAGGCGCCGCCAGAGCCCCGGCTTGAAGACCACCGCGGGCTCCTCCCGGTCCTGGCGCAGCCAGTCGTCCATCGCCGCCACGAGCCGCTCCGTGGCGACCCGGTTCTCGACGAGCCGGTTGAGCCCGTAGGTGAGCAGGACCTCGCCGAGGCCGTCGGCGAGGGCGGCCGCCTCCCGGACGGAGCGGGCGGCGAGCCCCCCGGGCTGGTGGAGGGAGGAGCGGTCGGCGGGGGTGAGGGGCCCGCCCGCGAGGGCGTCCCGGGCGCGCACCGCCCCCGCCCTCGCACCCAGGACGTGGCGGCGCAGGACGTCGAGGTCCTCGCGGATGCGGGCCTGCCGCTGGGTGAGGCGCCGGAGGATCTCCGTGCCGTCGGTGATCTGGACCGCCACCTGGTCCGTGGCCGACAGGGCCCCGGCGTTGTCCGCGGCGAGGGCGCGGAGGAGGATCTCCTCCTCGAGCGGGATCCCCTTCTCCCCCTCGGGCGGGGCGACCGTGGTGAGGTCGAGGAGGCGGTAGACCGCGGCCTCCCGCGCCGGGGCCGCCGCGGCGCCGGGGGCGGGGGCCGCCGGGAGGAGGAGGGGGACCTCGACGACCTCCCGCCCGCGGCCCGGGACGATCTCCAGCGCCACCCGGGCGAGGCTGTAGTTGTCCGTGGCCCGCCGTCGGGGACGCAGTAGAGGCGCGAGGTCGGGTGGAGGAGGCGCACGTCGGGGCGCGGATCGGGCAGCGCGGTGAAGCGGCGGGTGTTCCGCGCGGGGGAGGAGCGGGCGCCGTCGACGCCCTCCATGTCGAGGCGCCAGTCGGAGGACTCCCGCACCACCACCTCCACCCGGGCGGTGCGCCCGTCGGCGTCGAGCGGGAGGGGCCGGCCCGCGGCCCCGTCGGGGTGGACGAAGAGGGCCGAGCGCAGCGGCGCGCTCGCCCGGACGGCGAGGGTGACGCGCGTCCCCGCGGGGACCTCCAGGTCCCCCTCGGTGCGCCGCTCCGGCGGGAGCCCGGTCTCGGGGGGGAAGAGGAGGTCGGCCGCCACCGATTCGATGGCCGGCGGGACGAGGGCGCGGACGGTGTACCGGGGCTCCCCGTCCGCGTCGTCGCCCCCGGTGACCCAGAACCGGAAGGAGGAGGGGACCTCGTGGAAGACGAAGCCGTAGGAGCGCGGGTCGTCGTCGGCGTGCATCATGGGGCGGGCGTCCCGCTCCGTCCGGGCCCCCTCCCCCTCGAGCGTGCGGTAGTGCAGGACGACCCCGTCGGCGGGAATCGCCCCCTCCACCCGGACCTGCAGGGGGAGGTCCTCGCCCACGGTGACGACGCGGGGGGTCGCGGGGTCGAAGCCGACGACGACGAGGGTGGTCCTCTGCGGCCAGGGCTCGTCGAGGAGGAGGAGGGAGCGGCGGGCCCAGACCCCGGCCTCCTCGCCGAAGTTGAGGAGCACGAGGCCGAGGAGGACCGCCGCCCCCGCGCCCGCGCCGAAGGACCGCCGGGCCGCCCGCGGGTCGGTGAGGTCGGCGGCGCGGATCCCCCTCGCCTCCCGGGCGGCCTCCGCCGCGGAGGCCTCCATGAAGGCGCGGGATTCCCCGCACTCCGGGTCGGCGAGGAGGCGCTCCCACTGGAGGGCGCCGATGAGGCGGTCGGCGAGGCGGGGGACGCGGGCCTCCACCGCCAGGGCCAGCTCCTCGTCGGGGAGCGGGCGGCGCAGGGGCCGGACGAGGTGGCGGTGCAGGGCCCAGCCGAAGACCGCCAGGGACAGGACCCCGTGGATCGCCCGGACCCCCAGCGGGGGGCGGAGGAGGAGGTCGAGGAGGAAGGAGAGGAGGAGGAGGGCCCCGAGGACGGCGGTCGCGCGCCCGGCGCCGTGGAGGAGGTAGAGCCCGCGCACGCGGCGGCGCAGTCCCTGGAGGGCCGGGCGGAGGGGGCTCAGGTCCAGCGGGGCTCCTTCTCTCGACGGCGGCTCGACGGGGGCTCGACGGGGGGACCTCCCCCCGACCGGGATCCTACGGCCGCCGGCCCCGGGGGTTCGATCTTCGGCGGGGACCCCCCGGGGGGGACCTCCTACTCGACCACCAGTTCCACCGTGTTGGACGCCCGGGTCCCCCTCCAGGTCCCCCCGGAACGGTGGGCGGCGTAGACCGCCTCGACGCGGTAGCGGCCCGGGGCGAGGCCGAGGGCCGCGGGGTCGACGTGGAGCCGGTAGGGGCGGTCCGCCCCGAGGGCGAAGGTCCCGTCCCCCGCGGGCACCGGCGCGGGCCGGGAGACGGCGCGCCCCCGGAGGGGGACATCGGAGAGCCCCTTCTCCGGGTGGGTCACCCGGAGCGTGAAGAGGGTGTCGAAGCGATCCCAGGGGGCGATGCGGATCTCCCGGGGGACCGAGGGGCGGAGCGTGAGGACCATCTCCCGCGCCCTCCCCGGCGCGGGCGCGGGGAGCTCCAGGAGGAGGTCGGGGTAGGCGAACCAGGCGGAGGCGTCGGAGGGCTCGGCGGGGACCGGCTCCCCGGGGCGCCCCCCCGGCTCCGCCTCGACGCGGCAGGGGCCGCGCCCCTCGACCGATCCGCCGCCGGAGGCGACGGCGAGCGTCCCGGATTCCGCGATGGCGGTGACGACCCCGCCGCCGCGCAGCTCCACCGTGAAGGGGGAGGAGCCCCGCACGTCCACCTCGCCGGCGCGGACCGCGAGGGGGGCCCCGGGGCCGGGGGAGAACCAGGCCGTCCCCCGCAGCAGGCGGAGCGACCGGCCCCCCTCCGGCCTCGGCGGGAGGGAGAGGCGGGCGTCCTTCCCGAGGACGACCTCGGCGTCGAAGGGGGGCCCGAGGTGCACGGAGGCGACCTCCCGGGCCGCCAGCTCGGCGCCCGCGGGGAGGCCCGAGGGGAGGAGCCCCTCCAGGGCGGGGCCGCCGAAGATCGTCCGGACGGTCACGTCCCCCCCCGCCCCGGAGACGGCGGGCGGCGTGCCGTTGCGCTGGAGGGCCCAGACCGTGACGAGGAGGGAGGCGGCGAGGGCCCCCGCGGGGACCCAGAAGGAGAGGAGGGGCGAGGGGGCGCGGCGGGGCGGGGGGGCGGCCTCCTCCGCCGCGAGGGCCGCCTCCACCTCCTTCATGAGGTCGGTCTTCGTGGAGGGCCGGGGGCGCAGGCCCCGCGAGGCCGCGGGGAGGGCCCCGGCGAGGCGCCGGAGGTGGACGAGCTCCTCCCGGCACCCCTCGCAGGCGGCGAGGTGGGCGGCGGTCGCCGCGTCCGGCTCGGCGCGATCCCGCGCCAGCAGGAAGAGGTCGGCGCCGCGCTCCTCGCAGGGGGCCCTCACGGCTCCTCCCCCAGGCGCTCGCGGAGCTGGCGGACGGCGGCCCACATGCGGGACTTCACGGTGCCCTCCGGGATCCCGAGGATCTCGGCGACGTCCCTGTAGGGGAGCTCCTGGAAGCCGGCGAGCACGAAGACCTCGCGGAGCTTGTCGGAGAGCCCCTCGACGGCCTCCCGGATGCGGCGGCCGGTCTCGGCGCGGACGACCTCCTCGGGCGGGAGGGGGGCGCCGGAATCGATGCCGTCCACGCGGGTGGGGCCGTCCTCCTCCCCGTCGAGGGGGGCGTCGAGGGAGACCTTGAGGGGGCGGCGGAGGACCTTGGCCCGCTCGTTGATCCAGAGGTTCTTCCCGCACTGGAACAGGTAGGTGGAGAAGCGGGCCCGGGGCTCGTAGCGGGGGGCGGCCCTCCAGACGCGCAGGAAGGTCTCCTGGAGGAGGTCCTCGGAGGCCTCCCGGTCGTGGGAGAGGTGGAAGAAGTAGCGCAGCAGGGGGCCGGACCAGCGGTCGTAGAGCTCGGCGTAGGCGCCGGCGTCCCCCGCGCGGGCCCGGAGCATGAGGGCCTGGTCGCGGTCCGGGGGGTCCGGGGGGGCCCCGGGTGCGGATCCCGGGCGCCCGGTCTCGTGGTGCGGTCCATCCCCCCGTGGAACCGCGGGGGTGCGGGTCGGTTCGCCGCCCCCTCGCGCGGTCACCCCGGGCCCCCCCTACCTCTGGTCGAGGACCGGCAGGAACCGGAGGGGGACCTGGAGGATGACGCAGGCGACGGCGGTGCCGAAGGTCCGGCCGACCTGGTTCACCTCCCAGGAGCCGTCGGCGTCCTGGTTCCGGAGGAGGTGCTCCCGGACGAGGGGGTAGTAGGCCTCCCAGGCCGGGCCGCCGGCGATGTACATGGCCTGGCAGGAGTAGTAGTGGCCGTAGAACCAGAAGTAGTGGCGGGGGTAGGAGCGGGTGTGGCCGTCGTACTCGTCGAGGATGTACTGGGCCATCTCCCGGATGGTGGGGGGCTTCTCGCCGCCCGCGGCGAAGCGCTCGATGCCGTGGTCCCGCGCCCAGCCGAGGATGGCGCCGTCGTCGTAGAGGCCGGCGCCGAAGAGGGTGGTCATGGCGGCGCCGGTGAGGGCGAGCGAGGCGCGGGTGCCGATGGGGTTGCGCTCGCGGTACTGGTACTTGAAGGCGCCGCGGCGCATCTCGCCGTCGCCGAAGCCCCAGGACCGGCCGCCGCGGGTGACGGCGGACTCGAGGACGTACTTGACGGCGGCGTCGATGTTCTTCTGGGGGACCTTGATGCCCTTGTTGCGGGCGGCGCGCAGCGCCATGACCTGGCAGACGGTGACGGACATGTCGGAGTCGACGGCGTTGGCCTCGTACCGCCACCCGCCCTGCTCGTTCTGGGCGCGGAGGAGGAACTGGACGGCGCGGTCGAGCTTGCCGCGGACCTTCTCGTTCATCTCCGGCTGGAGGCTAGACCCGTAGACCTCGGCGAGGAAGAGGGCGGCGAAGGCGTGGCTGTACATCCGGGTGTCGTTCTCGGAGATGAAGCCCTTGTCGTCGGTGACGGAGAGGATGTAGTCGATGGCGCGGTCGAGGACCTTGCCGTAGGGGCCGCGGCCGGGGAGGTGGCCGCCGGCGAGGAAGGCGGTGCCGGCGAGCGCGGTGACGCCGGGGTGGCGGGCGTTGTGGGAGGTGACCTGGTAGGTCATGTTGACCTTGAAGCCGACGTTGCACTCCCAGGCGCCGT
>JAKLKS010000238.1:0-241 GCA_023150535.1 Planctomycetota bacterium
CTGGCTCGACCACGCGCTGCCGGGGGATCCGCCGCTGGTGGTGTCGCTCACGGGGACGGAGATCCACCGGGACCTCGGCGACCCGGCCCTGGCGCCGCGGGTGATCCTCGCCTTGGAGCGGGCGGCGCTCGTCCTCGCCAGCGGGCGGGCGCTCTTGGAGGCGGCCCGGGCGGTGGTGCCTTCGATCGCGGGGCGCTCCCTCCTCGTGCCGAAGGGGGCGGAACTGCCGCCGCGGGACCCG
>JAKLKS010000238.1:251-6181 GCA_023150535.1 Planctomycetota bacterium
CGGGCGGCGGGTCTCCCGCGGAACGCCTTCGTCTTCCTGCTTCCCGCGGGCCTCCGCGCGGTGAAGGACCCGCTCTTCGCGCTGGAGCCGCTGGCCCGCCTGCGGCGGAGGGACCCGCGGGTCGCCTTCGTCCACTGCGGGGACGCGCTGGACGGGGACCTCGCGGAGGAGTTCCGCCGCCGGGCCGCGGGGGAGCCCTGGATCCGCTCGCTCCGCGCCCTGCCCTTCCGCCGGATGGCGTCGGCCTACGCCGGGGCCTCGGTGGTCCTCAACACCTCGCGGAGCGAGGGGTACGCCAACGTGCTCCCCGAGGCGATGCTCGCGGGCCGCCCGATCCTGGCCGCGGCCGTCCCCTCCAACGCGGAGGCGATCCGGGACGGGAGGACCGGGCTCCTCTACGCTCCCGGGGACGGGGAGGCCTTCCTGCGGGCGGCGGCGCGCCTCCTGCGCGACGGGGCGCTGCGCCGGCGGCTCGGGGCGGCGGCGCGGCGGGAGGCGCGGGGGAGGTTCTCGCCGGCGGCGGAGGCGCGGGCGGTGGCGGAGGCCTACGGCGGCGTCCCCGGCTAGCCGAGCTCCAGCTGCCGCTTCGCGTCCACGAAGTCCCGGTTCACCGAGGCGATGGCGCGGTTGAAGCGGTCCTCGAGGTCCCCCGCGCCCACGAGCGGGAGCGCGTTGCGGACGTTGCGCATCACCTGGATCGCCTGGCGGAAGGTGCGCACCAGGTCGCCGTCGCTCACGGTCGTGTGCTCGGCGAGGTCCTCCCAGGTGCAGCCCCCGGCCCAGAGCATCGCGGGGCCGGACATCTTCCAGTCGATCTCCTTGGAGAGGTCCTCGAGGCCCGCGTCGAACTCCGCGCGCCGGAACCGGGTGACGCACTGCTCCGCCCTCTGGCGGATGGTCTCCAGCGTCCCCGGCGCGATGCGGTCCGACGCGTCCCCGCGCCGCTCCTCGAAGACGACCGCGCAGAAGAGCAGCACCAGCAGGGGCGGGTCGCAGAGGTGGAGGAGCCCCGCCTCGAGGAACTCCGCCGCGTGGACCTCGAAGCCCTGAACGGCCGCCGCGAACCGCCCCTTGTCCGTGAGCGCCCCGCCGGCGATGTACCCGAGCCGCTTCAGGACGTCGATGCGCCGGTGGATGAACTCCGCCTCCTTCGGCGGCCGCGCGCGGGACGGGCCGCGGTCCCGCTCCATGCGCTCCCGCTGGAAGCGGGCGAGGGAGCGCTCGTAGGCCTCGCCCACCCGCTCCCCCACGATGGCGTAGAGGTTCAGGAGGGTCGCGTAGTCGATGTCGAGGCGGCTCCGCACCGGCTCCAGCGGCCCGTCGAAGAGGTGCTCCATGGCCCGGTAGTCGAGGTCCCGGTCGTCCACGATGGAGTAGACGTAGCCGCAGTCGTCGATCCCCTGGCGGCCGGCGCGCCCGGCCATCTGGCCGTACTCGCGGGCGAGCATCCAGTCGAGGCGGACGCCGTCGAACTTCTTGAGCGACGCGAAGCAGACGGTGCGGGCGGGCATGTTCACGCCGAGCGCGAAGGTCTCCGTGGTGAAGAGGAGCTTGACGAGACCCGTGGTGAAGAGGCGCTCGACGATCTCCTTGTGCACCGGGAGCAGCCCCGCGTGGTGGTAGAGGATGCCGCGCCCGCAGAGGCGCCGCAGCTGGCGCGAGGCGTCGGTCTCCTCGAGCTGGTAGAGGGTGCAGAGCTCGTCGAACTTCCCGAGGAGCTCCGCGCGCTCCGTCTCCGTCAGGAGGTCCCGGTGGGAGTTCTCCTCGGCCCGCTCCCCGCACTCCCTCCGGCTGAAGGAGAAGTAGAGGCAGGGGAGGAGGTCGTGGCGGTGGAGGTAGTCGACGAGGTGGCGGTGGGTGCGCCCCCGGTTGAACCCGCCCCGGCCCCTCTGCCAGCGTCCGCCGTGGCCGCGGGCGCGGGGGCGCTCGTGGCGCAGCTCCTTCAGCGTCTTCACGCCCGCCTCGTCGTGGTAGACGAAGTGGCGCAGCGGCACGGGGCGGCGGTGGCGCTCGACGACCTCGAGCGGGACGGAGCGGATGGAGCGGATCCAGTCGGCGACCTCCTCGATGTTGGGGATGGTGGCCGAGAGGCCGACGATGCGGATGTGGTCGGGGGCGAAGATGATCGACTCCTCCCACACCGTGCCCCGCTCGCGGTCGTCGAGGTAGTGGATCTCGTCGAAGATCACGGCGTGGCAGTCGTCGAGGTTCCTCGGATCCTCGAAGATCGTGTTGCGGAAGACCTCGGTCGTCATGATGAGCAGGGGCGCGCCGCCGTTGATGGTGACATCCCCCGTCATGATGCCGACCCTGTCCTCGCCGAGGGTCCCCCGGAAGTCCCGGAACTTCTGGTTGGAGAGGGCCTTCACGGGGGCGGTGTAGCAGATGCGCTTCCCCTCGGAGAGGGCCTGCTCGATGGCGAAGTCGGCCACGAGCGTCTTCCCGGCTCCGGTGGGGGCGGCGACGATGACCGAGGATCCGCGGCGGATGGCGTCGAGCGCCCTCTGCTGGAAGGGGTGGAGGCGGAAGCCGCGGTAGATCTCCGTCGCGGGGCCGGTCTCGGGGGGCTCCTCCTGGCGGACCGGGTCCCGGGGGGGAGGGGGGGATTCGGGGGCCGGGAGGGGGGGGCCGCGGTCGGGGCGGGGGCCGCGGTCGCGCCCGTGCCGGCCTCCGGGGCCCCGGGGCGGGGGGCGGTCGCCGCGCTTCCCCTTGCGGCCCTGCTGCCGGCCCCGGTGCCTTCCCATGGGGCCATCCTACGGGGGAGGCCGCCCGGGGCCCCCTTCCCGGGGAGGGTGACCGGCGCGAACCGAGGTGGGTGAAAACGGTTGTACGCGAATCCCGGGGCGTGCTACGGTCGGACCGGGCCTCCGGAGGTCGGGGCATGCAACTGCTGGAATCCATCTTCCTCGGGATGTTCCTGCTGGGGTTCCTCTTCACCCTGATCTCGGCGGTCATGTCCGGGGCCTTCGGCCACGCCTTCGGCGAGGGGTCGGCCTTCGATCCCCACGGCGCGGCCCCCGGCCACATGGGCGGGGACGTGGGGCCCACGGCGGGGGAGGGGACCCCCGAGGTCGGCTGGGCGCAGCACAACCTCTCCACGTTCTCCCCCCTGTCCCCGACGACCATCTCCGCCTTCCTCGCCGCGGCGGGGGGCTTCGGGTGGCTCGCCGTCGCCCGGTGGGAGTGGGGCCCCTGGGCCTCCTCCCTCATGGCCACGGCCTGCGGGCTCGTCTTCGCCACGCTCGTCTTCGGGGGACTCGCCTGGGTGTTCCGCGCGACCCAGGGCACGAGCATGGTCTCCCAGACCTCCCTCGTCGGAAGCGAGGCGGAGGTGACGCTCGCCATCGCTCCGGGCGCCCCGGGGGAGGTCGCCTTCGTCCGGGCGGGCCAGCGCTGCCTCATGCGGGCCCGGTGCGCCGACGCCGCCGCCGTGGCCCGGGGCGCGAAGGTCGTCATCAAGTCCGTTTCCCCCACCGAGTTCATCGTAGAGGAGACGAGGGAATCCTGGCTGGCCCGTGCCAGGAACCAGAGTCCACAGGCGGCTTCCTAGCCGCCGGAGGAGGAGATCCCGATGTTCCCCGTGCTCGCGGAGTTGGACCCCTTCATCATCGGGGTCGTCGTCGTCCTGCTCTTCATGGCCTTCCTGTTCGCGGTCGTCTTCGCGAGCCGCTACACGAAGGTGGGCCCCAACCAGGTGCTCGTGATCTCCGGCATCAAGCGGCGGATCGAGACCGGGGAGACGGTAGGCTACCGCATCGTCCGCGGCGGCGGCGTCTTCGTCTGGCCGGTGCTCGAGAAGGTGGACTTCCTCTCCCTCGAGATCATGACCATCGACGTGAAGACGCCGGAGGTCTACACCATCAAGGGCGTCCCGGTGCTCGTGGACGGCGTCGCCCAGGTGAAGGTGCGCGGCGACGACGTGAGCGTCCGGACCGCCGCCGAGCAGTTCCTCTCCAAGGACCCCGTCGAGATCCAGCGGGTCGCCCTGCAGACCCTCGAGGGCCACCTGCGCGCCATCCTCGGCACGCTCACCGTCGAGGAGATCTACCAGAACCGGGACGCCTTCGCCGTCAAGGTGCAGGAGGTGGCCTCCGGCGACATGGCGAACATGGGCCTCCAGATCGTCTCCTTCACCATCCGCGACATCCGCGACAACCAGGGCTACCTCGACGCCCTGGGCAAGCCCCGCACCGCGCAGGTCAAGCGCGACGCCATCATCGCGCAGGCCGAGGCCGACCGGGACTCCACCATCAAGTCCGCCCAGGCCAACCAGGCCGGGCAGACCGCCAAGTTCGAGGCCGACACCGTCGTCGCCCAGTCGAACCGGGACTACCAGATGCGGCTGGCCGAGTACCAGGCCTCCGTCAACCTCAAGAAGGCCGAGGCCGACCTCGCCTACGACCTCCAGCGGTTCAAGACCGGGCAGTCGGTGAAGAAGGAGGAGGTCCAGGTCGAGTTCGTCGAGAAGCAGTCCCGCATCCAGGTGCAGGAGCAGGAGATCCTCCGCAGGCAGAAGGAGCTCGAGGCCACCATCCAGAAGCCCGCCGAGGCGGAGCGCTCCCGCGTCCAGACCCTGGCCGAGGCCGAGAAGTTCAAGCTCGAGACCGAGGCCGCCGGCGCCGCGTCGGCGACGAAGGCCCGGGGGTTCGCCGAGGCCGACGTCGTCAAGGCCAAGGGCATCGCCGAGGCCGAGGCCAGGAAGGCCCAGGGCCTCGCGGCCGCGGAGGTCATCAAGGCCCAGGGTCTCGCCGAGGCCGAGGCCATGGAGAAGAAGGCCGAGTCCTGGAAGCTCTACGGCGAGGCCGCCATCACCCAGATGTTCATCGAGATGCTGCCCAACCTCGCGGGCCGCATCGCCGAGCCGCTCTCCAAGACCGAGAAGATCGTCGTCGTCAGCACCGGCGGGGACTCGGCGGGGGCGAGCAAGGTGACGAAGGACGTCACCAACATCATGGCCTCCCTGCCTCCGGCGCTGGAGGCCGTGAGCGGCATCGATCTCAAGCACATGATCTCGAAGCTCTCGGGGCTCGGGAAGGACGGCGGCGAGGGCGGGGGCCCGGGGCCGGCGAAGTAGCGGGGAGCCATGGCCGGCCCCACCCTGCTCGAGGCGATCCTCCGCGCCAACGCGGCGCGGGCGGCGGGGGATTCCTCCGCCGTCGCCGCGCTCCCCCCGGGAGCCATGCCCTTCGTCATCACCTGCATGGACCCGCGGATCGTCGGGAGGCTCATCCCCGCCCTCGGCCTGGAGCACAGCCCGCCCCCCCAGGCGAAGTTCGCGGGGGGCGTGATCCGCCCCGGGGACGTGTCCGGCGTCCGCAGCGTGCTCGCGGCGGCGCTCTTCAACATGGCGACGGAGGTCCTCGTCATCGGCCACACCGACTGCCGCATGGGCAAGACCTCCTCCATGGAGATCCGCAACGGGCTCGCGCGCCTGGGCATCCCCGCCGACGCCTTCGGCGGCGAGGACCCGGTCGCCTGGCTCGGGGCCTTCGCCAGCGAGCGGTCGGCGGTGCAGGCCTCGGTGGAGGCGCTGCGGGCCTCGCGGCGGATGCCGGCCTCCATGCCCATCCACGGGCTCCTCTACCACCTCGACAGCCGGAGAGTCGACCTCGTGGTGGACGGCTACGCGGCGGCCGCGGCGCCGCGGGCCTCCGAGGGGGCGACGGTCGGCGGGTACCGGCCCGGGCCGGCGTCGCTCGATGCCCCGCCCGCGCCGACCTTCGGCGCCCCCTACGCCCCCCAGGTCCACTCCGCGGGGCCGGGGACCTTCTCGCTGGAGGCCCCCCCCCGGCCGGACTTCGGCCCCTCCCGCGGGGCCCCCGCCTTCACGCCCGGCCCGGTGAACCTCGGGACGGGCTCCCCGCCCTCCTCCTTCCCCGCGCCCCCGCCCTTCGCCGCGCCGCCGCCGCCCCCGGTCCCGGTCCCGCCCC
>JAKLKS010000239.1 GCA_023150535.1 Planctomycetota bacterium
AATTCCTTCAAAATGTCCTTCAATTCCGAGCGGCGTTTTTGATAGGCTTCCTCCGGGATTTTCCTCGCGCGGTATAGATCGTCGAGGGCGATGATCGCGTCCATCACATCCTCCGAGGATTCGAACTCTTCCTCCTCTTCGTCCTCCTCCTCCTCGTCCCGGGCGCCCTCCCCCCGGCCGCGATCCCCGCGCCCGCCGCCGCGCCGCGGGAGGACACCGTCCTCCTCCTCCACACCAACGACCTCCACGGCCACATCGAGAACGCCGCGGCCCTCGCGGGCCTCGCGAAGGCGGAGCGGGCGAAGAGGAAGGACGTCCTGTGGCTCGACGCCGGGGACGCCGTCTCCGGCACCCCGGTCTCCACGGTGTTCCGGGGGACGCCGATCTTCGCCGTGACGAGCCTCATGGGCATCGACGCCTCCTGCCTCGGCAACCACGAGTTCGACCACGGATGGGCCCGCATCGCCTCCTTCCGCGAGGCGGCCGCGCACCCGATCCTCTGCGCCAACGCGCGGGACCCGGAGGGGAACCTGCTCGCGGACGCGGAGTGGCGGGTCTTCGACGTGGACGGCGTCCGCGTCGGCGTCGTCGGCCTCCTCACCGAGAAGACCCCGGGCATGACCGTCCGGAGGGGGAACGAGGGGGTCCGCTTCGAGAAGGCGAAGGACGCCCTCCTCCGCCTCCTCCCCGCGGTCCGCGCGGAGAGCGACCTCGTCGTGGCCCTCACCCACCTCGGCTTCGAGGAGGACGAGGCGCTGGCCCGCACCGTCCCCGGCGTCGACGTCGTGGTGGGCGGCCACTCCCACACGCCGCTGCCGGGACCGGTCGAGTTCGGGCGCACCGTCGTCGTGCAGGCGGGACGCTACGGGGAGCGGCTGGGGCGGCTGGAGGTCGTCGTGGACCTCGACCGGAGGCGGATCGCCCGCTGGGAGGGGAGGCCCGTCGTCCTCGCGGAGGCGGCGGATCCGCCGCTGGACCCGGCCGTCGCGCGGACCGTGGAGGAGCTGGAGAGGAAGGTCGAGGCGATGGTGGACGTCGTCGTCGCCGCCGCCTCGAGGGACCTCGGGAAGGCCGACCTCCGGGACCTCGTGGAGGCGGCCTGCCGCGAGGCCCTGGGGACCGACCTCGGGCTCATGAACGAGGGGGGGCTCCGGGCGGAGATCCCGAGGGGCCCCGTCACCATCCGGCAGGTCTGGAACCTCCTCCCCTTCGACAACACCCTCGTGAGGGTGCGGGTCCCCGGGAAGGCCCTGCCCCCCCGCCTCGCGAAGGGCCTCGACCCGGGGAAGGTCTACACCGTGGCCACCAACTCCTTCGTCGCGGACCACCTGGAGAGGCACCTCCCCGGGGCGCTGGAGGGGGCGGAGGACAGCGGGATCCCCCTGCGGGACGCCGTCGTGGACTGGGTCCGGCGCCGCGGGGACCTCTGACCGGACCCGGGGCGCGCCCCCGGCTTTCCCCGCGCCTTGACCGGCGTCCGTGACCCGGTTACATAGGGGCCACCCGGAGACGTGGATTCCGGGCGGGAGGCCGGCATGAGCACCCATCGATTCCCCTTCCTCGCCGCGGCCCTGCTCCTCCCCCTCGCCCTCGCCGAGGGCGCCGTGAACCGGGGCATCCAGCACGCCATCGGGGACACCGACTCCACGGCCCTCCAGCCCGCCGGCGACGTCGACACCTTCACCTTCGACCTCCCCGCGGGCTCCGCCCTGACGGCCACGGTGAAGGCGGAGAAGGGCTCGGTCCTCCAGCCCGCCCTCGTCCTCGTCGACCCCGACGGCGCGGCGCTCCCGGCGGAGGCCCTCGCGGCGGCGAAGTACGCCCCCGGGAAGACCTCGGTGAAGATCACCAACCTCCCCGTGGCCGCCACGGGCCGCTGGGCGATGCGGATCTCCGCCCACAACGCGCCCCAGACCGGCGGCTACTCCCTCCAGACGAAGGCGAAGTACCCCAAGGGGGCCAAGGGGAAGGCCGCGGTCCTGCCCCAGGGGGGCTTCCTCGACATCCCCGTCCCGCTGGCCGGGGGGACGGTCCTCTCCTTCTCCCTCAAGCGGAAGTCGGGGGGCACCGGGCTCGCCGCCCCGACCCTGCGCCAGCCCTCGGGAGCCGCGGTGCCGCTGGCCTCCTCCGCGTGGACGGTGTCGGACAAGGGGATCTCCGCGAAGAGCATCGAGATCGCCTCGTCGACCGTCGGGGACTACGTCATCCGGGTCCCGGGCCCGGCCGCCGGCGGCGACGCCGTCGCCGACTGGGTGGTGAAGGTGAAGTGGCCGAAGCGCAAGGGGGTCCCGCGGTCCGTCTCCCCCGACGAGCCGGTCATCACCGCCGTCACGCCGGACAGCGGCAACTTCGGCACCGACATCAACGTCTCCGGCAGCAGGTTCGCGATCGGGGCGCTCCTGGAGATCGGCGGGAAGCCGGCGACGAGCGTCACCCGGAACTCCGGGGGGACGGTCCTCGGGGGGATCGTGCCCACGGGGTCGGGCATCCAGGACGTCACCGTCGTCAACCCCGACGGGCAGGAGGTCACGAGGGCGGCGGGCTTCACCTACGTCGTCCCGCCCACGGTCGCCTCCATCACCCCGAACCGGGGGCCCGCCACGGGCGGGACGCCGGTGACCATCAAGGGGACCGACTTCCGGCCCGGATCGAAGGTCTGGTTCGGGGGGCTCCAGGTCCTGGGCGTCGTGACCGTGGCCGACCCGCAGACCATCACCTTCACCACGGAGCCGACCCCCTCGGGCCAGTACTCCGTGGAGGTGCGGGACCTGGGCGGGCTGAGCGGGACCCTCGCCGGCGGGTTCACCTTCGACCGCCTGGCCACCGTGGAGACCGGCGGGCTCCCGTCGGCGGTGGAGGCGGGGCGGTTCGGGGCCTGCGCCCGGGGGGACCTGGACAAGGACCTCCTCGGGAGGGACGACCTCGTCCTCTCCTCCGCCACGCTCACCTCCGACGGCGGGTCCGGGTACCTCCCCGCCTCCCGCGTGCTCCGGGGGAACAACAACCGGACCTTCACCGACCTGACCGCGACCTCCTTCCCCGGCGACTTCTTCCCCACCTACACCGCCTACACCGCCGGGACCCTGGCCGCCCCGAAGAAGGACTACGGCCTCGCCTCCGCCTCGGCCATGGGGGACCTCGACGGGGACGGCGACCAGGACCTCGTGCTCTCCGTGAACGGCTACTTCACGCCGAACAACTCCATCGTGTGGAACAACCCCCTCTACCCCGCCTCCTCGGCCCTGCGGTTCATCCCCTCCCCGAGCCTCCCTTCGACCTACTACACCGCCATGTACCCCGGCACGCGGGTCTTCCTCAACGGGGGGTCCGGGACCTTCACGAACACCACCATGTCCTTCGACGGGGCCTTCAAGATGGCGATGCCGGTCCTCTCCCAGGGGGTGGCCTGGGGGGAGTTCTTCCAGGCGCGGGCCGTCGCGCTCGGGGACCTCGACGGGGACTCCGACCTCGACCTGGTGCTGGCGACCTCGGACCGGATCGCGGGGAAGCAGATCGTCATCTCCCCCGCCAGCGGCGGCGGCTACACCTACGCCGTGAACGACGTGATCGAGCCCGCCCTCCGGATCCTGGCCAACGACGGCAAGGGGGCCTTCCGGTTCGCGTCGCAGTTCGTCCTCCCCGGGTGGACCGCCCCGCCGAGCGGCCAGGAGAACTTCCAGGCCTCCGCCCTGGCGCTGGCGGACTTCGACAACGACGGGCACCTGGACATCGCGCTGACCAACCAGGCGGCCCCCGACGACGGTGCCGGCGGGAAGCGCTTCGGGACCCGGGTCCTCCTCAACGGGGCCGGGACCGGGTTCGCCCAGAAGGACTTCTCCTTGCCGGGCGCCTCGGCCCTCGACGACGGTCGGGGGACCTCCCTCGTCGCCGCCGACGTCGACCGGGACGGGAAGATGGACCTCGTGGTCGCCACCACCGCGAACCTCGAGACCGTGGACGGGGGCACCGGGGCGGTCACGCGGAAGTCCTCCACCCGGATCCTCCGCAACGGGGGCGGGGCGGTCTTCACCGACGTCACCGCCGCCGCGCTCCCGGCGGCCACCGCCTCGGAGCGCTGGAAGGCGGCGGGCCTCGCCGTGGCCGACATGGACAGGGACGGGGACGTCGACCTCGTGCTCTCCCTGGACGCCGCTTCCCCCGACGGCGCGGGCGGGTACCTCCCCTCGACGCGCATCCTCCTCAACAACGGGTCCGGCGTCTTCACGCCGGCGCCGGCGGGCCTCGTCCCGGCGGTGGACCTCGACGCCCCGGGGAACGCGAAGCCCCGCTTCCACCAGGCCTCGGTCGTGGAGGCCGCGGACCTCGACGGCGACGGCGACAACGACCTCGTGCTGGCCACCGACTCCCCGGTCGCCGGGACCCCGGTCCCCGGGTCGAAGGCCCCGGCGGTGGAGGTCCTCCACAACCGGTAGGGTCCTTTCCTCGCCCCTCGCGGCGGGAGGCGGGATACTCCCGGGGATGGACGGACCTCCCCGCTCCCGGCTCCCCTCGGCCATCGCCGCGGCCCTCCTCCTCGCTTCGCTCCTGGCGGCCGGGCTCCTCCTCCGGGGGAGGGAGGGCCCCGGGGGCGGCGCCGGGGTCCCCGGGGAGGGCCCGAAGCCCGACCCCGCGGTGGAGGCGGTCCTCGCGAAGCACCCGGACCTGGCCGGGAACAGGGTCCTCGTCCTCGGGCTCGACGGGGCCGACCCCCTCTACGTCGCCGACGCCCTGGACGCGGGCCGCCTCCCGAACTTCCGGCGGCTCGCGGAGGAGGGGGCCTTCGGCGCGCTGCGCTCCCAGCAGCCCATGCTCTCCCCGCTCCTCTGGACGACCATCGCCACGGGCAAGTGGCCGACGGAGCACGGGGTGCTCGACTTCCTGATCCGGGACGAGGACGACCCGGAGAAGCGCACCACGGTCTCCAGCCGCAACCGCCAGGTGGAGGCTCTCTGGGACATCGCCGGCCGCCACGGACGGAAGGTCGCCGTCGTCGGGTGGCTGGCCTCCCACCCCGCGGAGAGGGTGAACGGCTGGGCCGTCTCCGAGCGGACCGAGCGCCTCGCCTACCTCTTCGGGCAGAAGCCGCTCCCCACGGACGAGGGGAAGACCTGGCCGCCGGAGCTGATGGAGGAGCTGCGGCCGCTCCGGCGGGAGCCCCCCGAGGTGACCCTCGCCGAGGTCGCGCCCTTCCTCGAGGTCACGCCGGAGGAGTACCGGCGCCTCTGCCGCGACGACGTCTACACCGACCAGAACCGGGTCAACAACATGCGGCTCATGCTCGCCACCTCGGGCAACTTCGAGGCCATGGGGCTCCACCTCTGGAGGGAGAAGCGGCCCGACCTCCTCTGCCTCTACTTCGAGGACGTCGACGCCGCCTGCCACAACTTCATGGCCTACCGGGAGCCGATCACCTGGAAGCCCCTGGACGAGGAGAGGATCCTCGCGTTCTTCAAGGACGCGCCCGCGGAGCCGGGGAAGGCCCCGCTCGACCCGGCGGTCGTGAAGGCGGTGGTCGAGAGGGTCCGCGACCGGGCGGCGGGCCAGCCCCCCCTCGAGGTGGCCGAGGACCAGAGGGGGTACCTGCCCTTCCTCTGGGAGCTGGCGACGGGGGCCGACCCGGAGAGGGTGCGGCGGTGGGGCCGCGCCGTCGACGCGGCCTACGACGAGGCGGACCGGATCCTGGGCGAGGTGATGGCCGCGATGGACGACCGCACGACCCTCCTCGTCGTCTCCGACCACGGGTTCAAGTACGGGGAGGACAAGCCCCCCTTCGATTCCTCCTTCAAGTCGAAGCCGGGCGGGGCGAACTACCACCGCGAGGACGGGATCCTCGGGGCCTTCGGGCGGGGGGTGAAGCGGGGGGCGCGCATCCTCCAGATGGGGCCCGGCGCGCGGAGGCCCGTCGACCTCGGGAAGTGGGAGGCGAACGCGGCGCGCTGGCGGAGGCTGCCGGCGCCCCCCGCGAAGGGCCCCCCCGATTCCCCCTTCTCCTCCCACCCCCTGGTGCTCGCCCGCAGGGAGTTCCCCCGGGAGCGGCTCTGCGGCGGGGCCACCCTCCACGACGTCGCGCCGACGGCGCTGGCCCTCCTCGGCTTCCCCCAGGCGAAGGACATGCCGGGGCGGGTCCTGCGGGACCTCTTCGACGCGGCGCTCC
>JAKLKS010000023.1 GCA_023150535.1 Planctomycetota bacterium
GTCGCCTTCCACGCGAAGTCGGGACACCCCCTTCTCGACTGCGGGAAGGGGGCGGAGCCGCCGCCCTCCTCCCTGCCGGCGGGTGCCGAGGCCGTCCTCTCCGCCGCGATCGGGATCGGCATCCCGGATGGGGACCGTCCCGCGTCGCTCCTCCTCGACGCCGGCATGACCGCCACCGTCGAGGGGCGCTCCTACCTCTGGCGCCTCCCGACGGAACTGGCCCTCGGCGTGACCGATGCCGAGTGGGCGTCCACCATGGCGGAGACAAGGGCCTGGCACGAGGACGGCGACTTCGAGGCCATCGCCAACACCATGCAGGGGGGGGAACTGCGCTACCGCCTCGAGGGGGAGGGCGGGGCGGAGGCCCGGCGGATCCTGGCGGACGCCCTGGAGGCCCTGGGACCCGGCTACGAGGTCTCGGGGGACATCGGCGTGGGGGGAGGTGCGGGAGGCATCTACGGCGGACGGCGGAGCCGGGACCGCCCGAGGAGGATGGAGGGCGGGGAGGGCACGGAGGCGGCGGTCGCCGCTGGTCTCGCCTGGCTCGCGGCCCACCAGTCCGCGGACGGGTCCTGGGATCCGGAGGGGGCCGCCGGGTGCTGCGGGGGAGGCGGCGCGGGTTCCTACAGGGTCGGCCTGACGGGACTGGCCCTCCTGGCCTTCCTCGGGAACGGCGAGACCCATCGGACCCCCCTCCACGGGCAGGTGGTGCGCCGGGGGCTCGACTGGCTCCTGTCGGTGCAGGACCGCGAAGGGTGCTTCGGTGACCGCACCAGCCCGCGCTTCATCTACAACCACGCGCTGGCGTCGCTGGCCCTCTGCGAGGCCTACGGGATGACCCGCTCCCGCCTCTTCGCGGGCGGGGCGCGGAAAGGGGTCGCCTTCAGCATCGCCTGCCGGAATCCGGGGGCCGCCTGGCGCTACGGGGTCCGCCCGGGGGAGAACGACGCGTCGATCACCGGCTGGATGGTCATGGTCCTCGCGGCGGCCCGGGGCGCCGACATCGACCCCGGGGGATGCTCCGCCGCGATGAAGGAGGCCCTGGGCTTCCTCGACGGGATCACCGACCCGGCGTCAGGAAGGGTCGGCTACACCGCGAGGGGCAACGGGCCGGCCCGCCTGCCGGAGCTCATGGACGCGTTCCCGTCGGACCGGACGGAATCCCTGACGGCCCTCGGGCTCCTGGCCCGCTTCCTGGGAGGCGTGCCCGTCGAGGACCCGGCCGCGGCGAAGGGGACGGACCTCTGCCTGCGGACCCTCCCGCGATGGGATCGGCAGGCGGGGACCATCGACTTCTACTACTGGTTCTTCGGCACCGGGGCCCTGTTCCAGCGCGGCGGCGATCCCTGGAAGCGGTGGAACGGGGCCATGCGGGAGGCGCTCCTCCCGAACCAGGAGGGGGCCGCCGCCGGACATCGGCAGGGATCCTGGGCGCCCCTGGATCCCTGGGGCCCCGAGGGCGGACGCATCTACGCGACGGCCATCAACGTCCTGACGCTGGAGGTCTACTACCGGACCGCGCGCATCACCCGGGGTCCGCGGTAGGAGGGGCGTTCCCCCCCGGAAACGCCGGGGTATCGTTCTCCACGATCCCTCCCCCCGCAGGCTCGGTTCCCCCCGGCACGCCGCTTGCCATCGGAGATCCGTGCTGCGCTCCACGAAGGCGGTCGCGGTGGCGGCGGGTGCGGTGACGGTCCTCATCGTGGGGGCCCGCCTCGCCGGTGTCCGACCTCCGGTCCGAACCGGGCCGCCTTCAACACCGGCGCCGGCGGTCCCGCAACCGCCGGCGCCGGAACCGCCCCCGTCCCGGGACCTCCCGATCCCTCCGCGGGAGGCGGCACCGGAGGCCGTCGCGGTCGGCCCCGCCGCCTCCCCTCCCGCCCCCGGCCTCCCGCGCGCCGTCGCGGGGGTCGTCCTGGACGAGGAGGGGGTCCCCGTCGAGGGCGCGACGGTGGTCGGGCCCGTCCTGCGGCGCAACCACATGGGCTCCTGCTACCCGCTGGTCGGATTCCAGGTCGAGACGGGGCCCGACGGGCGTTTCGAGGGGAGTTGGAGCCGGGAGCCCGACGAGGGGGAGGGGCAGGAACTCCTGTCCGCCGTCCACCACCCGGACTTCCTCCCCGCCTCCGTCCCCGCGGCGGAGGGCGCAGCGGCGCCCGATCCCGCCGGCCTCCGCGTCGTCCTGCGGCGGGCCGCCGTCCTCGACGGCACGGTGCGGGACGGGGACGGGCGCGGGGTGGAGGGGGCCCTGGTGGAGATCCGCCCCGCTTCCCCGGGCGGGGGGGGCACGGGGAGGACCGTCCGCACCGACGGCCGGGGGGAGTTCCGCGCGGCGGGCCTGGATCCCGCGCTGGCCTGGGAGGCCGCCGCGGAGTCCCGGGGATTCCGATCCGGCTTCCTGGCGGTGGAGCCCGGCGAGGATCCCCTGCGGCCCCGGCCCGTCGAGATCACGCTCGACGGACTCCACCGCGCGGAGATCGTCGTCCGCCTCCTCGCCCCTCCCGGGGAAACGCTCCTCTTCCTCGACGGCGCCTGCGAGGGGGAGGGGGAGCCGGCGGGAGAGGGGCGGGAGTGGCGCGCGGAGGCGCTCCTCGGGCGGCGCGTGGTCGAGCTGTGGGACGGCGACCGGCTGAGGATGCGGGAGGCCCTGGACCTGGAGGAGGCGGGAGGGGCGGCGGTCCTCGAGGTGGACGGGGGGGGCCTCGTGCTCCTGCGCCGGGTGCCCTTCGAACCGCCTCGCGTCCGGCGCTGCCGCTTCCCGGCGGGGGAGGAGGTTCCTCCCCCCGATTGACCGGGGACGTCCGGGAGCAGGACCCGGACCGCCGGATCGCCCCCGCCCGGGTCTCCCGCCACCGCCGCTCAGCGGGATTCGCGGCGGCGGATCTCCTCCTCCAGCTCCGCGACCCGGGCCTTCAGCTTCTCGAGCTCCGCCCGGAGCTGATCGAGGTCCCGCTCCTTCGGCTTCTCCGTCCCCTTCCCCTTCCCGCCGTCGGCGCCGCCGAGGATCTCCCGGCTCTCCCTCCAGGCGCGGCCGCTCGCCTCGAAGAGCTCCTTCGCCTCCTCCTCGCGCCCGGCGGCCTTCGCCTCCTTGCCCCGGCGCTCGAGCTCGTTGGACTCCCGGCGCAGGGCCAGGGCCCGCTCGAGCTTCTCCGCCTTGCCCTCGAGGTGCTCCGCGTCCGCGACGCTTCCCCGCTCCCGGAGCGCCGCGGCCTTCTCCCGCAGGGCGGCCACGGTCTTCTCGAGATCGGCGTCGCTGCCGCCGTCGGGCTTCGCCGGCTGGAGGGAGCGGGCCAGATCCTCCGCCTCCTTCCAGGCGGCCTCCGCCTCGGCCATCCGGCCCGCGGCCTTGTGATCCGCGGCCGCCCTCCGGAGGTCCTCGATCCGGGCCTTCGCCTCCGCCCGCTTCGCCTCCGCGGCGCGGGCCGCGACCGCCTTCTCCTCGAGGGCGGCGGCCTTCCTCTCCAGGGCGTCGGCGTCCTCGTTCCTCCCCGCGAGGCGGAGGTCCGCGGCCTTGCCGCGGAGGAGCACGGCCTCCTCCTCGAGGCGGGCGGCGTCGGAGCCGCCGCCGCCGGGGGCGGCGGGGACGGGGGACGGGGCGAGGGCGGCGAGTCCGGCGAGGGCGGCCAGGACGAGCGGCAGGATCCGGCGGGCCATGGGGAACCTCCTCGGGTGGGGGACGGCGGGGCCGGGGGCCAGTCTAGCGGGCGGGGAACCCCGGGTCGAGGGGGCGCTCGGGGCCGGTCGGCCCCCTACCGGGCCCGGCTCCGGAGCGTCCAGCCGATCATCTTGTAGAGGAGGCGCGCGCCGACGTTGCCGTCCCACTCGTCCCCCTTCGGCCCGGGGGCGACCTCGTTGAGATCGAAGCCGATGATGCGGCGGCCGGATTCCGCCAGCACGCGCAGGACGAAGTTCGCCTCGGCGAACTCCAGCCCCCCGGGCACCGGGGTCCCCGTGTGCGGGCAGAGGTGGGGCTCGAGGCCGTCGATGTCGAAGGAGACGTAGACGCGGTCCGGCAGGCCCGCCACGATCTCCTCCGCGAGCGCGCGCCAGGGCTTCCCGCCCCAGAGCGCCGCCCTGAGGTTCGCCGCGAAGTGGGTGCGGATGCGGCCGCCGGAATCCCGGATCTGCGCGAACTCGTCCTCGGAGTAGTCGCGGATCCCCACCTGCACGAGCCGCGTCACCTGCGGGATCCGGGTCACGACGTTGTGCATGATGGAGGCGTGGGACCAGGTGAACCCCTCGTAGGAGCGGCGGAGGTCGGCGTGGGCGTCGAAGTGGAGGATCCCGAACTCCCCGTGGACCTCGGCGTGCGCCCGGATGGAGCCGAAGGGCGTGGAGTGGTCCCCTCCCACGAGCCCGACCACCTTCCCCCGGTCGAGCCACTCCCGCGCCGCGTCGTGGACCAGCCGGTTGCACTCCTCCCCCAGCCCGTTCACGCGGTCCGCGGCGGCCCTGACCCCCTTCCCGCCCGCCCGCACCCCGCCGGCGCGGATCACCCTCTCCGCGAGCGGCCTCCCCGCCCGGTTCCAGCGCCGCAGGCGCGGGTCCTCGGGGAGCATGGCGATGCCCCCCTCCCAGGGGTTCCCCGTCTCCCCGTCGAAGAGGTCGACCTGCCGGGAGGCCGCGAGGATCGCCCGCGGCCCGTCCACGGTGCCGGGGCGGTAGGAGGTCGTGAGGTCCCAGGGAACCGGGAGGAGCACCACCGCCGCCTCCTCCGGGGAGTGGGGGAGGCCGAAGACGCCGGAGCCCTCGGGGGCGGCGTCTTCGGGGTCGAAGGCGGGGGGGGCGGCCGCGGCGGGGGCGGAGCGGGGGCGGGGGGCGGGCTTCGCGCGGCTCTTTCGGGTGGTCATGGGCGGGAGTCTAGCGTCCAAGGGAGGGCGGGCCACCTTCGCGCGGTCCTGAGCGCCCGCGCCCGGCGTCGATAGGATGATCGCCTCCATGGCCCTCCCCCGAAGCGCCGTCCTCCTCCTCGGCCTGCTGGCCGCCGCGGCCGCGGGCGGGGCGGGCTGGGTCCTCCTCCGGGAGGAGCCGGCCGCCCCGGTCGACCCCGGGACGGGGACCGGGCGGACGCCGACCTTCGAGGGCGGGGGCGGGAGGATCCCGGACGGGCCGGGTGCGGCCAGGGGGAGGACCGACCCGGACCCCGACCCCGACCCGGACGACGACCGCGACCTCGACCGTCCCGCCGAGGGCCCCGAGGGCGGCGCCGACGTCGAGGAGGTCCTCGCCGCCGCGGCCCGCGGGGACTGGCTCGAGGTGGAGCGCCTCCTCTCGGCGGGCGGAGGGACGGCCGACCCCCGGGTGACGAAGGCCCTCCTCCTCGGCCTCCAGGACGACCGCTGGCGCAACCGCGTCGCCGACATCGCCCGGTACCTGAAGGACCCCGCGGCCCTCTCCCTCTTCCTCGAGGTGGCGAAGGGGGAGGGGAACCCGATGGTCCGCGCGGCGGCGCTCTCGGCCTGCGCCGCCATGGGGGGGCCCGGCGTGCTGGAGGCCGCCGGCGACCTCCTGCGGTCGGAGAAGCCCGGCTCCATCCTCGGGGGCGCCGCGGCCCTGGCGCTCGGGAAGCTCGGCACGCCGGAGGCCGCCCGGCAGCTCACCGACCTCCTCCGGCAGCGCGCGGGGGGGCCCCACGCCGCGGCCCTCGTCCAGGCGCTCTCCGAGGTCCGCTCCCCGGAGGCCCTGGCGGCCGTCGGGGAGATGGCCATGGACGACGCCAACGACCCGGAGTTCCGCGCCGCCCTGGTGCGGGCCCTGGGCCAGACCCGGGAGCCGGGGGTGCTCAACGACCTCCTCCGCGCCTCCCGGGACCAGGAGGACGAGGGCATCCGCGGCGCCGCCTACCAGGCCCTGGCGCTCGTGGGCACCGCCGAGGCGATCCAGGAGCTCGTCACCGTCCTCCAGGGGGCGGACAACCAGAGGCGCCACGAGGCGGCCCTGGCCCTGGGGGGGACCTCCTCGAAGGCGGCGGGCCCGCTCCTGGAGGAGGCGCTCGGGGGGGCGCTGGACCCCGTGCTGAAGGCCTACGTCGTCACCGCCCTCGGGCGCACGGGGTCGAAGTCCTCCGTGGAGGTGCTGGGGAGGATCGCGGCCGACGCCGCGGAGGACGGGAACCTCCGGGGGACCGCCGCCCGGTCCCTCGGGCAGATCGGGGATCCCTCGGCGGCGCCGATCCTCGTGAAGCTCCTCCAGGACGCGCCGGCGACGGAGGCCTCCCTCCGCAGCCAGGTGCTGGGCGCGCTGCGGTCCACCGCCACCGCCGCGGAGCTGCCGGCCCTGGAGAGGATGCTGGAGGGGACGAAGCAGGAATCCTCGGAATGGTTCGTGCTCAAGAGCCTCGTGGAGCAGCTGCGCCGGGGGGGCGCGCCCCTGCGCCCGCTGCAGTCGAAGTGACCCCCTCCACCCGCGCGCTCCTGCGGGCCTGGGGCCCCCCCGTGGCCTGGTGCCTCCTCATCGCCTCCCTCTCCTCCCTCCCCCTCTCGACGGACGCCGAACTCCCCCGGGGGAGCGACAAGGCCGTCCACTTCGTCGAGTACGGCGTCCTCGGCTTCCTGCTGGCCCGGGCCCTGAGGCCCGCCGAGGCCGGGGCGCCCCTCCTGCGCAGGGCGCTCCTCGGCGCCCTCCTCGGCGCCGCCTGGGGGGGCCTCGACGAGGTCCACCAGGCCTTCGTCCCCACGCGGACGCCGGAGTGGGGGGACCTCGCGGCGGACGCGGCGGGGTCCCTCGCGGGGGCGCTGCTGCTGGCGGCCATCGCGGGCCGGGCCGGCGCCTCTAGCGCGGCCCGCGGTCCATCCGCCTGAGGGCGCGGCCGAGGGCCTCCCGCGCGGGCGGGTCCTCCGTCCGGGCGAGGGCCTCCTCGAGGGCCTCCGCCGCGCCCGGGGGCCGGACCTCGCCGATGGCCGCGGCCAGGACCTCGACCACCCGGGCGTCCCGCTCGTCCCGGAGCGCCGCGAGGAGGGCGGGGCCGGCCGCCTCGTGGGGGTGATCGGAGAGGAAGCGCGCGGCGGCGGGCCGCACCGCGGGATCGGCGAGGGCCTCGACCGCGGCCTCCCCGATCCGGTAGTGGCGGAACCTCTCCCAGGACCGGGTCGAGGCGAGGAGGCAGGCGCGCCGGACCGCGGCGGGGGAGGCCGGGTCCGCGAGGAGCGCCCGCACCGCGAGGAGGGGCTCCGGGGTCGCGGGGGCCTCCCGCGCGAGGGCCTCGCCGAGGGCGAGGACGGCGGCCTCGCGGACCTCCTCCCCGCCGCCCCCGCGGGCGAGGAGGACGAGCCACTCCACGGCGCGCTCCCCGCCGACGAGCCCGAGGAAGCGGGCCGCCTGGATGCGCACCTCCGGCGGGCCCGTGGTCGCCTCGAGCGCGAGGGCCCGCAGCGCCTCCCTCCCGGGGGCCCCTCCCTCGCGGACGAGCGCCGCGGCGGCGGCCATGGCGGGCCCGGCGAGGGGGTCGCCCGTGGAGGTGATGAGGGCGACGAGCACGGGGGCCAGGGCGCGGAGGGCGTCCGGGGCGCGCCCCGCGAGGGGGCCGCCCGGGGCGGGCCTCTCCACGGACCGCAGGGCCTCGAGCCCCTCCCCGTCGGTGCCGGCGGCGAGGGCGCCGCGGACGCCCCCCAGGAACGCGCGCGCCTCCTCCGGGAGCCCGGCGACGGGGGCGAGGGGCGGGAGGTCGCGGCGCTCCCTCCCCGCCTTCACGACGGGGGAGGGCCCCGGGGGGGGCGGATGGGGGTCGTCCACGGTCCCCTCCCCGGAGAGGAGGGCCAGGGCCGCGGCGGCGGCCGCCGCGGCGACGCCCAGGGCGAGCAGGAGGCGGTCCCTTCGTTCCACGGGGGGAATCTATCCTCCCTTGGACGACGGTCCCCCCGCCTCCCGGGGCCCTCTTTGCGCCCGGGGGGAGCGGGGGCGTAGGATCGAGCCGTCGGCGGAACCCCATGGAGGACGAAATGGCCCGATCCCGGGAGAAGGTGGCGGAACTCCTGTCGGCCGTGCGGCAGGACAGGGACCTGGAGTGCTACCAGGAGCTCCACTGGACCGGCACCTTCCACGACTACGCGGAGATCGTCCTGCGGGACCCGCGGGTGGCCCGCAACGCCTTCCAGCGGCTCCACGACATGATCCTGTCCCACGGGACGGAGGAGGTCGTCAAGCACAAGGAGCGGGTCGTCCGCTACCGGTTCTTCTCCGATCCCCTCGGCGGCGGGAGGGACGCGGTCTACGGCCTCGAGCGCTCCCTGCAGCGGTTCGTGAGCGTGCTGAAGGCCGCGGCCTGCGGCTACGGGGCGGAGCGGCGGATCCTCCTCCTCCACGGCCCCGTGGGGTCCGCGAAGAGCACCATCGTGCGGCTCCTGAAGAGGGGGCTCGAGGCCTACTCCCGCACCCCGGCGGGGGCCCTCTACACCTTCCAGTGGCGGACCGGCCGCCCGGGGGCCGCGGGCGGCCCCGAGGCGGAGGAGGGGTGGGAGACCTGCCCCATGCACGAGGAGCCGCTCCGCCTCGTGCCGGCCGCCGCCCGGGGGCCGCTGCTCGACTCCATGAACCGGGCGCTGGACGCCCCCTACCGCGTCGACGTGTCCGGCGACCTCTGCCCCTCCTGCCGCACCTGGTACCGCATGGCGCTGGAGCGCTGCGGCGGGGACTGGGGGAGGATGATCGAGCAGGACGTCCGCGTCCGCCGGCTCGTCCTCAGCGAGAAGGACCGCGTGGGCATCGGCACCTTCCAGCCGAAGGACGAGAAGAACCAGGACTCCACGGAGCTGACGGGGGACATCAACTACCGCCGGATCGCCGAGTTCGGGTCCGACTCCGACCCGCGGGCCTTCAACTTCGACGGCGAGTTCAACATCGCCAACCGCGGGCTCGTGGAGTTCATCGAGGTGCTGAAGCTCGACGTCGCCTTCCTCTACGACCTCCTTGGCGCCTCCCAGGAGCACTCCATCAAGCCGAAGAAGTTCGCCCAGACGGACATCGACGAGGTGATCCTCGGGCACACCAACGAGCCGGAGTACCGGCGCCTCCAGTCCAACGAGCTGATGGAGGCCTTCCGGGACCGCACCGTCAAGATCGACATGCCCTACAACGTCGAGCTCGACGACGAGGTGAAGATCTACCGGCGCGACTTCGGGCAGGAGTCGGTCCGCAGCAAGCACATCGCGCCCCACACCCGGGAGATGGCGGCCATGTGGGCGGTGCTGACCCGCCTCCAGGAGCCGAAGAAGGCGAACCTCTCGCTCCTCCAGAAGCTCAAGCTCTACAACGGGCGCATGCTCCCCGGCTACACCGAGGACACCGTGCGGGAGCTGCGCGAGGAGGCGGTCGGCGAGGCCATGACGGGGATCTCGCCCCGGTACGTCCAGGACAAGATCTCCAACGCGCTCGTCTCCGAGGAGGGGCCGGCCTGCATCAACCCCTTCATGGTGATGAACGAGCTGGAGTCGGGGCTCGTGCACCACTCCCTCATCACCAGCGACGACATGCGCAAGCGCTGCCGCGAGCTGCTGGCGCTGGTCAAGCGGGAGTACGAGGACGTCATCAAGAACGAGGTCCAGAGGGCGATCAGCGCCGACGAGGAGGCCGTGGGCCGCCTCTGCGCGAACTACGTGGACAACATCAAGGCCTACACCCAGAACGAGAAGCTGAAGAACCGCTACACCGGCCAGCTGGACGAGCCCGACGAGCGGCTCATGCGGTCCATCGAGCAGAAGATCGACATCCCGGACAGCCGGAAGGACGACTTCCGCCGCGAGATCATGAACTACATCGGGGCGCTGGCCGTGGAGGGCCGCACCTTCGACTACCGGACCAACGAGCGGCTCCAGAAGGCGCTGGAGCTCAAGCTCTTCGAGGACCAGAAGGACTCCATCAAGCTCACCTCCATCGTGTCGGCGGTCGTCGACCGGGAGACCCAGGAGAAGATCGACGTCGTGAAGGGGCGCCTCGTGAAGAACCACGGCTACTGCGACGTCTGCGCCACCGACGTGCTCAACTTCGTGGCCTCCATCTTCGCCCGCGGCGACGCGCGGGACCGGGACGAGTAGGGGGCGCCTTGGCCCGGGAGGTCCCCGTCGCCCGGCGCATCGACCAGGACGTCGGCCGGTTCCGCCGGATCGTCCGGGGCCAGGTCCGGAAGAACCTCCGGAAGTACGTCACGCAGGGGGAGCTCCTCGGGAGGGTGGGGAAGGGGACCGTGTCCATCCCGCTCCCGGAGATCCGCCTCCCGCGCTTCACCTTCGGCGACGACCGCGGCAGCGGGGTCGGCATGGGCGAGGGGGGGGAGGGGGAGCCGGTCCCCGGCCAGGGGGGCGCGGGGGAGGCCGGCGAGGAGGCCGGCGAGCACGTGCTGGAGGTGGAGGTGTCCCTGCCGGAGCTGGCGGAGCTCCTCGGCGAGGAGCTGCGGCTCCCGGCCATCAGGCCCCGCGGCCGGGAGGCGGTCCTCTCCGACGTGCGGCGCTACCGCTCCATCCGCCGGACCGGCCCCGAGAGCCTCCGGCACTTCCGGCGCACCTTCCGCACGGCCCTCCGGCGCCAGATCGCCGAGGGCACCTACGAGCCGGACCGGCCCGTGGTCGTCCCCCGCAGGGAGGACCGCCGCTACCGCTCCTGGCGGATCGCCGAGGTCCCCCAGTCCAACGCCGCCGTCATCTACATGATGGACGTCTCGGGCTCCATGGGGACCGAGCAGAAGGAGATCGTCCGCATCGAGGCCTTCTGGATCGACACCTGGCTCCGCTCCCAGTACCGCAACATCGAGGTGAGGTACATCGTCCACGACGCCGCGGCCCGGGAGGTGGACCGCCACTCCTTCTTCCACCTGAGGGAGTCGGGGGGGACGAAGATCTCCAGCGCCTACGAGCTCTGCAGCCGCATCGTCGAGGAGCGCTACTCGCCGATGGAGTGGAACGTCTACCCCTTCCACTTCTCCGACGGGGACAACTGGAGCGGCGGGGACACCCGCACCTGCATGGAGCTCCTCCGGGAGAAGCTCCTGCCCCGGGTGAACGTCTTCTGCTACGGGCAGGTGAAGAGCGCCTACGGGAGCGGCCAGTTCAAGGTGGACCTGGACGACGAGCTGGGGGACGACGGGAGGGTCCTCACCTCGGAGATCCCCGACCGCGAGGGGATCCTCCCCTCCATCCGCACCTTCCTGGGGACCGGGCGGTGACCGTCGCCCTCCCCGCCGACCTCCGGCGCATCCGGGACCGGATCCGCGCCTGGGCGGAGGAGTTCGGCCTCGACTTCCCCGAGACGTTCTTCGAGGTCCTCGACCACGACGCGCTCCACGAGGTGGCCGCCTACGGGGGCTTCCCGACCCGCTACCCCCACTGGCGCTTCGGGATGCAGTACGAGCAGCTCCGCAAGACCTACGCCTACGGCCTCCAGAAGATCTACGAGCTCGTGATCAACAACGACCCCTGCTACGCCTACCTGATGCGGTCCAACGGGACGACGGACCAGAAGATCGTCATGGCCCACGTCTACGGCCACGCCGACTTCTTCAAGAACAACCTCTGGTTCGGCCCGACCCACCGGAAGATGATCGACCAGATGGCGAACCACGGGACGCGCGTCCGCCGGTACGCCGACCGCTGGGGCGCGGAGAAGGTGGAGAGGTTCCTCGACGACGCCCTGTGCCTGGAGAACCTCGTGGACGCCCACGAGCCCTACCGGCCGGGGGCGGCGCGGAAGGGGGCGCCCGACGGGGGGGCCGACGACCTCGACGAGGAGGAGAGGCGGATCGGGGAGAAGGTGCCGCGCCTGAGGGCCGGCCCGGAGTACATGGACCGGTACCTCAACCCGCCGGAGGAGCTGGAGAGGGCGCGGCGGAGGATGGAGAGGGACCTGGAGACGCGCCGCCGCTTCCCCGCGAAGCCGGAGCGCGACGTCCTGCGGTTCCTCATGGAGAACGCGCCGCTCTCGTCCTGGCAGAGGGACCTGCTCGCGATCGTCCGCGCCGAGGCCCTCTACTTCGCCCCCCAGGCCATGACCAAGATCATGAACGAGGGGTGGGCGACCTACTGGCACTCGACGATCATGACGGAGCGGGCCCTCTCCGACGACGAGCTGCTGGACTACGCCGACGCCCACTCCTCCACGCTGGCCTCCTCCCCGGGGCGCCTCAACCCCTACAAGCTCGGCCTGGAGCTCTGGAGGGACATCGCCGACCGGTGGGACCGGGGCCGCTTCGGCACGGAGTACTCCCGCTGCACGGACTGGACGCAGCGGCGCTCCTGGGACACCCGGACGGGGCTCGGGCGCGCGAAGATCTTCGAGGTGCGGAAGGCCTACAACGACGTGACCTTCATCGACGAGTTCCTCACGGAGGACTTCGTCCGCGAGAAGCGGCTCTTCGTCTACGGCCGCAACGCCGAGGGCGCGAAGGTGATCGAGTCCCGGGACTTCGCCAAGGTGAAGGAGACGCTGCTGCGGGACCTGACGAACTTCGGGAACCCCGTCGTCGAGGTGCTCGACGCCAACCACCGCAACCGCGGGGAGCTGCTCCTCCGCCACCGGTGGGAGGGGCTCGACCTCCGGGGGGACTACGCCCGGGACACGATGGAGGCGCTCCACCGCATCTGGAGGAGGCCGGTCCACGTGGCGACGAAAGTCGAGGGGAGGGGCAGGATCCTGGTCTTCGACGGGACGCGGCACTCCTCGGAGGAGGCGCGGGGGGAGGAGGGCGGGGAGGGCTCCTCCGTCGGGGCGGGGGATCCCTGATGGCGCTGCGGCTCTCGACCGCCGGCGAATCCCACGGCCCCGCCGTGGCCGCCGTCCTCGAGGGGGTCCCGGCCGGCCTCGCCGTCCCCGCGGAGGCCGTGGACGCCTTCCTGGCCCTCCGCCAGCGCGGCCACGGCCGCGGCGGGCGGATGCGCATCGAGAGGGACCGCGTGGAGATCCTCGCCGGCCTCCGCGGGGGGAGGACCCTGGGCAACCCGCTGGTCCTCCTCGTCCGCAACCGGGACGCGACCCTGGAGCGCCTGCCCCCCGTCACCCGGCCGCGGCCGGGCCACGCCGACCTCGCGGGGATGCTGAAGATGGGCACCCGGGACGCCCGGGACGTGCTGGAGAGGGCGAGCGCGCGCTCCACGGCCGCCCTCGCGGCGGCCGGCGCGGTGGCCTCGCTCCTGCTGCGGGAGTGCGGCATCGAGGCGGCGGGCTACTGCGCCTCCCTGGGGGAGGTGCGGGCGGCCGTCCCGGACGGGGACGTGGCCTCCCTCCGCGCCGCCCGCGACGCGAGCCCCTTCCTCTGCCCCGACGCCGGCGCCGCCGCGGCCATGACCGCCCTCGTGGACGGGGCGAGGGCGGCCGGGGACACGGTCGGAGGGGTGGTCGAGGTCCGCGTCGAGGGGGTGCCCCCGGGGCTCGGGGACTTCCGGGTGCCGGAGGCGCGGCTGGACGGCCGCCTGGCGGCGGCGCTGATGCGGATCCCGGCGGTGAAGGGCGTGGAGATCGGCCTCGGCTTCGAGGCGGCGCGCCGCCCGGGGTCGGGCGCCCACGACCCCATCCTCCCGGCGCGGCGGGGGGGGTTCCCGCGGCGCTCCTCCAACCACGCGGGGGGCGTCGAGGGGGGCATGAGCAACGGGGAGCCGATCCTGGTGAGGGCCGCGATGAAGCCGCTCTCGACCCTCCGCCGCCCGCTCCCGAGCGTGGACGCCGTGACGGGGGCGGAGGGGACCGGGGCCACGCAGAGGAGCGACGTCTGCGCCGTCCCGGCCTGCGCGATCGTCGCGGAGGCGGCGGTGGCGCTGGAGGTGGCGGCGGCGCTGCTCGAGAAGACGGGCGGGGACACCATGGCCGAGGTGAAGCGCAACCTCGGAGCCTACCTCCGGGCCGCCCGCCGCGTCTTCGCGGCGCCCCGGCGAAGTTCCTCCGGGGGCGCGGCGCGGCGCCGATAGACTGGCGGGTCTTGCCGCCCGCGTAGCTCAACCGGCAGAGCACCTGCTTTGTAAGCAGGGGGTTGGGGGTTCAAGTCCCTCCGCGGGCTCCGAGCGCGGCCCCGTGGGCAGTTACCGAAGCGGCCAAACGGGTCAGACTGTAAATCTGATGGCTTACGCCTTCCGTGGTTCAAATCCACGACTGCCCACCACCCGGGCCGCGCCCCCTCACTCCTGCTCGACGACGAGGACCCGGTCCGCCCTGGGCCGGTCCAGGCGCGTCCGCGAGCCGTCGGGCCAGCGCACCGAGACCGACTCCACCTCCTCCGCGTCCCCGAGCCCGAAGTGGACCCGCCGCGAGGACTGGGAGAGGTACCCCCGGGCCCCCTGCATCCACCGCACCTGGGTCCTCCCCCCGGCCACGACCTCGACCTCGGCGCCGACGGGATCCCTGGGCGCCCGTCCGCGGAGGTCCACGGAGAGCCACCGTCTCCCCCGGGGGAGGTCGTTCCGCCACAGGCGCACGCCCGAGGTCCAGGCGCAGGAGACGATGTCGAGGTCCCCGTCCCCGTCGAAGTCCGCCGCCGCCGAGCCCCGCGTCGAGTGCACGAGCGGGTCGTCGCCGATCTCCACGTCCGGGTCGGTCTGCCGCCCCTCCGGGAGGTGGAAGCCGAGCGGGACCTGCATCTCCTCGAAGCGGTCCCCGAGGTTGTGGAGGAAGACGTCGGGGAAGTACCGGTAGGGGTTCGACATCCCCGAGGGCACGAAGGCGTCGGCGCGCCCGTCGTTGTCGAAGTCCCCGGCCAGCGCCCCCCAGGGGTTGAAGGTCTCCGCGCCCCACTCGAGGTCCCGCTCGTCGAAGCCGCCGTCGGGGCGGCTCAGCCAGAGGGTGTTCCCGAAGAAGGGGCCGTCGGGGTTGTCCCCCACGCCGGCGCCGGGCCCGTGGTGCTCGTTCCTGTACCGGACCCCCGTGTCGATGTCCTCGATCGGCATGTTGAAGGGCACCCACATGTCGGAGTGCATGTCCGTCACGAGGAGGTCGGGGCGGCCGTCGCCGTTGAAGTCCTCCGCGGCGGCGCCGGAGGCCCCGAAGGAGGCCCGGGGGACCCGCGCCGCCGTCGCGTCGGTGAAGCGGCCGGTCCCGTCGTTCTCCAGGAGGCGCGAGCGCCCGCGGAACATCTCCGGGAGGTAGAGGTCGAGGTCCCCGTCCCGGTCGAAGTCGAGGACGGTCACGTCCCCGAAGCCCAGCGCGTCCCCCGGGGCGGCCCCCCCCGGCGGGATCCCGCGGGCGGCGGCCTCCTCCGTGAAGGTCCAGCCCGAGGCGGCGCCGCCGTTCACGAGGAGCGCCGTGGGGTGGGAGTCGGTCGAGTTCAGGAGCTCGTAGACCGGCCGCCCCTCCCACCCGGCGGGGCAGTCCCCGGCGGCGGGGACGAGGACGTCGTCCTTCGTGAACCGCAGGTTCCCCGCCACGACGATGTCGAGGTCGCCGTCCCCGTCGAAGTCGGCGAAGGAGGCCCCCGACCAGTGCCCCTCGAGCCCGGCGCCCCGCTCCGCGGCGACGTCGGTGAAGGCGCCGTCCGCGCCCTGCCGGAGGAGGGCGTTCGGCCGCCGCACGAAGGTCACGTAGAAGTCGGTGCGGCCGTCCTCGTCGAAGTCCCCGGCCGCCACCGCCAGGGGGATCCCGTCGGAGGGCAGGCCGAGGCGGTCCGAGCGGTCCGTGAAGGTCCCGTCCCCCCTCCCGAGGAAGAAGCCCGCGGGGCCGCACTGCGAGAGGAGCAGCACGTCCTCGTGCCCGTCCCCGTCGAAGTCCCCGGCGGCCACGCCGTTCCCGTGGTCGTAGGCGTCGAGCGAGCCCCGGGGGTTGAAGGGGCGGTGGGTCCAGAGGAGGCCGGCCTCCCGGGCGACCTCCGTGAAGATCCAGCCGGCGGGCGGGTGGTGGCCCCCGCCCCCGGCCCCGCCCCCGCCGCCGCGGTCGCTCTCATCGGCGCACCCCGGGAGGGCGCCGGTTCCTGGGAGGAGGGCGAGGAGGAGGGCGATCCTCCCCGCGGCCCTGGCGGGGCGGCGGTCCATGGGATCCATCCTAGGCCGGGGCCTTCCGCCCGCCGCCCTTTCCGGGGCGGGGCGACCGGGGTCACGGGCCGCGGGGGCGGCTGTGGCGCCGGGTTCCCCCGCCGTGGTAGGAAGGAGCCGAACCGGAGGTGCCCCATGCCCGACGCCGCCCTGCCCGACGGCCCCGTCCCCCTCGCCTCCCTCGTCGCCTTCCAGGCCGGCTCCGTCGTGAGCCGCACCCTGGTGAAGAAGGAGAAGGGGACCGTGACCCTCTTCGCCTTCGACGCGGGCCAGGGGCTGAGCGAGCACACCGCCCCCTTCGACGCCCTCGTCCACGTCCTGGACGGGAGGGCCAGCGTCGTCCTGGCGGGGAAGGCCCACGCCCTCGGCGCGGGGGAGGCGATCCTCCTCCCCGCCGGCGTGCCCCACGCCCTCATGGCCGTGGAGCGGTTCCGGATGCTGCTGACGATGATCCGGGCCTGAGGTAGTCTGCCGGGATGGACCCCTCCCCCGGCCCGTACGTCGACTGGCTCCGCGGCGCCGGCGTCCCCTTCGCCGTGGACGACGCCCTCGCCCGCGACCCCGACTTCGACGGCCCCCTCGTCCTCGGCGACGAGCCCCTGCGCAGCCTCGTCCTCCGCATCGGCGAGGGCGGGGAGCAGGAGGACCTGCCCCCCGTCGTCGAGCACCGCGACCCGGCCGCCGGCCTCACCGCCGACCACGCCACCCAGTCCGTCGCCCGGGAGATGGTCCGCCGCCCCCACGTCGAGCCGATGCGCCCCCTCTGGGAGATCGGCTGCGGCACCGGGGTCCTCGCCTCCCTCGGCGGCCTCCTCGGGGCCGTCCCGATCCTCGGCACCGACGTCGATCCCCGCGCCATCGCGCTGGCCCGGCGCACCTCCTCGGACACCGGCGTCGAGGTCGAGTGGCTCCAGGGCTCGCTCCTCGATCCCATCGACCCGGCGGAGGAGGCCCACCTCGTGATCGCCAACCTCCCCCACAAGCCCTGCGCCGATCGCAGCCTCCCGCTGTCCCAGGACGGCGGGCCCGAGGGGGACCGCGTCTTCGCGGCCTTCGCGGCGCAGGCGGCCCGCCGCCTCCCCGCGGGGGCCCGGGTGCTGTTCTTCCTGCACTCCCTGCCGCACCCCCGCCTCCTCGGGAACCTCTCCCGCGACTTCGACCTCCGCCTCCTCTCCTGGAAGCGGCGCTTTCTCGCCCCCGGGGAGTACGGCCCCCTCGCGGCGGACCGCCGCGGGGGGTGACCGCGGGCGAAGTCGCGGCGGGGGCGGCCGGGGGGCCTTGGTACACTGCCGCCGTCGTCGGGCGGACGGAGGCCGGCCGGGACCGGCGGAGGGAAGGACCATGGGGCGGATCCTCGTCGCGGTGAAGGAGGCGAGGCTGCGCGCCTCCCTCTCCTCCGCGTTCAGGGTTTCCGGGAACACCGTGATCGAGGCCGGGGACGCGGGCGCCTGCCTGGAGATCCTCGAGAAGCAGCCGCCGGACGGCCTGGTCCTCGATCCGGGGCTCCCCGGCCTCGAGGCGTCCCAGCTCCTGCGCCACGTGCGGCGCAACCCCGCGCTGGCGGGGATGGACATCAGCCTCCTCGCCCGCGGGATGGACGGCTCCCGCTGGGAGTCCCTGGGCAGGCAGTTCTTCGACCTCGTGGTCGAGGAGGAAGGGGCCTCGGCCGCCGGCGCCCTGGCCTCGGGCACCGTGCGTGGGGGCGGGCGGGCGGGGAAGACCCGGGAGATGCCCCGGCGCCCCGCGAAGACGAGGACGTTGAAGGGCCGCGACCCCGCCCCCGCCGCGCAGCAGAGGATCCTCGTCGTGGAGGACGACGGCTCCTACTGCATCCTCCTCGGGACGGAGTTCCAGGCCCACGGCTGGCAGACCGAGGGCGCGGATTCCGCCGAGGCGGCGCTGGAATTCCTGTCGAAGAAGGGGCACGAGGTGGAGGCGGTCCTCTCCGACATCAACCTCCCCGGCATGGACGGCGTGGAGTTCGCGAAGCGGGTCCGCATGGGCCACCCGGGGGTGAAGGTGGTCCTCATGACAGGGATGCCCCGGGACCGCTACCCGACGCCCCCGGAGGGGGTCCCCATCCTCCCCAAGCCCATCTCCGTGAAGCAGCTCATGGCGGCGATGCGGTTCCTGTAGGGGAGGTCGCGGGGATGGAGGAGGGGCCCGCCGCGCCCGACTCCGCCCTGCGCTTCGAGGCCGTCGCCGCCGGCTACGCCCGCCACCGCCCCGGGTACCCGCGCCCGTTCCTCGGGTCGCTCCTCTCCCTCGCCGGGATCGAGCCCGGATCGGGGGCCGAGGTGGTGGACCTCGGCTGCGGGACGGGGATCTCCTCCCGGGCGCTGGCCGCGCTCGGCCTCCGGGTCACGGGGGTCGATCCCGGCGGCGCCATGCTGGCGGAGGCCCGGGCCGCGGGGGGCGGACCCCGGTACGCGACGGGGACCGCGGAGGCCTCCGGGCTCCCGGACCGGTGCTGCGACCTCGTGACCGCCGCCCAGTGCTTCCACTGGTTCGATCCCGCGGCGGCCCTGCGGGAGATCCGGCGGCTCCTCCGGCCGGGGGGCCGCTGCGCCGTCTTCTGGAACCACCGCAGGGCGGGGGCTCCCGCCATGGACGCCTACGAGGACCTCCTCCGCCGCCGGTGCCCGGAGTACGGGGAGCTCTTCGGGGGCGCGAGGGTCCACGCCCTCGACCTCCTGCGCTCCCTCCACCCCCCTCCGGACGGCGCGGAGGCGTCCCTCGATCACGAGGACCTGCTCGACCGCTCCTCCTTCCTCGGCCGCGTCCGGTCCGCCTCCTACGTGGCCCGGGGGGTGGAGGACCGGGAGGGGTTCGAGCGGGAGCTCCTCGCGGTCTTCGACGCCCACGAGCGGGAGGGGCGGGTCCCCTGGTCCATGAGGGCGGAGGGCCTCGTCTTCCGCCCCTGAATCCCGGCCCCCGTGATACAGGAGGGGCCTCCGGCGGAGGACTCCCCCCATGCAGGCGGCGCAGGACGGAATCCAGAGGGCGGCGGACCGCGTGGCCCTCACCACGGCGGCCTGGACGGACCGCGCCGTGGACTGGCTGGTCGGCCACGGGCTCACCTTCGGCGTGGCGCTCCTCGTGCTCGCCGTCGGCTTCCCGGTCACCGGCTACGTCACGAGGTGGATCCTCCGCCACTGGGAGCGCAAGGGGCTCGACCCCTCCCTCCACTACTTCCTCGGGAGCCTCCTGCTGTGGTCCATGCGCATCGGGCTCCTCCTCCTCGTGGGGGCCATGGCGGGCCTCGAGGTCACGGCCTTCGTCGCCGTGCTCGGAGGCTTCGCCTTCGCCATCGGCATGGCGCTCCAGGGGAGCCTGTCCAACTTCGCCGGCGGGATCCTCATCCTCGTGCTGCGGCCCTTCCGGGTGGGGGACGTCATCGAGACGCAGGGGTTCTCCGGGACGGTCACCCAGATCCGGGTCTTCAACACGCGCCTGCGCACCGCGGACAACCGCGTCGTCATCTTCCCCAACGGCCCCCTCTCCAACGGGACCCTGGTCAACTACACGCTGGAGAAGACGCGCCGCGTGGACATCACCGTGGGCATCGGCTACGGCTGCGACGTGGCGGGGGCGCGCGCGGTCGTCCTGCGCTGCGCGGCGGCCGACCCGCGGATCCTGAAGGACCCGCCCCCGGAGGTCCTCCTCGGGGCGCTGGCGGACTCCTCGGTGAACCTCTTCGTCCGCGTCTGGGCGAGGACCGAGGACCACCCCGCCGTCCTCTTCGCCCTTCAGGAGGCGGTGAAGGCGGCCTTCGACGCCGAGGGGATCGAGATCCCCTTCCCGCAGAGGGTGGTCCAGGTGAGGGGCGGCGCGCTGCCGCCTGCGGCCGGCGGTGCCTGAGGAGGCCGGGCCGCCCCGGTGGCGCGCGGTGGTGCTCGGCATCGCGCAGGACGGGGGGATGCCGCACATCGGCTGCCTCCGCGGCCCCTGCGCCGCCGCGCGGCGGGGGGAGCGCCCGGCGGAGAAGGTCGCCTGCCTCGGGCTCACGGACGGGGTGAGCGCCTGGCTCGTCGACGCCACCCCGGACCTCCCGGCCCAGGTCCACGCGCTCGGCGCCGCCGCCCCCTCGGGGATCCTCCTCACCCACGCCCACATGGGGCACGTGGCGGGCCTGCAGTGGCTCGGCCGCGAGGCCCTCGGCGCCCGGGGGACGCCGGTCCACGGCACGGAGCGGATGCGCCGCCTCCTCGAGGGGAACGAGCCCTGGCGGCGGCTCGTCGTCGAGGGGCGCATCGAACTTCGGGACGCCGCCTCCGTCGACCTCGGGGGGCTCCGCGCGGAGGCCGTCCCCGTGCCGCACCGGGACGAACTCAGCGACACCGTCGGCTTCCTCGTGACGGGGCCCCGGGCGCGCCTCCTCTGGCTCCCGGACATCGACTCCTGGGACGGCTGGGACCGGGACCTGCGGGAGGTGGTCTCCTCCGTGGACCGCGCCTTCCTCGACGCGACCTTCCTCTCGGACGGGGAGATCGGCGGCCGGAGGCTCGCCGAGGTCCCGCACCCCCGGGCGCTCGACACCATGGAGCGGCTGTCGGGGCTCGGGGACCGCGTCCGCCTGGTCCACCTCAACCACACGAACCCGCTCCTGGTGGATCCCTCCCCCGCGGAGCGGCGGGGGTTCCGGGTGGCGCGGGAGGGGGAGACGCTCGAACTCTAGGGGGCGGGGGGGCCCGGGGGAGGGGGCGGGGGAGGGTGTGGTGCCGAGGCCGGGACTTGAACCCGGATGAGGTTGCCCCCACTAGGTCCTGAACCTAGCGCGTCTGCCAATTCCGCCACCTCGGCACGGGCGAAGTCCCCCTTGGTACCCGTGCCGCGGGGAGACCTCAAGGAAGAACGGGCCGGCGGCGCCCGGGACCGTAGGATGCGCGCGTGAACAAGGCCATCGTCCGGGACGGGGCGAAGGGGAAGCAGGAGCGGCGGGAGGTGGCGCGCCACCCGAAGGCCCGCTTCCTCTACGAGATCCTCGAGACCTTCGAGGCGGGGCTGTCCCTCGTCGGGAGCGAGGTGAAGTCGCTCCGGGAGGGGAAGGCCCAGCTCCAGGAGTCCTACGCGAAGTTCAAGGGGGCGGAGCTGTGGCTCCTCAAGTGCCACATCCAGGAGTACCGCAACGGGGCCTACGCCAACCACGAGCCGACGCGTCCCCGCAAGCTCCTCCTCCACCGCCACGAGCTGTCGAGGATCCGCGCGAAGGTGACCCAAAAGGGGCTGACCCTGGTCCCCCTCGCCCTATACTTCAACGAGAGAGGGCTCGCGAAGCTCGACTTCGCACTGGCCCGCGGCCGCAAGCTCCATGACAAGAGGGACGCGATCCGAAGGAGGGAGGCATCGGTGGAGATCCGCCGCGCCTCCCGCAGGTGACCCGGGGGCGAACAGGGTTCGACCGGGCGATGCCACCGCGAAGGACGCGCGCCGAGGTTCCAGGAGGCCTCGTAAAACCCCTGGGAAAACTTCAAGTGCCAACGGCACCCAGTACTCCCTCGCGGCTTAGTCCGTGAGCGTCCCCCCGATCCTCGCCCGCGGGAACGGGGGGACGTATGCAGCGGGCGGATCCCCCGGAGGCCGCCGAGCGGCCGGGGGACGACATCACGGTCGGCTGGCGCCCGGGGGACCCCGTCCGTGGGGACCCCCGGGGGCGATGACTCCAAACGCGGAACACGCGCGTAGGGTCCCCGCGGGGGCCGTTCCGGGACGTGGGTTCGATTCCCACCGCCTCCACCACCGCCTTCGGGCCGCGCCCCCTCCGGAACAGGTTCCCGACCTTGCCCGCCGCCCGCGCCGCCTCCCCCGTCCGCCGGGACCTCCGGTACTCCGCCCTCGACGGCGCGGGGTGGTCGGTCATGGTGGGGATGGGGGAGCTCTACGTCCCCGCCTTCGCGCTCGCCGCGGGGCAGGGGGAGGTCGCGGCCGGCCTCGTCGCCACGGTGCCGCTCCTCCTCGGGGCGATCCTCCAGTGCGCGGGACCCGCCCTGGCGGAGCGCGTCGGGTCCCTCCGCCGCTGGGTGGTGATCCTGTCGGCGGTCCAGGCGGCCGCCTTCCTTCCCCTCGCCCTCGGGGCCGGGACGGGCGGCATGGGGACCCTCGCCCTCTTCGCGGTCATGACCCTCTACTGGGGGACCGGCATCGCCACGGGCCCCCCCTGGGTCACCTGGATCGAGACCCTGGTGCCGCGCCGGGTCCGCGCCCGGTACTTCGGGGTGCGGGGGATCCTCACCAACGGGGCCCTCCTCGGGGCGATCCTCGCCGGGGGCGCCGTCCTCGCGGCGGCCAAGGCGCGGGGCGCGACCCTGGCCGGGTTCGCCCTCCTCTTCGTGCTGGCGGGCCTCGGGAGGGCCGCCTCCACCCGCTGGCTCGCCCTGCACCGCGAGACCTGGAAGCCGGCGATGCGGCGCGTCGGCCCGGGGGAGATCCTCGCGGGCCTGCGCCGGACCCCCGGGGGGCGGCTCGTGGCGGCCATGGTCGCCATGCAGGCGGCGATCTTCGTCGCGCTCCCCTTCTTCAACCCCTGGGTGCTGGAGGAGCTCGGCCTCCCCTACGGCCGCTACACGGCCCTGCTCGCCGCGGGCTTCCTCGCGCGCATGGCCTTCCTCCCGTTCCTCGCCCGGGCTGCGGAGCGCCGGGGGCCGCGGGCGCTCCTCCTGGCGGCGGGGGCCGGCTTCGTCCCCGTCTCCGCCCTCTGGATCCTCCTCGACGGGTTCTGGCCGCTGCTCCTCGTGCAGGTGCTCGCGGGGGCGGTGTTCGCGGCCTGGGAGCTGGCCACCCTCATGCTCTTCTTCGAGACCATGCCCCGGGAGGAGCGGATGGGGGTGCTCACCTGGTTCAACCTCGCCAACGCGGCCGCCATCGTGGCGGGCTCGCTGGCGGGGGGGGCGATCCTCGGGGGAGGGTGGGGGGGAGGCGGGTCCTACCCGGCGGTCTTCCTCGTCTCCACGGTCCTGCGCCTCCTCTGCCTGCCCCTCCTGCTGCGGGTGCGGGAGGTGCCCCGGCCCTTCCGGGGGGCGGGCGAGGCGGCCCTGGCGCAGTCGGGGGAGGCGGGAGGCGCGGGCCCGGCGGGCTGATCAGGCCGCGCCGGTGCCGGCGTCGCGGGGCCGGGCGAAGCGGTCCCGCCAGACCTCCGCCCCGTCCACGAGGCCCGAGGGGCCGACCTCCAGCACGTCGTGCACGCGGTCGAAGGCCCAGCGGGTCCTGCGGCCCTCGGCGTCCACGTCCACGCGCTCCGCGACCATGGCCCGGGCGATCTCCGGGGCCCGCCTCCGGGCCAGGGGGAGGGAGCGGCTGCGGAAGACGAAGACGGAATCCTCGAAGAGGTCGCGGCGGACCCCTCCCGTGCGGGCGGCTCTGAAGCGGACCTTGGCGGCGTACCAGCCCATGGGGACCTCCGGAGCCATGCTAGCAGGCCGGGCCCTCCCGGCCAACGGGCCGTCCCCTCCCGCCCCATGTCCGGGCGGGGCAGGGGGTTCCGGCGCCCCCCTCCGGGACCCCGGCGGAAGTCTTGGGTCCCCGGCGGCGGACCTCTGGCTATACTGTCGCCTCATCAGGCCAGGGGAAGGGACCCATCGAAACGACCCTTTCTTCGTCCGCGACGGAGCAGGAGCCGCGCGGTGGCCGGGAGGCGGATTCCCCGCCTGCCGGCCCCGGGTACCCCCTCCTGCTCGTGAGCACCGCGAGCTACCGCGCCGGCATCCCCGTCGGCAGCGTGCGGGAGGTCCTCATCCGCAGGCGCATCGTCCGCGTCCCCGACGCCGCCTTCCCCGTGCTGGGCCTGCTCAGCCTCCGCGGGGAGATGGTGACCGCCTTCGACCTCGCGGGGCTCGAGGCCCGCGCCGGGGGGGCGGGCGAGGCCGCCCCGGGCACCGAGACCACGGGGGTCACCACCGGGGCCATCCGCCCGAGCCGCGTCGAGGCGGTGGTGGTGCTGCGGGGGGGGAGGGACGGGGTGGGGCTCGTCGTGGACGGGGTCGAGGACATCCGCGACTTCGCCCCCGGGCGCGGGGGGGCCGGGGCCGGGGAGCCGGCCGGTCCCGCCGTCGGCGCACCCGCGCCGGGCCGCCTCTGGGCGGGCACCGTGCGGGACGCCCGGGGGGAGATCGGGGTTCTCGACGTGGAGGCCGCCGTGGAGGCGGCCCTGGCGGTCACGCGCGAGGACCCGCCCGGCCAGGGCAGGCCCATCTCGCCCGACCCGCAGGCGGTCTTCGCCGGGCCGGACTCCCAGGGCGCCCGCGCGGGCGGCGGGGGCCCCGGGGGCCCCGGGAGGGTGGAGTGATGGAGACCAGGCAGCCCGCCTTCCTCCTCGTGGTGGACGACAGCCCCTTCCAGAGGGACTTCATCTCCGCCTCGCTGAAGGAGAGCGGTTTCGAGGTCGTCACCGCCGACAACGGGGTGGAGGCGCTCAACCGCCTCTACGAGCGGCTCCCCGATGCCATCGTCTCGGACGTCATGATGCCGGAGCTGAGCGGCTACCAGTTCTGCCGGATCGTGAAGAACGACCCCCGGACCCGGGACATCCCCGTCATCCTCCTCACCTCGCTCTCCCAGCAGCAGGACCGGTTCTGGGGGCGCCAGGCGGGCGCCGACCGCTACCTGGTGAAGGACGAGAGCATGGGCGCCATCGTGGAGACGGTGGAGGACGTGCTCCGGGAGGCGAGGGAGAAGGGGCGCGCCGCCGGGGCGGGGGCCTCCGTGCCCGCGGGGATCACCGAGACGGCCGCCAAGTCCCGCCTCGGGTCGATCCTCGAGGACCTCCTCTTCGAGGCGGTCATCGCCAACCGGCTGCGCGACCTCTTCCGGCTCTCCCAGGACCCGGCGAAGCTCGCGGTCGAGCTCTTCGGGTTCCTCCACGAGGTCTTCCGCTTCAAGCTCGGCGCGGTCATGGTCCGCAGCCCCCGGACCGTGAGCCTCCACCTCGACCTCGCGCCCGCCATCGGGCACTCCGGGGCGCGCGAGCTCGTCATGAAGGAGCTCTCCGCCCACGTGCCCGGCGTCGAGGAGGGCTCGGTCACCTGGGCCATCAGCGGGGGCGTGCGGAAGTCCAAGATCTTCCCCGTCTTCAACTCGCGGGTCGTGGTCCCCGTGAAGGTGGCCGGCGAGACCCCCGGGATCCTCATGCTCTGGGACGAGGGGGCGGAGGCCTTCGGGGCCGAGGAGCGCAAGACCCTGGCGGTCGTGGAGCGGGAGCTGGCGTCGGTGCTGACCTTCCTCTCCGCGCGGGACGAGATGGAGTCCGTCAAGGCGGACTTCATGAGCATGATCGTCCACGACCTCCGGTCCCCGCTGGCGGGGATCCTGGCCGGGGCCGACATCCTGAAGGGCGGGCTCGCCGGCGAGCTCAACCCCGACCAGCTCCAGGTGGTGGACATCCTCTGCTCCTCCTCGAAGCGGCTCATGACCCTCGTGAACGAGGTGCTGGACATGAGCCGCATCGAGGCCGGGCGCCTCACCCTGCACCGGGGGCCGGCCTCCGCCGTGGCCGCGCTCCGGCGCGCCGTGGACGAGACCCGCTTCCTCGCCGGGGAGCGCAACCTGGTCATGGAGTCCGGCGCGGGGGACGGCATCCCCGAGTTCGTCGCCGACCAGGAGAAGGTGGAGCAGGTCCTCATCAACCTCCTCACCAACGCCATCAAGTTCACCCCCGTGGGGGGCAGGGTCTCCGTGAGGGCCGAGCCCTCCGGCACCTTCGTGCGGTTCGCCGTCACGGACACCGGCCCCGGGCTGACGGAGGAGGAGCAGGGGCAGCTCTTCCAGCGGTACTCGAAGCTCGCGGGCAGCCGGAAGTCGGAGCTCAAGAGCACGGGCCTCGGCCTGTTCATCTGCAAGTCCGTCGTGGAGGCCCACGGCGGTACCATCGGCGTGGAGAGCGCTCCCGGGAAGGGGTCCACCTTCTTCTTCACCCTCCCGGGGGGGAAGCCCTGAGGCGCGCGGAGGCGAGCGGCACATGAGGAACTGGTTCCTGAACCTCCGGACGGGGACGAAGCTGTTCATCGCCTTCTCCTCGGCGCTGCTCATCGCGATCCTCGTGGGGATCGCCGGGTTCCTCAGCGTGGACCGCCTCTACGGGGACGCCCAGCGCGTCAACACCATCTCCCGCGGCGCCCTGACGGCGGTGATGAGGGTCCGGCTCACCGCGGAGCACGCCATGAGGTACCTGTTCAAGAGGGATCCCTCCGCGCTCGAGGCCCCGGCGGCGGGCGATCCGGCGGCGCCCCCCGGGCCCCGCGTCGAGGAGAAGGACAGGCCCCTCACGAGCGAGGAGTGGGAGGGGCTGCGCTCCCGGGCGAAGACCCTGCTGTCCCAGGCGCAGCTCGTCATCGGCAGCAAGGACGACATCCTCGCCAGCGCCCGCGAGTCCATCGAGGCGCTGGAGGTCGGGAGCGGGGGCGCCGGCATCGACGCGGGGGCGGAGAGCACCACCACCCTCGAGAAGATCTCGGGCGCCATGAACGCCCTCGTGGACGACTCGGCCCACCTCTCGAACCTCCTGGCCGACGCCGCCCCGGGGACCGAGCCGCGGGTGCTGATGTTCGCCGAGTCCCGGGAGGCCGTGGCGCGGCTCCTCGACGACGCCGCGAAGCTCGAGGGCCAGTTCGACTCCCTCTCCGCCCACGCCATCAAGCGGATGGTGGACACGCAGGACTGGGGCAAGAAGATCATGCTGGGGGGGGCGGCGGCGGGGGTGCTGCTCGCCGTGCTCGTGGGGCTGCTCACGACGCGCATGATCGTCGACCCCCTCACCGTCATGACCGCCGCCGCCCACCGGATCTCCGAGGGGGACCTCGCGGCGGACATCGACCACGTCTCCCGGGACGAGGTCGGGGGGCTCGCGGACTCCTTCCGCCGCATGCAGGGCTCCCTCAGGGACCTCTCGGCGGAGGCGCAGCGCGTGGCCAGCGGGGACCTCACCCGGAGCGTCCGCGGCGGCGGGGAGCTGGGGGAGTCCTTCAACCGGATGGTGGAGAGCCTGAGCGCGCTGCTCCGCGAGATCCAGGAGGCCGGGACCCAGGTGAAGTCCTCCTCGGCCAAGATCCACGGGAACCTCCAGCGCAACGCCGAGGGCTCCCGCGAGGAGGCCGCCGCCGTCGAGAGGGTCCAGCAGAGCATGGAGACCCTCACCGAGACGGCCCGCTCCATCGCCACCGGGGCCGCCGACGTGGAGCGCACGGCGGGGGACGCCGCCCGGGTGGCCTCCCAGGGGACCGCCTCCGTGGGGGCGGCGCTGGAGGGGATGTTCCGCACGCGGGAGAAGGTCAACGAGATCGCCCAGAAGACCATGGTCCTCGGCGAGAAGTGCCGCCGCATCGGCGAGGTGCTGAAGATCATCCGCGACGTGGCGGGCGAGATCCACATGCTGGCCCTGAACGCCGCCATCGAGTCGGCCGCCTCCGCCGGGGAGCACGGGCGGCGGTTCACCGTGGTCGCCGCCGAGGTGCGCCGCCTGGCCGAGCGCACGCGCCAGTCCGCCGAGGAGATCCGCTCCATCCTCATCGAGATCCAGGAGGCCGCGGAGGCCACCGTCGGCGCCGCCGAGTCGGGGGCCCGGGAGGTCGAGGCGGGCTCCGCCGTCGCGGGCAGCGCCCGGACCGCCCTGGAGGAGGTCATCGCGCGGATCCACCAGACCTCCGAGGTCGCCCGCGAGATCTCCCGCGCCACCCAGGAGCAGAGGCAGTCCTCCGAGCAGGTCGCCTCCTCCATGCGGGACATCTCCCGCGCGGTGCGGCGGATGGCCGAGGGCACGGAGGAGTCGACGCGCGCCGTGAGGGAGCTGACGGACCTGTCGGAGAGGTTCGGGGACCTCATGGGCACCTTCCGCACCGGGTAGCCGCCATGGACATGAGCGCCTTCGTCCGGCGGTTCTCGGAGGAGGCCGCCGAGCGCGTCCTGGACCTGGAGAACGGGGTCGCGCGCCTCGAGACCAACCCCGGGGACCGGGACCTGGTCAACCACCTCATGAGGCAGGCCCACACCGTCAAGGGCGGGGCCCGGATGCTCCGCCTCAAGCGGATCCAGGACCTCTCCCACGCCATGGAGGACGCCCTGTCCGCCGTCGGGCAGGGGAAGCGCGTGGTCACCCCCCTCCTCATCGACGCCCTCATGGCCTCCGGGCGGGGCCTCCGGGCCCTCCTCGGCGCCCTCGTCCCCGAGGAGAAGGAGCCGGAGCGGGACGCGGGCGTGGACGTGGCCGCCCTCTCCCTCTTCGTGCGGGAGGAGACGCCGCCGGCGGGATGGGGGGCCGCGCCGCGGCCCCCGGCGCCCCGGCCCGCCTCCCCGAGTCCCCCCGCGCCGCCGCCCCCGGGGCCGCCGGCCGCCGGGGAGGGGGGGGGCGCCCCCGGCGGCGGCCCCGCGCCCGCCCCCCCCGCGGAGGGGCCCGCGGACACCGCGACCACGGAGCTGGAATCCGCGCTGCGCAAGGTCCGATCGGGCCACAGCGTC
>JAKLKS010000240.1:0-5872 GCA_023150535.1 Planctomycetota bacterium
CCGCGCCGACGAAGGAGGCGCGGAACCGCAGGGGCGAGCGGCCGTGCGAGGGCGGAGAGGCATCACCCACACGGAACGGCGAAGAGCCGAGAGGCGGAGCATCGGGGACCCGGGTCGCTCCCTCCCCGAATCACCGGGGAGGCCCCGGCCGTCCCGTCCCGGCCGGCGCCTCCCCGTTTCCCCGCGCCGCTTCCGGCGGCGCGGAGCCCGTCTAGAACAGCCGACCCGCCTCCGCCAGCCCCTCGCTCAGGGCCCTGGGGTCCACGCCCTCCCGCAGGCGCGCCGCGGGGGGGAGCGCCCCGCCGAGGGCGACCTGGCCGAGGGCGGTGGCGGCCTGCAGGCGCTCCCCGGGAAGCCCGTTCGCGGCGTCCCCGGAGAGGTCCGCGAGCAGGGGCACCGCACCCCGGTCCGGGGCGAGCCCGAGCCCGAGGATGGCGGCGCCCCGCACCGAGGGGTCCCTGGCCTCGAGCAGCACCCGCAGGAGGAGGGCGGCGCTCCCGGGGAAGGGGCGGACGCCGGCGGCCAGGGCGGCGCCGCGGAGGGCGGCGGCGTCCCCCTCCTCGCGGAGCATCTCCTTCACGACCAGCGGGACCGCGGCGTCCCCGGTGAGGGAGGCCCCGAGCACGGCGTAGCCGCGGAGCTCGGGCGAGTTGGAGGGATCGGAGGCGATCCCGCGGAGGGTCCCCGCGGAGTCCCGGTCGCCGAGGAGCCCCAGGGCGACGGAGGCGGCTCCCCGGAGGGAGTCCTCGGAGCGGAGCTGCAGCAGGGTCCGCAGCGGCGGCGCCGCCGTCGCCGGGGAGTCGGTGAGGCCGAGGGCGAGGGCGGCGAAACCGCGGAGCGAGCGGGAGTGGCGCAGCCCGGTGCGCTCCGACAGCGCCTTCACGGCTCCCGCCCCTCCGGCGCGCCCGAGGGAGAGGGCCGCGTAGCCGGCCACGAGGGCGTCGCTGTCCCCCTCCAGGGCGAGCAGGAGGTCCGCCTCGACCTCGGGGCCGCGGAAGCAGCCGAGGGCCAGGGCGGCGGAGCGGCGGATGGAGGCGTCCGGCTCCTCGCGCAGGACGCCGAGGAGGACGGGGATGGCGGCCGGGTCGCCGATGCGGCCCAGCGCGGTCAGGGCGTGGGCCCGCAGCAGGTCGTCGCGGAGCGTCCGGGAGGAGGCGATGCGGCCGAGGAGCGGTGTCGAGGCGCGGTCCCTCAGGAGGCCGAGCGCGGAGACCGCGGCGACGCGGGTCTCCCTTCCGTCGCGGGCCGCGGCCCCGAGGGAGCGCTCGAGGTCCGCGCGCAGGCCGGCGGCGGCGGAGGGCTCCCCGAGGAGGCCCGACGCCAGGAGCGCCGCCGTGCGGACCGCGGGGTCGGCGTCGGAGCCGGCGCGCTCCAGCGCGGGGAGCGAGGCGGCGTCGCCGAGGAAGCCGAGGGCGAGGGCGGCGGCCCGCCGCTCGGCGCGGCTGCCGCGGCGGAGCATCTCCTCGATGGCCGGGAGGGAGGCGGCGTCGCGGGCGTTCCCCGCGGCCAGGGCCGCCGCCATCCTCACCTCCGGCGAGGGATCGGCGAGGGCGGCGCGGATCGCGGGAAGGGTGCGATCGGCGAGATCCGTGGGGCGCAGGGGGTCGAAGCCCCCCAGGCCGCCGGAGGGCATCCCGGGGCCGACGGGGGTCCCGCCGCGGGGCGCCGAGAGCGCCCTGCGCAGGAGGGCGTCCTTCTCCTGCTCGAACCAGAACTCCCACCGGGCCCAACCCTCGGCGGAGCGCCCGTTCTCGCCGCCGACGACGGGGAAGGGCAGGGCGGAGTCCCCCCGTCCGACCTCCTCGGCGGGGCCGCGGTACTGGCGGGGGCCGGAGTCCGCCGAGGCGGAGTCGGCGCGGGCCAGGGTCGGGAGCAGGAGCAGGGCCCCGAGCAGCAGGGCCATCAGGATCCCCGTCAGCGGGAAGCGGGCGTCGCTGCGGGTCGCGGTCAACATGGCACTCCTCCTTCGGCCCCCTGGCGTCCCCCTCGACGCCGGGCCATGGGAGGAGTGGACGCAAGCACCGTGCCGGGGCGATCCCCGTGCGGGAGGCCGGATCCTGATAGGTTTCGTTGTCGGAGGGGCCGGAACCGTTTCCGGCGGGGAAGCGACCGTTTCCGGGGGGGAACCGCGGGCCCGGCGGGAGCCGCCGGCGGGGCCTACTTCGTGGTGTCGAAGGGCAGTTCCACCGCGTGCACGACCTTCGCCTCCCGCCTCTCCTTCTTGACGGGGTTCATGCAGTACACGAGCTCCGCCCGCACCGTCCCCTTCACTCCCCGGGGGAGCGGGAACCGGGAGAGGGCGGTCTCGCCGGGGCGGAGGTTGGTGTTCTCCCGCGGGGGGGACCGGTAGTACATGCGGTACTCGGCGAGTTCCGCCCGGTCGTGGACCTTCACGCCCCCCTCGGTGGTCACCGTCACCCAGACGTTGAAGGAGCGGTGGCGGGAATCCGCCGGGGCCCTGTGCCCCACCCGGGCCGCCGTCGTCTCGGCGAGGACCTCCCCGCCCTCGACCCGGGCGCGGAACTCCATGCCCTCCCGCAGGACCTCCTCGTAGTGCCCCCCGCGGAAGACGTGGTCGAAGCCGGGCCGCGTCCCGCCGCCCGCGGCGGCTCTCTCCACGGGGCGCATGTGGCAGGAGGTGCAGTCCTCCGTCCCCGGCGTCCTCAGGAGGGCGCCCGCCGCGGGGTCGGGGGAGCGGTAGAGCGTCTCGTACTCGTCCACGAGGTAGTGCTGGTTGTGGCACCCCTTGCAGGTGACGGCATCCCCGAGGGTCTCCACCTTCCGCGGCCGGCAGGGGGCCGAGGGGAGGTCCCGGGTGGCGGCCACCCCGCCGTCGGGGAGCAGGTGGCAGGAGAGGCAGTCGACGCCGGTCTCGAAACGCGAGGAGCGCTCGAAGACGCGCCCCCCCACGGGGGCGAAGTGCAGCGGCTGCGGCGCGTGGCAGGAGAGGCACTCCGTGGAGCGGAAGTCGTCGGAGAGGGCGCGCACCTCGGGATCGGTCCAGGCGCGGGCGTGCATGGAGGTGGACCACTCCTCCCACTCCTTCGCGTGGCAGGCGGCGCACTGGCGCGGGTGGGAGAAGGCCCCCGCCGCGGGGGGTCCCTCCGCGGCGCCGCCGCCCGGGGCGCCGCCGGGGACGCCCGTTCCTCCCCCGCCCGGGCCCGGGGGGACACCGGTACCCCCGCCCGTCCCCGGGGCGCCCGAGAGCGAGGCCCAGGCGACGAAGCCGCCCGTGGCGAGGAGGAGGAGGAGGAGCCCGATCTTCCGGCCGCTCACGGGACCTCCCCGTCGTCCTCGACGGCCAGGGGCTCCCGGAGGAACCGGACACCCACCTCGGCGCCCCGCTCGCAGGGCGCGCCGGAGCGGACGAGGAGGCGCTCGCCCCCCGCCTCCACCCCGACGATCCAGCCGTCCCCGCGGAAGAGGCTCCTGCCCGCGGTCCCCCGCACCGGCCCCGCGGGGTCGAGCGCCATCTCCTCGGGGCGGGCCGCCAGCAGCACGCTCCCGTCCTGCCGGGCCCGCCCCCGGAAGGGGATCGGGCCGAGCGCCGTCGCCGCCGGTCCCCCGGAGGAGCGGCCGGGCAGGAAGGAGGCCAGGCCCACGAAGGAGGCGACGAACCGGGAGCGGGGCTCCGCGTAGACCTCCCCCGCCGTCCCCTCCTGGGCGACGCGCCCCTCCCGCATCACCACGACCCGGTCGGCGGCGCCGAGGGCCTCGGCCTGGTCGTGGGTGACGAGCACCGCGGCGATGCGCAGGCGCGCCCTCGCCTCGGCCACCACCTCGAGCATGCGCAGGCGCAGGACCGCGTCGAGGCCGCCGAAGGGCTCGTCGAGCAGGAGGAGCCGGGGCTCGGGGGCGAGGGCCCGCGCGAGGGCCGCCCTCTGCCTCTCGCCCCCGGAGAGGGTGGCGGGGAAGGCGTCCAGCCGGTGGGCGATGGCGGTCGCGGCGGCGGCCTCCTCCACGCGCTCCCGCACCCGGCCCGGCTCCGCACCCCGCGCCTCCAGGGGGAACCCGATGTTCTCGCGGACCGTCATGTGGGGCCACAGCGCGAGGTCCTGGAAGACCAGCGAGACGCCGCGGTCCTCCGGCGCCACCGTCGAGGCCGGGGAGGCGACGGTGCGCCCGGCCAGGGTGACCTCCCCCTCCTCCGGGTCCTCGAGCCCCGCCAGAACGCGCAGGAGCGTGGTCTTCCCGCAGCCCGAGGGGCCGAGGACCGCGGTGAGGGCGTCCGCGGCGATGCCGAGGGAGAGGGAATCGAGGGCCCGCACGGGGCCCGCCGCCCCGACGTGGGTCTTCCCCACCCCCTTCAGGTCCGCCGCGTTCGCCAGGTCCTCCTCCTTCCGCCGTCCGACTTCCGTCCGTCCCGCTCCCGTCTCCCCTCTATCGGCTATCGGCCCGCGCCGCCCGGGGCCCGGAACCGGGGGGCCGCGGCCTGGGCGGCCCAACGACGGCCGACCTCCGCCGCCGCCGGCCCCGGGTCCGCGGCCCGGGGATCGAAGGGGCCGAGCCCCTCCACCCACCGGTCCATCCCCTCGAAGGCCCGCCGCCGGAGGATCGTCTCCGGGTCGGACAGGCAGGGCAGCAGCCACCGCATCCCCTCCGGGTCCCGCAGTCCGAGGAGCGCGGTCGCGAGCGCGATGCGCAGGGGCGGGTCCTCCCCCGCCCCCGCCAGCGCCCCCCGGATCGCGGCCCGGGAGTCCGGCGTCGGGCAGAGGGCGAGCGCCTCGGCCGCCGCCGCCCGCTCGTCGGGGAGGGGGGAGCCGAGGAGCCGCACCGCCTCGGGCACCCCGCCGGGCGGCCCGAGGGCGGCCAGGGAGCGCACCATCTGGATGCGCACCGGGGGGATCTCCGCCCGGGCGAGGGCGGTCCGCAGCGGGCCCGCCGCCTCGGGGCGCCCGATCTCCTGGAGCACCTGGGCGACGCCGATGCGCTGCTGTCCCGAGGGGTCCGCCTCCGGCGCGACGACGAGGGCGGCGGTGAGGCGCGGCAGGGCCGGGCTCCCGAGGAGGATGAGCGCCCTGCGGGACCGGTCCATCTCCAGGAACTTGTACCTCCCGAGGATCCCGATCTCCCGGTCGACCCCCGCGGCGAAGAGCGGGTCCTCGAAGCGGGCGCGGAGGGGGACCGCGAAGTCCCGGGGGCGGGAGCGCCACCAGGCGGCGATCCGCTCCCCCGCCGCCCTCCTCTCCGCCTCCCCCGCCTCGGGCAGGTAGCCGAACCCGTCCCCGGCGGCGGGGCCGCCGAACTCCCGCAGGACTCCCAGGGCGGTCCAGGGGATGCGGATCTTGTAGTCGGCGACCAGCGCCGTGGGGAGGATGCCGACCCCGCCCCTCGAGAGCTGGTCGGCGAAGAGCGCCAGCGCCCCCTCGCAGCCCATGTCGAGGAGCGCCCGTGCGCCGGCCCCCTGGACCTCGTGGTAGGGCACCGTGGAATCGAAGAAGGTCTTCGCCGGCTCGGGGTCCTCGTCGTTGACGAGCATCCGGGCGATGTCCGGCGCCGCGGGCGCCCAGGCGATGCGGCCGAGGGCCTCCAGCGCGTAGACCCGGAGCCAGGGGTCCCGCCCGATGCGGGAGGCCTCCAGGAGCGCCGGGCCCGCCTCCTCCCACCGCAGGAGGCCGAGGCCGAGGGCGGCCTTCGCCCGCCCCTCGACGGCGGCACCGCGGTCCCCGAGGATCGCCAGGAGGTCCGGTCCCCCGGCCGCCCCCCGGGCGAGGACCTCCTGCAGGGCCCTCTCCCCCGCCTCCCAGTCGCGGTCCGCGAGCCGGGCGGCCAGGGAGCGCAGCCGGAGGGCCTCCGACCAGGGGGCCACGGAGGGTCCGTGGTCGAGGCCGGTCCAGCGGCGCAGCAGGTGGAGGGCCGCGGCGGAGACCGC
>JAKLKS010000240.1:5882-6120 GCA_023150535.1 Planctomycetota bacterium
CGGGGTCGGCGTCCTCGCGCCGGCGGCGGCGGAGCGGGCCGCCCTCCGGATCGCCGAGCACGGCCAGGGCGTAGGCGACCTCGGCGGGGACGGTGTCCCCGGAGGCGGCCCGCAGCGCGCGGAGGTCGGGGAGGGCGCCGGCGTCCCGCAGTTCCGCCAGCGCCAGGGCGGCCTCGACGGGAAGCTCGGGGAGCGCGGCCCTCAGCTCCCGCGCGGCCCCCGCGTCCCCGGCGGCGCT
>JAKLKS010000241.1 GCA_023150535.1 Planctomycetota bacterium
TCGAAGGAGGGGACGCCGAGGACCGGGCAGCCCGCCGCGAAGGCCAGGCCGCGCCCGGCCGCCACGCCCACCCGCATCCCGGTGAAGGAGCCGGGCCCCGTCCCGACCACGACGAGCCCGAGGTCCCGCGCCGCCGCCCCGGCCCCGCGGAGGAGCCGCTCCAGCGCCGGGTGGAGGGAGCGGCCCCGGGTCGTGCCGTCCCCGAGCGGCTCGACCCCGAGCGCCGCCTCCCCGCGGAGGAGGGCCGCGGAGCCCGCCTCCCCCGAGGTCTCGACGGCGAGGACGAGGATCCCCGGGGTCACCGGCGCCCCCCGTCCCCGAGCGCCCCCGCCGCGGCGGCGGCGATCGCAGCGCAGGCGCCCTCGGCGGCGGCGCGGGAGGGGGACTCGACGAGGATGCGGAGCTTCGGCTCCGTCCCGGAGTACCGCACGAGCAGGCGCCCCCGCGGGCCCGCGGCGGCGGCGGCGGCCCGCAGGGCCTCCCGCATGGCGGGGACCCTCTCCAGGGGCGGCTTCCGGGAGACCCGCACCGCGGCCTCGGACCGGGGGACCCGCTCGAAGCCCTCGAGGAGCGCGGAGAGGGGGAGCCCGGAGCGCTCCATCTCGCGCATCACCCAGAGCGCGGAGACGAGGGCGTCGGAGGTGAGGAGGCCGCCCCGGGGCACGAGGATGTGCCCGCTCGGCTCCGCGCCGAGGGCGAGGCCCCGCTCCCGGAGGGCGGCGGCGACGAACCGGTCCCCGACGGGGACGCGGTGGAGCGCGACGCCGCGCGCGGCGAGGTGGGCCTCGAGGCCGCCGTTGGACATGACGGTGCCGACCACGGCGCCCCCCGGGAGCCGGCCCCGGGCCCGGAGGCGCGGGGCGACGGCGGCGAGGAAGTCGTCCCCGTCCCGCGGGCGGCCCTCCCCGTCGAGGAGCAGGAGCCGGTCCCCGTCCCCGTCGAGGGCGACGCCGAGGTGGGCGCGGCGGCGGCGCACCGCCCGGCCCGCGGCCTCCGGGTGGAGCGCCCCGCAGCGGTCGTTGATGCGGGCCCCGTCCCCGCGGCAGCGGACCTCGTGGACCTCCGCCCCGAGGCGCCTTAGGACGAGGGGGGCGACGGCGCCCGACGCGCCGTCCCCGGCGTCCACCACGACGCGCAGGCGCCGGAGCGAGAGGCCCCGGAACTCCGCGAGGATCGCCTCCGCGTACTCCCCCGCGGCCCCCGGCCGCAGGCGCCCCGGCGCGGGGCCGGCGGGGGAGGGCCGGGGCCGGCGGGCCGCGGCGAGCCCCTCCTCGACGGAGCGCTCGAAGGCGTCGTCGGCCTTCTCCCCGTTGGAGGCGAGGAGCTTGAGCCCGTTGTCCGGCGCCGGGTTGTGGGAGGCGGAGACGGCCAGGCCGAGGTCGAACCGCAGGCGGCGCACGAGGAGGGCCACGGCCGGGGTGGGGAGGATCCCCCCGTCCTCGACCGCCGCCCCTCCCGCCTGGAGTCCGGCCGCCAGCGCCCCGGCGACCATGGGCCCCGAGGGGCGGGTGTCCCTCCCGAGGAGCACCCGGGGGGGAGGCGCCCCCGGCCCGCGCCGGGAGCGGAGGGCGGCGGCGACGGACCGGCCGAGGGCCAGGAGGGACTCCGGGGAGAGGATGCCGGCGCCCGCGGGGCCGCGGATGCCGTCGGTGCCGAAGAGGCGGGGGGCGCGGGTCACGCGCGCTCCCGGAGCAGGGAGCGGAGGAGGGGGCCGAGGGACGCCGGGTCCGGCACCGGCTCCAGCCGCGCCTCCCGGGCGACGGAGACGAGGCCCGTCTCCTCGGAGACGACGAGCACGACGGCGTCGGTCTGCTCCGCGAGCCCCAGCGCGGCGCGGTGGCGGAGGCCGGCCGGGGGCGGGAGGTCCCCCTCGCCGAGGGGGAGCACGCAGCCGGCGGCGGCGATGCGCCCTCCCCGGACGATCAGGGCGCCGTCGTGGAGCGGGGAGTCGGGGGTGAACACCGTGGCGACGGTCTCGGCGCGCAGTTCCGCGTCCAGGGAGGTGCCCGTGGCCATGATCTCGCCGAGCCCCACGTCCCTCTCCCAGGCGAGGATCGCCCCCCACCGGTCGCGGGAGAGGCGGGCGACGGCGCGGAGCACCTCGTCCAGCGCGGGATCGGGGACCGCGGGGCCGGGGAGGGGGAGGGGGGCGCGCAGCCGCAGGAGGGCGCGGCGGATCTCCGGCTGGAAGAGGACCACGAGGCAGACCGTCACCGCGGGCAGCAGGATGTCGAGGACCTTGAGGAGGTGCTCGGAGCGCAGGAGGAGGCCCGAGAGGATGGTCGTGGCGCAGAGGAAGGTCATGGCGATGGAGAGGCCGCGCACGATCCCGCCGAAGACCGTCCCCCGCAGGATGCGCGCGAGGAAGAACAGCACGACGGCGAGGAAGATCACCGTGCCGACGGCGGGGGTGATCAGGCTCCCGACCTCGAGGGTGGCGAGCGGTGCCGCGGGGGAGGCCATGTCGCTGGAGGGGATTCCCGGTGCGCCGGTGCCGGTCCCGGCGGGGGCGCTACACGAGTCTCCGGATGCCGTCCACGACCCTCAGGACCTGGACGGCCTGCCTCACGTCGTGGACCCGGACGATGTGGGCCCCCGCGTAGGAGCAGGCCGCCACGGCCGCGGCCGTCGCGAGGCCCGCCCGCTCCTCGGGCGTGGAGGCCCCGAGCTTCGAGAGGAAGGACTTCCGGGAGGGGCCGACGACGACGGGCCGCCCGAGGGTGCGCAGCTCGGCGAGGCTGCGGAGGACCTCGATGCTCTGCTCCGCCGTCTTCGCGAAGCCGAGGCCCGGGTCGAGCAGCACGTTGGAGGCGTCGATCCCCGCCTCCTTCGCGGCCTGCATGCGGCCCCGGAGCTCGCCCACCAGCTCCCCCATGAGGTCGTTGTAGGTCGCGTGCTCCTGCATGTCCTTCGGGGTGCCGCGGGAGTGCATGAGGATCACGGGGACCGCCGCGCGGGCGACGACGCCCCCCATCTCCGGGTCGTGGCGGAGCCCGCTCACGTCGTTCACGATGGAGGCGCCCGCCGCGAGGCACTTCTCCGCGGTGGAGGCGTTGCGGGTGTCGATGCTGATGGGGATCGGGTACTCCTTCTTGAAGAGGGCCTCGACGACCGGCAGGACCCGCTTCACCTCCTCCTCGGGGGGGAGGGGCTCCGCCCCGGGCCGCGTGGACTCGCCGCCGAGGTCGAGGAGCGAGGCCCCCTCCTCGGCGATCTGCATGGCCCTGTCGACGGCCTTCTTCTTCGTGTCGTACTTCCCGCCGTCGCTGAAGGAGTCGGGGGTGAGGTTGAGGATGCCCATGACCAGGGTGTCCCGCCCGAGGACGAGCGTGCCCGCGGGGGCGTCCACCTGGAAGACCCTCTCCCGGTAGTCGAAGATGGCCCGCTTCATCTCGCTGCCGATGCGCAGCATCCCGGGGCCGAGCTCCTTCACCTCCTCGATGAGGGCGAGGTACTGGGCGAAGGTCCCCATGGCCAGCACGTCGTAGTCCTCGGTGTGGGCCGGGTCCCGGGGGCGGGCGAGGACCGCCTCCATCCCCTTGCGGCGGGAGAGCTCCATGATGGCGAGGCGATCGGAGGGGGGCATGAGGGAGATGCAGAGGACGAAGGTGTTGGCGCGGTCCACGACGGCGGCGATGTTCGTGTCGCCGCCCCTCAGCGCCCTCCCCAGCTCCCGGAGGAGGAGCGGGAAGTTGTACTGATCGATGACGCGGATGATGGCCATGAGCCCCCCTTGTCCGGGACCGGTCCGGGACCGCTGTCGCGCCCGGGGAAGTGTACGGCGGGGGAGGCCGATCGCGAAGGGAGGAGGCGGATCAGCCCCCGCCGAGCCCGTCCACGATGTCCGCCGCGAGCCTCCGGAGGGCCTCGGTCCGGGCGCTCCGGACCCCCTCCCCGATGCCGGGGACGAAGGACTCCCGCTCGCTGTACCTCTCCCGGGGGCGGATCGGCTCCCCGGTCCGCCCGTCCCTGAGGAGGACCTCCACGGTGACGAGGAGGGTGGACTCCCGGATCGCCTGGTCCTCCCCCTCGGAGAGGAGGATCTCCTCGATGTTCGTGATCGTCCCCTCCAGCACGAGGTCGGCGCCCGCCTCCAGGATCCGCATCCGGGTGCGGGACTGGACCTCCGCCACGAGCGCCCGGGCGAGGTCGGTCTCCACGCCGCGCCGGTAGGTCCGGTTCTCGAAGACGGGGAGCGCGATGGTGCGGGCCCCCCGGATCGGCTCCGGCGGCCCCAGCGTCCAGCCGCAGCCGGCGGCCGCGAGGGACGCCGCCGCCGCCAGCAGGAGGGCCGCCGCCCTCACCGGGGGGCGTCCCCCGTCCCGGCGGGCGCGGGAGCCGGGGCGCGGGCGATGCCGAGCTCCCGGGAGAGCTCCTCCGCCTGCCGGGCGCACTCCTTCCCCGGCTCCGTGGCGCCCCACTGGCGGACCGCCTCCTCGAGGACGAAGAGGGCCGCCGAGGGGCGCCCCGACCGGCGGTAGAAGCGCGCCCGGGCGAGGGCCTTGCGGGCGAAGTCGGCGTCGATGGCGGCGACCTCCTCGCGCGCGGCCCCGATGCGATCCGCGTACTCGGCGGCGCGGTCGGGGTCGCGGGAGGCCTGCTCGGCGTAGGCGAGGAAGTGGGCGCGGGCCCGGCGGAGGGATTCGCCGTCGTACTCCGGCCCCCGGTTGTCCCGGCGGTAGGTCCAGGCGAGGAGGAAGCGGGCCTCCAGGCGCCACTCGGAGAAGGGGTGGTTCTTCAGGAGCTCGTCCAAGGCCAGCTCCGCGCCGTCGAAGTCCCTGTCCTCCGCGTAGTGGCGGCCGATGCGCATGAGGGCGTCGTCGGCGTACTGCCCGGTGGGCAGCAGCGTGGCCATGCGGCGCAGCACGGTGACGCCCTCCGCGGAGGAGGTGAAGATCCCCAGCCCCCAGAGCCCGCGCTTGCCGTCCTCGATGAGGTAGTTGCCGATGTCGTAGAGGCGCTTCTCGACGATCTCGACCCGGGAGCTGAGGGGGCGGTCCTCGATGTACTTCGAGAAGAGCTCCGCGGCGGCGGCGTAGCGCTCGGCGCCGTAGGCGCACTCGGCGGCCTGGAACTGGGCCTCCTCCGCCAGCGGGGAGGCGGGGAAGTCCTCGTAGACGTCCTTGTAGAGGGAGCGGGCGCCGCTCCAGTCCCCCTTCTCGCGGGCGGCGACGGCGCGGTCGAAGAGGGCCTCGGCCTCGGCGAGGGAGCCGGGGTCGGGGGCGTTCTGCCTCGCCGAGGGGTCCGGGGGCGGCGTGGAGGCGCAGCCCGCGGCGGCCGGCAGGGCGGCGAGGAGCGCGGCGAGGAGGGCGGCGGGGAGGCGGGCGTTCATGGGCGGCCAGCATGGCCCCGGCGGCGGCGGGACGGAAGGGGGAAAGGGGGGGCGGGGGCTCCTCACCTCCGCACCCCCTTCTCCAGGGCCGCCCGCAGGAGGGCGTCGGCGAGGCGCCGGGCGAGGCCGAGGTCGCGGGTCCCGAGGACGACGCGGGCGGCGGCCTCGTCCCCCTCGCCGATGCGGCGGAGCGCCGCCAGCACCCCGGGCGTGGCCGCGAGGGAGAGGGGGTCGCGGTCCCGGCAGCGGCCGCAGAGGACGCCGCCCCGGGCGGTGGAGAGGACCGGCGGCGGTGTCCCCGCGGGGGCGCCGCCGCACTCCGCGCAGGCGTCGAGCACGGGGCCGACGCCGAGCACCCCGAGCAGGCGGAGGTCGAAGCGGAGCAGCGCCAGCGGGGCCCTGTCCGGGGGGACCGTCTCGAGGCCGCGGAGGGTCTCCGCGGCGAGGTCGAAGAGGTCCGCGTCCTCGTGCTCCTCGCGGGAGGCCTCGGAGAGGACCTCCAGGGCGGCGAAGGCGGCCTCGAGGCGGGCGAGATCGCGGCGGATGCCCGGGAAGGATGTCTCCCTCTCGAACCCGCCGAGGATGGAGAGCCCGTCCCTCTTCGCGTAGATGCGGGCGTCCCCGAGTTCCAGGAGGTCGAGGGGCCCGAGGAAGGCCGACTTCGGCTTGAGCGAGCCCTTGGCCAGCACGTGCACCCGCCCCCGGGCGCGCGTGAGCAGGTGGAGCACCTGGCTCGTCTCCCCGTAGTCGAACTTCCGGAGGATCAGCGCGGTCGTTCGCAGG
>JAKLKS010000242.1 GCA_023150535.1 Planctomycetota bacterium
CGCCCCGGCGCCCCCGCCCACGCCGCCGGTTCCCCCGCCTCCCCCTCCCCCGGCCCCCGCCCGCGGACCCGATCTCGACCGGTTCCTCGCGGGCCCCTGGCGCGAGGCGGCCGGGAAGGGCGGCCTCCGCAAGCCCTCCTTCCGCGACGGCTCGGGCGGCGAGAGGGGACCGCTGGCCGTGCCGACCCCCGCGCTGGCCGCGGAGTTCGAGTCGAAGGTCGGGTGGCCGGGGTCCTTCCCCTTCACCCGGGGCGTCCAGGCCACGATGTACCGGGGCCGCTTCTGGACCATGCGGCAGTACGCCGGCTTCACCTCCGCCGCCGAGACCAACCGGCGCTTCCGCTACCTCCTCGACCGGGGCCAGACCGGGCTCTCCATCGCCTTCGACCTCCCCACCCAGATCGGCTACGACTCCGACGACCCGCGGTCGGAGGGCGAGGTCGGCAAGGTCGGCGTCCCGATCAACAGCCTGGCCGACATGGAGACCGTGCTCGAGGGGATCCCGCTCGACGCCGTCACCGTCTCCATGACCATCAACGCGACCGCCCCCATCCTCGTCGCCATGGTGGCCGCCGTGGCGAAGCGGCGCGGCGTCCCCCTGGAGAAGGTCGGCGGCACGGTCCAGAACGACCTCCTCAAGGAGTTCGTCTCCCGCAACACCTGGCGGTTCCCCGTGGAGCCCTCGCTGCGCCTCTCCACGGACCTCATCCGCTTCTGCACGGAGCGGATGCCGCGCTGGAACCCGATCTCCGTCTCCGGCTACCACATGCGCGAGGCGGGCTGCACCGCGGCCCAGGAGGCGGCCTTCACCCTCGGCCACGGCCTCGCCTACCTCGATCGCTGCGTGAAGGCGGGGCTCCCCGTGGACCGGGTCGCGCCGCGGATCTCCTTCTTCTTCGCCGCCCAGATGGACCTCTTCGAGGAGGTGGCGAAGTTCCGCGCCGCCCGCCGCCTCTGGGCGAGGCTCCTGCGCGAGCGGTACGGGGCGGGGGACGCCTCCTGCCGCCTGCGCTTCCACACCCAGACCGCGGGCGTCGCCCTGACGAGCGCCCAGCCGGACGTGAACGTCGTCCGGGTGACCCTCCAGGCGCTGGCGGCGGTGCTGGGGGGGACGCAGTCCCTCCACACCAACAGCAGGGACGAGGCCCTCGGCCTCCCCACGGAGGAGAGCGTGCTGCTGGCGCTGCGCACCCAGCAGGTCATCGCCGAGGAATCCGGCGTCGCCGACCTCGTGGATCCCCTCGGCGGCGCGCCCCTCGTGGAGAGGGAGACGGACCGCATCGAGGAGGAGGCGCGGGCGCTGCTCCGGAGGATGGACGAGCAGGGCGGCCCCGTGGAGGCGGCGCGGAAGGGGTGGACCTCGGCGCGCATCGCGGAGGCGGCCTACGCCCACCAGCGGTCCGTCGAGAGGGGGGAGACCGCCGTCGTCGGCGTCAACCGGTTCACGGAGGCCGCCGACGCCCCGCCCGCGCCGACCTTCCGGGTGGACGGGTCGGTCCGGGACGCCCTCGTGGAGGACCTCGCGCGGCGCCGGGCCGCCCGGGACGGGGCCCGCCTCGACGAGGCCCTCTTCGGGCTGGAGATCGCCTCCGGCTGGAGCCCCTCGCCCGACGGCCTCATGCCCTCCATCCTCCGCGCCGTGGAGGCGGAGGCCACGGTGGGCGAGATCTGCCGATCGCTGGAGAAGTCCTTCGGGGCCTACGACCCGTCGCGGCCCTAGCCCATCGTCGTCCAAGGCGGCCCCGGGGGTCCCGGGGAGGGAGGAGGCGTCCCGTGCACCTCGACCACGTCGGCATCGCGCTCGAGGACGCGAAGGAGGGGGCGGACCTCTTCCGCCGCCTCTTCGGCCTCCCGCTGGCGCTGGAGCGCACCGTCCCCGACCAGGGGGTGAAGGTGGTGAAGCTCTCCTCCGGCGAGTCCTACTGCGAGTTCCTCGAGCCCCTCTCCCCCGACACCCCCGTGGGCCGCTTCCTCGCGAAGCGGGGGGGCGGGCTCCACCACGTCTGCTTCGCGGTCCCGGACATCCGGGCCGCCATCGCCGACCTCGTCGGGAAGGGGGCCGCCATGATCGACCGCGAGCCGCGCACCGGCGCCGCGGGGCTCCCCATCGCCTTCCTCCAGCCCTCCTCGACGGCGGGGATCCTGGTCGAGCTCGTGGAGCGGAAGTGATGGCGGGGGGCAAGGGCGCGGGGGGGGCGGGGAACGGCGGCCGGAGGGAGCGGGCCCACGCCCGGCTCGAGGAGCTGCGGGCGGCGTCTCTCGCCGGAGGCGGCGCGGAGGCGACGGCGCGCCAGCACGAGCGGGGGAAGCTCACGGCCCGGGAGCGGGTGGCGCTGCTGCTGGACGAGGGGACCTTCGTCGAGTCCGGCGGCTTCGTCACCCACCGCTGCCGCGACTTCGGCATGGAGGGGAAGCGGATCCCCGGCGACGGGGTCGTCACCGGCCACGGGCTCGTGGAGGGGCGGCGGGTCTTCGTCTTCTCCCAGGACTTCACGGTCTTCGGCGGCTCCCTCTCCGGCGCCTACGCGGAGAAGATCTGCCGGCTCATGGACCAGGCCATGAAGGTGGGGGCGCCCGTGGTCGGGCTGAACGACTCCGGGGGCGCCCGCATCCAGGAGGGTGTGGTCTCGCTCGGCGGCTACGCGGAGATCTTCCTCCGCAACACGCTCGCCTCCGGGGTGATCCCGCAGGTGAGCGCCATCCTCGGCCCCTGCGCCGGCGGGGCGGTCTACTCCCCCGCCATCACCGACTTCATCCTCATGGTCGAGAAGACCTCCTACATGTACGTGACCGGGCCCAACGTCGTGAAGACGGTCACCCACGAGGAGGTCACCCACGAGGACCTCGGGGGCGCCCGCACCCACGCGAGCCGCTCCGGGGTGGCCCACTTCACGGCCCCCGACGACGCCTCCTGCCTCGCCCGGGTGCGGGAGCTCCTCTCCTACCTCCCCTCGAACAACATGGAGGACCCGCCCCTCCTCCCCTCCGGGGACGACCCGGCCCGGGCCGACGCCGACCTCGACGGGCTCGTGCCGGAGGACCCGGACCGGCCCTACGACGTGAAGGAGGTGATCGCCCGGCTCGTGGACGGGGGGCGGTTCCTCGAGGTGCACGGGCAGTACGCCGAGAACATCGTGGTCGGGTTCGCGCGGCTCGGCGGGCGATCGGTGGGGATCGTGGCGAACCAGCCGGCCCACCTCGCCGGGGTGCTCGACATCGCGGCCTCCATGAAGGCGGCCCGCTTCATCCGGACCTGCGACGCCTTCAACGTGCCGCTGGTGACGCTGGAGGACGTGCCGGGGTTCCTCCCGGGGACGGACCAGGAGTACGGGGGGATCATCAGGCACGGGGCGAAGCTGCTCTACGCCTACTGCGAGGCGACGGTGCCGAAGGTGACGGTGATCCTGCGCAAGGCCTACGGCGGGGCCTACGACGTCATGTCGAGCAAGCACATCCGCGGCGACCTCAACCTCGCCTGGCCGACGGCGGAGATCGCGGTCATGGGGCCGAAGGGGGCGGTGGAGATCATCTTCCGGAAGGAGATCGCCGCGGCGGCCGACCCGGCGGCGGAGGAGGCGCGGAAGATCGCGGAGTACACGGAGAAGTTCGCCAACCCCTTCGTGGCGGCGGCGGAGGGCTACGTCGACGACGTGATCCGGCCGCGGGAGACGCGGAAGCGGCTCTGCGACGCGCTGGAGATGCTGAAGACGAAGCGGGACCGGAATCCCCCGCGGAAGCACGGGAACCTGCCGCTGTAGGGACCCGGGCGGGAGGCGCGGGGCTCCCGTCTCGCGTCGGCCGATCCGTTCCGGCCGCCGGGAGACGGGACCCCGGGCCCCTCCCTACCGCGTCACCTGCTCCCCCGCCGTCCAGGCCGTCTTCCCGGTGATCTTCACCTTCCCGCTCTCCCCCTCCGCCCCCTCGACGATCGCCGTCCAGGTCCCGTCCTCGCCGAACTCCTCCACCTCCACCGACGCCCCGGGCGCCACCGCCACCGTCTTCCCCGAGGGGCTGCGCAGCGACGCGATCCGCGCCCCGAGCTTCTTCGACCCTTTCACGGAGAGCGTCCCGCCCGTGCGCGCCGCCGCGAAGAAGGGGACCTCCACCGGCCCCGTCGCGTCGAGCGCCCCCGCCCCCTTCACCTTCGGGGCGGACTTCGCCGCCGCCGTGAAGAGACGGTAGTTCCCCTTCGCGTCCCCGATGTTCCGGATCACCAGCACGTGCACCCCGTCCCCCTTCGCCTTCGCCGCCTTCCCGGGCGCGAACCCCTTCACCGGCGCCCCCGAGGGATCGAGGAGCTGGAGCGTCCGGCCCCCCTCCCAGGCCGCGTCGTTCAGCTCCACCGTGAACTTCAGCCCCTTCACGAGCCGCAGTTCCACCCGCTCCTCGCCGGAGGGGCCGAGGCTCGCGGCCAGCGTGTCCTGCAGCGGCAGGGGCACCGGGTGACGGCGGACCGTGAGCGGCGTCCCGTCCAGGGTCTGCTTCGCCAGGTAGACCATGGTCGGGTCCACGCCGCCGAGGCGGAGCGTCGGCTCGTAGACGCCGGGGACGTCGGCCACCGTCCGCACCAGCTCGAAGCCCCGCTGCTCCCCCGGCTGGAGGACCACCGGCGTCCAGGGCCCCGTCGTGAGCGGCTCGGTCTCCGCCCCCTGGAGGAGGAGCTGGCCCGAGGAGCCGGCCTGCACCGAGGCCGTGAAGGTCAGGGTGTCCCCGACGAAGACCTCCGGCAGGGAGAGCGTGAGGCCGCTCATGGACCCCGACCGCGTCGGCAGGCCGGGGGGCGCGTTCCCGATGCCGCCGCCCCCGCCGCCGCCGCCCCCGCCGGGGGCGGGGTAGAGGAAGACCTCGCCGGCCGCGTCGTCGGCGGCGAGCGTGTGGGTCGTCTGCCCCGCGCCGATGGTGGGGTACATGACCGCCGTGGCGTCGAAGGTGTGCCCGAGGCCCAGCACGTGGCCGAACTCGTGGGTCGCCACGGAGCGGAAGTCGTAGTAGCCGGGGTACCAGTTGTACATGTACCCGTTGAAGGCCACGTCGCAGTCCCACAGGGACATGTTGTCCGAGGTGTAGTAGACGTAGGTGACGCCCAGCGTGTAGTAGCCGAGGTAGGTGGAGAAGTAGACGTCGTTGGCCCCGTCGAGGTCGCCGAGGTTGGGGTCGTGGAACCCGTTGTTGTTGAAGAACCGGAAGTCGCTCCCCGGGGTGCTCGACCAGGCCGCTGTGCCCTGCCGGGCCGCGATCCCGAAGGGGTCGGTCGGGGGGAGGGTGGCGTTGCTCATGTACATCGTGGTCCAGTGCGTGGGCCAGATGTAGGCGTTGTTGTCGGGGCGGTGGAAGTAGTTGAAGGCGGGGACCGCGGCGGCGGCGAGGAGGAGCGCGCCGGCGCCGGCGGCGAGGCGCGCGGGGCGGGAGCGGGGGGCCCTCATCGGACCGCCTCCCGGCGCACCGCGCCCGCCGGGCGCTCCCGCGGAGGGAGCGGGCCGGCGTCGGCCAGTCCGCCCAGCACGGAGAGGAAGGAGGCGAGGTCCATGGCCGGGGCGCCTCCCTCGGCGCCCTCCACGAGACGCCCGCCCTCGACGCCCGCGACGGGCCGCCCCTCGAAGGTGAGGACCCGATCGATCCCGTCGGGGCCCTTCGCCACGCGGTAGGCGCCGCGGGTCCAGCCCGCGAGGCCGCAGAGCGGCTCGGCGGGGTCGAGGAGGAGGACGTAGCGCGCGCCCTCCTCCAGGTGGGGTGCGCCGGGGACGCGGAGGGTCCGGCCGTCCAGGGTGCCCCCCACCACGGAGAGGACGACGTTGCGGGTGGGGACGGAGCCGCGGAGGACCGAGAGGTCGCGGACGTCGTAGTCCGTGAAGATCCGCAGCCTCCCCGAGGGGGCGACGGAGCGGCGGCACTCCGCGGAGGCCACGCGGCCGACGACGATGGCCGAGGCCCGCCGGGCCGCCTGCGACAGCACCGAGGGCTTGAGCGTCGTCGCCCCCCCGGTGAGGGCGCCGAGGAGGAGGATCCCCCCCGCCGCCGCCGCGCCGAGAATCAGGGCGCTCGTCCTCATGGTGGATTCTCCTTCCGTCGCGTCCCTCCG
>JAKLKS010000243.1 GCA_023150535.1 Planctomycetota bacterium
CTTCGCGAGCGCGGCGCGGTGGGGGAGCGGGACGCGGCGGCGCTCCGCCGCGGCCGCGGCGACGGCGGCGTCGTCCGCCCCCCGCCCGCCCAGGAGGCCGCGGGCCGCCTCCTCCCCCGCGAGGTGCGCGAGGAAGAGCCGCCGCGCCGGCGCGAGCACCGTCCAGGGCAGCAGGTCGCCGCTCACGCCGCCCTCCGGAGGAGCAGGACGCACCGGGGCGTCCTCCCGCTCTCCCAGGGCCCTCCGCCGTGGCCCCCGAACCGCCCGACCGGGAGGAGGCCGGCCGCGCGGGCGAGGGCCTCCGCCTCCGCGGGATCGTAGAGCCGCACCGATTCCGTCCAGCGCCGCTCCGCGCCGCCCCCGCGCAGGGTCACCCTCTTCTCGACCCTGCGGCCGCCGCCGGCGAGGGAGCGCTCCTCGATCACGGTCGTGCCGCCGAGGGACCGCTCGGATCGCGGGACGAGCCCCCTCCGCACGGTCTCGGGGTCCATGAGGTCCAGCAGCATCCCCCCGCCGGGGCGCAGGACGCGGGCCGCCTCCCGGAGGACCGCCGCGTCCTCCTCCTCCCCGGGGAAGTACCCGAAGGAGGAGAAGAAGCAGGTGACGGCGTCGAAGGAGCGGTCGAGGAAGGGGAGCCTCCGCATGTCGCATCGGATGATACACCTGCAGCCGGCGGCCCGGGCACCGGAGAGGAGGTCCGGGGAGAGGTCGCACCCCGCGGCCCGGGCCCCCATGGCCGCGAGCGCCCTCAGGTGCCTCCCGGCGCCGCAGGCGAGGTCGAGGACCCGCCGCCCGGGCTCGAGGCCGGGCAGCCGCCCCCGCCAGGCGGCCGCCTCCGCGGCGGCGGAGGCGTCGTCCCGGTGGGGGTAGACGAGGAGGTAGTCCCCGCGGAAGGCCTCCTCGTACCAGGCGCCCGGCACCTCAGGCCCCCCGGGGGAGCGCCGCGGCGAGGGCGGCGCGCATCTCCAGCGTCGCCTCCTCGACGGCCCTCTCCCAGCGCGCCTCCCCGTGCCTCTCCGCGAGGGGCCCCTTGCGCCACGCGAAGAGGATGCCCCGGGAGGAGTTCACGACGGCCCCGCGGCCCGCGGCGTCGAAGGCGCCGGCGCAGTCCGCGGCGGTCCCGCCCTGGGCCCCGTAGCCGGGGACGAGGAAGGGGACGCCCGGCAGCATGCGGCGCAGCAGCGCGACCTCCGCCGGGTGGGTCGCCCCCGTGACGGCCCCGACGCTGCTCCACCCCGACCGCCCGGCGAGCCCGGGCCCGGCCGCCCAGCCCCGGACGAGGAGCGCCACCTCCTCGAAGACGCGGAGGTTCCCGACCTCGAGGTCCTGGAGGTCCGCGGAGCCCGGGTTGCTCGTCTTCACGAGGAGGAAGACCCCCCGCCCCCCCTCGCGGCACCGGCGGAGGAAGGGCTCGAGGGAGTCCAGCCCGAGGTAGGGGTGCAGCGTCAGGGCGTCGCACCCGGCGACGTCGAAGTGGGCCTGCGCGTAGGCCTCGGCCGTCGATCCCAGGTCCCCTCGCTTGACGTCCCCGATCACGAGCAGCCCCGCCTCCCGGGCGGCGGCCACCGTGTCCAGCCAGCAGCGGTAGCCGGGCGCGCCGAGGGCCTCGAAGAAGGCGACGTTGGGCTTCACCACGGGCGCCAGCGGGGCGACGATCCCGAGGACCGCGCGGTTGAACTCGAGGAAGGCCGCGGCCCTCCCCTCGAGGTCCTCCCCGTGGGAGCGGCGGATCGCGGAGGGGAGGTCCTCCCAGCGGGGATCGAGCCCGACGCAGACGGGCCCGCCCTTCGAGGCGCAGGCGTCGACGAGGCGGTCGGCGAAGTTCGCGGCGCTCATGGTGCCCCCTCCAGGAAGTTGCGCAGCAGCCTCGGGCCGTCGGGCGACAGGAAGGACTCGGGGTGGAACTGCACCCCCTCCACGGGGAAGGAGCGGTGGCGGATTCCCATGACGACGCCGTCCGCGGTCCGGGCCGTCACCTCGAGGCAGTCCGGGAGTCCGGCCTCCTCCACCGCCAGCGAATGGTAGCGCGCCGCGGTCATGGGGTCGGGAAGTCCCCGCAGGACCCCCCTGCCGTCGTGGCGGATCTCCGAGGTCATCCCGTGCCGCGGGCGCGGCGCCCGGACCACGCGGCCGCCGAAGGCCGCGGCGATGCACTGGTGGCCGAGGCAGACGCCGAGGACGGGGACGCGGGCGGCCAGCGCGAGCACGGCGGCGACCGAGATCCCCGCGTCCGCGGGGCCCCGGGGACCCGGCGAGACCACGAGGCGGTCCGGCGGGTCCGCGAGGATCGCCCCCACCTCCGCGGCGTCGCTGCGCAGGACCGAGGGCTCCGCGCCCAGGGCCCCGAGGGCCTGGGCGAGGTTCCACACGAAGGAGTCGCGGTTGTCGAGGAGGAGGACCCTCACGCTCAGGCCGCCGGCAGCTCGATCCACGCGACCGTTCCGAGCCCGGGGCCGCCGCCGATCCCGCAGGCGCCCCCCTGGGCCTCCACGATCCTGCGCACGAGGGGGAGGCCCGCGCCGATGCCCGGCGGCTTGTCCGTGAGCACCTGCCCCGTCTGCTTGAACCTCCGGAAGAGGGAGTCCCTGTCCGCCGCCGCGATCCCGGGCCCCTGGTCGCGGACCGAGACGCGCACCGCCGGCCCCGCGGCCTCCAGGGTCACGCCCACCTCCGCGCCCTGCGGGGAGAACTTGGCCGCGTTGTCGAGGAGGTGGTCGAGCGCGCGGCCGATCCACCGCGGATCGCAGAGGACCCTCGGGACGCCCGCCTGGGGCCAGAAGCCGACGCGGAGGGAGCGCGCCTCCATGGCCGGCCTCGCCCGGTCGAGGGCGGCCTGCACGATCTCCCGCCCCGACTGCGGACGGGGGAGCACCTGGGCGCGCCCGGCCTCGAAGGCCGACAGGTCGAGGATGTCCTGCAGGCGGAGGGTCAGCCGGACCGCCTCCATCTCGATGCCGCGGAGGAACTCCGCCCTCTCGGCGGCCTCCATGTCCGCGTAGGAGCGGAGGATCTCCGCGGAGGAGCGGATCCCCGAGAGCGGCGTCATCAGCTCGTGGGACATGTTGGAGAGGAAGTCCTCCTTGAGCTGGTCGATCTGCCGCAGGTCGGCGACGGCGCGCTCCAGCTCCGCGGTCCGGTCCGCGACGCGCTCCTCGAGCTCGCGGTTCATCCTCTCCACCGCCCCGTGGAGCCGCGCGTTCTCCAGGGCCACCGACGCGCTGGCGGCGAGCGCCCCCAGGAACCGGACCGCCGGCAGGCCCGGCTCGGGGCCGCGCCCCGCGAAGTAGGCCACGAGGAGGCCGCGGGCGCGGCTGCGCAGGCGCAGCGGGGCGGCCACGGCGGCCCTCACCGAGGGCTCCCGCCGGCGGATCGCCGCGAGGGTCCCCTCGGGGTGGTCCGGCCCGATCCGGAGGGGCTCCCGGGCCCCGGTGACCGCCTCCAGCGCCGGCGTCCCGCCCTCGGCGGCCAGCGCCGCGGCCAGCGGGTCGTAGAGGAAGCCGTGCACGCCCCTCTCGCGGAGGACGCCGTCGGCCTCGTCGGTGACGAGGAGGCTGGCGTGGCCCGCCCGGAGGGCCTCCGCCGCGCCCTCGACGACGGTGGCGACCACCCGGTCCTCGTCCAGCGACGCCGCGGCCGAGCCGGAGAGCCGGTAGAGGGCCGAGAGCTCCCCCACCCGCGACTCGAGCTCCGCGCGCGCCTCCTGGACCTCGGCCAGGAGCTCCGCCACCCGGAGGTTGGTGGCCAGGGAGCGCTCGAGGAGCTGCTCCGTGTCGGGGAGGTCGTCGGCCCCCTCCGGCGCCCCCGGCTCCCCCCCGAGGACGATCATGCCCGTCGCGTCGCGGGGCTCCGCGGCCTCCTCCTCCCCCGGGGGGGGCGCGGGCGAGGCCTCGCCGATGGCGGCCAGCGTGCGCTCCGCGGCGGCGGCCGCGGAGGGCCCGTCGCCGATCCGGTACTCCGAGCAGATGCGCCGCACCATGGAGGACGCGGCCGCGGTGAAGGCCTCGAACACCCCGGAGCCGGCGGTCGCCACGGTCTCGAAGCGCGGCCACCCCGGCCCGTTGTAGAGGCGGTCCATCTCGCCGACGGCCATGGCGTCGGGGCGATCGCGCTTGTTGTACTCGAGCACGACGGGCAGGGTCGCGATGTCGAGCCCGTGGCCCGCGAGGTTCTCCCGGAGGTCCCGGAGGCTCGCGAGGTTCGCCCCCTCCTCGGCGGGGTTGGAGTCCACGACGAAGACCACGGCGTCGGCCCCCCGGAGGACGTAGCGCCGGGTGAGCCGGTACTTCACCTGGCCCGGCACCGTGAAGCCCTGGATGCGGAGGGTGAAGTCCCCGATCCTCCCGAGGGAGATGGGGAGGAAGTCGAAGAAGAGGGTGCGGTCCTTGTCGGTGTTGAGGGAGATGAGGCGGGTGCGCCGCTCGGGGTCGATCACGCGGTGGACGTGCTTGAGGGAGGTCGTCTTCCCGCCCAGCGGCGGGCCGTAGTAGACGACCTTCGCCAGGATGGTCTTCTCTCTGAGGTTGACCACGCTCATGGATGGCGACATTCTGCGGCCCCGTGCGCGCTCCTCCCCGGAAATCGCCTCCCCGCGGTACCATCGGCCCGTGGAGAGGATCTACCTCGACAACAACGCCACCACCCCCCCGATCCCCGCGGCGGCGGAGGCGGTGGCGCGGGCCCTCGGCGCGTGGGGGAACCCGTCGAGCCCCCACGCCTCCGGCCGCCGCGCCCGGGCGCTGCTCTCCGGGGCCCGTGAGGCGGTGGCGGCCCTCCTCGGGGCCCCTCCCGCGGAGGTCTTCTTCACGAGCGGGGGCACCGAGGCGGACAACCTCGCGGTCGCGGGCGGCGCCCGGGCCGCGGTGGCGGCGGGGGCGGCGCGGCGCGTGGTGACGACCGCCGTCGAGCACCCCGCGGTGGAGGAGGCCTGCGCCCTCCTCGCGGAGGAGGGGTTCGAGGTCGTCCGCGTCGGGGTGGACGGGGAGGGGCTCCTCGACCCCGGCGCCCTCGCGCGGGCGGCCGCCCCGGACACGGCCCTCGTGGCGTGCATCCTCGCGCAGAACGAGACGGGGGCGGTGTTCCCGGTGGCCGAGGCCTTCGCCGCGGTGCGCTCCCGCGCGCCGCTGGCCCGCCTGCACGTGGACGCCGTCCAGGCCTTCGGGAAGGTGCCCTTCACCCCCGCCGGCCTCGGCGCCGACACGGTCGCCGTGTCGGCCCACAAGATCCACGGCCCCAAGGGGATCGGCGCCCTCTGGTGCCGGGCCGGCCGCCGCCCGCTCCCCTTCGCCCGCGGGGGGAGCCAGGAGGGCGGGGTCCGCACGGGGACGGAGAACGTGCCCGGGGCGGCCGGCTTCGGGGCCGCGGCGGCGGCGGCGCTCGCGGAGGCGGCGGCGCGGCGCGAACGCCTCGCCCGCGTCGGGGCGATCCTCGAGGAGGGCCTCCTCTCGCTTCCCGGGGCCCGGCGGAACGGCCCCCCGGCGGCCTCGAGGCTCCCGGGGACCCTCAACGTCTCCTTCGACGGCGTCCGCGGGGACCTGCTGCTCCTGGCGCTGGACGACGCCGGCATCGAGGTCTCCACGGGGAGCGCCTGCGCCTCCGGCGCCGCCGTCCCGAGCCGGATCCTGACCGCCATGGGGCTCCCGCCGGAGAGGGCGCGGGGGGCCGTGCGCTTCTCCGCGGGGGCCCTCACGGGGGAGGCGGAGGCCGCCGCGGCGGTGGCCGTCGCCGCCTCCGTCCTCGCCCGGCTGCGGGACTCCCTCTCCCCCCCTTCCGGCGCGTGATCGCGCCTACCCGTCGCCCCGAAACCCGCATGAATGCTGGGTTCCAGGGCCGCATGGAGTTTTGCCTTGATTCGGTCGGGCCGGATCCTAGAATGCGTCCGACGAGTTGGTGGGCGTGGGCGCGCGGGGTCCGGGTTGGCACCGCGCGCGGGTCGCTCCGGCGCTTCTGAAAGCAAGAACATTCACTTGGAAAATCTGCCTCCGTCCGGCCCGGCCGGAGGTCCAGGGGAGACGGGCATGGACAGGTCGCGGCCTACGGGCGACCGCCTCGCGGACGATCGTCC
>JAKLKS010000244.1 GCA_023150535.1 Planctomycetota bacterium
CCGGCACCGTGCCGAGGAGGAGGTCCCCCGCCGTCCACCGCGCGCTCCCCGTCGGCGCGTCCTCGGGCACGCGCCCCTCGAAGAGCGCCCAGGGCTCCTCCACGAAGGGGTCCTCCGCGGGCCGCAGCGCCACGGCCTCGACCTCCTCCCCCGCGGGGTCGAGGAGCACGAGGCGCGGCGGGGGCGGGGGCCCGTCCCCGGCGAGGAGGAGGAGACGCACCCGGTTCCCCGGCCGGACCACCGAGCGGTCGAGGAGGAAGGGGAGCGAGGGAGGGAGCGGGTCCGGGGCGGCGGGGAGCGGGAGGCGGAGCGTCCGCGCCTTCCACGCCGCCTCCACCGCGGCGGCCCCCTCCGGCAGCGAGCCCCGGTAGACCCCGTGGTCGTCGGTGCGGCCGGCCTTGAGTTCCGCGCCCGCGCCGTCCAGCAGGCGCACCGCCGCCTCCCCGGCGGGGAGGCCGAAGTCGGTGCGCCGCAGGAAGAGGAGGACCTCGTCCCGGGAGCGGAAGAGCGCCATGTCGAGGGGGGCGGGGGAGGGGAGGGACCGGGGGAAGGGGCCGGGAGGCGGAGGTGGAGGGGAATGGAGTTCGCCGGAGGGGCGAACCTCCCCCATCCAGAAGTACCTGATGAAGAAGAACCCCCCGATCACGAGGGCGGCGGGGAGCAGGACGGCGCCGACGAAGCCGAGCGCGCCGAGGAATCCGATCACCCGCCGGAGGATCCGCTTCACCCCCGCGAGTCTACACCCCGGCCCGCCGCGCGAGGGCGGCGCGCAGGTCGGCGGCGTCGGGGTCGCGCAGGAGCGCCGTGGCGGCGAGCCAGGCCCCCGCCCCCGCGGCGACCCCGGCCCCGGAGGCGGCGAGCATGGCGGCGTTGCCGCTCCCCGGCAGGAGGGAGCCCGCCGCAGCCGCCGCGAGGAAGGCGGCCCCCCCGCAGGCGGCCCCCGCCAGCGCCGACCGCATCCCCGTCCCCCCGAGCGAGCGCAGCCCGCGGACGCGGTGGCGGCGCCGCGCGATGAAGAGCAGCGCGAGGAAGTTCCCCCAGGCCGTGAGCGCCGTGGAGAGCGCGAGGCCCCGCTCCTCCATGGGGCCGACGAGGGCGAGGTTGAGGGCGAAGCAGAGGACGACGCTCCAGGCCCCCACGCGCACCGGCGTCCCGGTGTCCCCCAGCGAGTGGAAGAGGCGCGTCATCACCTGGAGGGCGCAGAAGGCCGGGAGCCCGACGAGGGCGCAGCGCAGCGCCGCGGCCACGGCGTCGGCGTCCTCCGGGCGGAAGCGGCCGTGGGCGAAGAGCGCCGTCGCCACAGGGACCCCGAGCGCCGCCAGCCCCGCCGCCGCGGGCACGGAGAGGAGGAGGGTGGTGCGGAGCGAGGCCGCCGCCGCGCGTCCGAGGTCCCCGCGCCTCCCCTCGGCCGCCATGCGCGCGAAGGTCGGGAAGGCGGCGACCCCGAGCGAGACGCCGACCAGCGCGAGGGGGAGCTGGAGGAGGCGGCTGGAGTACCAGAGCGCGCTGTTCGCCCCGTCCCCGGGGACCAGCGCCTCGGCCATGAGGGCGTTGAGGAGGAGGTTCACCTGCACCGGGGCGAGGCCGAGGACCGCCGGCGCCATGCGGCGGAGCATGGCCCGGAGCGCGGGGTCCCGCAGCGCCAGCGTCGCCCGCGGGAGGAGGTCGAGGCGGCGGAGGGCCGGGAGCGCCAGCGCCGCCTGCGCCACCCCCGCCACGAGCACCGCCGCCGCCACCGCCCGCGCCCTCCCCTCGGGGGTCGACCCGAAGGCGGGCTGGAGGAGGAGCGAGGCGGCGATCCAGGCGGCGTTCATGGCGGCCGGCGCCAGCGCCGGGATCCCGAACCTCCCCTCGGCCTGGAGGACCGCGGCGAAGAGCGCCGAGGCGCAGACGAGCACGGCGTAGGGGAAGCACCAGGCGGAGAGTTCGAGGAGGAGCGCGGTCTTCGCGGGGTCCTCCGGAGCGAAGGCCCCGGGGGGGACGAGGAGGAAGAAGGCCACCGCCCCGGCGCTGAGGAGGGAGAGGACCCCGACGAGGAGGGTGAAGGTCGTGCGGAACAGGCGGGTCGCCGCCTCCCCGTCCCCCTCCGCCTTGCGCCCCGCGTAGACCGGGAGGAAGGCGCTCGTGAGGGCCCCCTCCCCGAGGATCTCCCGCAGGAGGTTGGGGATGCGGAAGGCCACGGCGAAGGCGTCCGCCGCGGCCCCGGCGCCGAGGAGGTGGGCGGTGACGGCGTCCCTGAGCAGCCCGAGGACCCGGGAGAGGAGGGTCCCCCCGGACATCACCCGGGCGGAGCGGAGGACCCCCGCGGATTCCGCCCCGGCGGCGGGGGCGGGTCGGGGGTGGGCCGGGTCCCGGGAGGGGAGGGGGGGCGGCGGCGCCGGGAGGGCGCTTCCGGGGGCGGCGTGGACGGACGGGGAGCCTGCAGGGGACACCGGAGGATCCATCGGATCGGGACGGGGCCCGGTTGATGGAGAATGGGGGCTCGTCCGTCAAAGCCGGGGGGGGCCGCAGGGGCCCCCCGCGCTGGAACGCGACGGCGGAAGGAGCGGCGCGATGGGGTTCGGGCGGGTGGCGGGTCTCTTCCTGGCGGCCCTGGGGGCGGTCGCGGTCCTCCCGGGGGGGGCGGCGGCGGCGCCGCCGGACGAGCGGGTGGCCCTCCCCCCCGGGGCGGAGGACGACCTCCGGCGCACGGCCGTGGTCCGCGCCGTGGAGGCGGTCTCCCCGGCGGTGGTGAACATCGCCACGGACCGGTTCATCGAGCAGCGGGGCTTCCCCAGCGTGCGCGACTGGATGATGGGGACCCCCCGGCGCTGGCAGGTGAAGACCCAGAGCCTCGGCACGGGGTTCGTCGTGGACCCCGCGGGCTGGGTCGTCACCAACGCCCACGTGGTGGCCCAGGGGGATTCCATCCACGTGAAGTTCCGCTCCGGGGACGGCGTCGAGAACCGGGAGGACGAGGGGCTGCTGGCGAAGGTGATCGCCACGGACCCGCGGAGCGACCTCGCGCTCCTCCGGATCGAGGCTCCCGGCCCCTTCCCCTTCATCGAGATGGGCTCGAGCCACGACCTCCTCATCGGGGAGCCCGCCATCGCCATCGGGAACCCCTTCGGGTTCTCGAGCACCGTCACGGCGGGGGTCGTCTCCGCGGTGAACCGGACCATCCAGCTCCCCACGGGGCCCGTGGACGGGATGATCCAGACCGACGCCTCCATCGACCCGGGCAACTCCGGCGGGCCGCTCATCAACATCATGGGCCAGCTCATCGGCGTGAACACCGCGGTCTTCCGCGAGGGGCGCAACATCGCCTTCGCCATCCCCGTGGACCGGGTGAAGTCGGTGCTCGGCGGGCTCATCGATCCCATCCGCTCGAGCCAGGTCTGGGCCGGCTTCGAGGTGCGCAACCGGGGCCGGGCGCTGGTCGTGGACACCGTGGAGAAGGGCGGCCCGGCGGAGAGGGCGGGGCTGCGGGTCGGGGACGTCCTCGGCCGCTGCGAGGGCGGGGAGCCCTGCTCGGTCTACGGGTTCAAGGCGGCGCTGCTGAAGAGGGGCCCGGGGGAGAGGGTCGCGCTCCAGGTGCGGCGCGCGGGGGCGGCGGCGCCCGTGGACATCGCGGTCCCGCTCGTCGAGCACCCGGGGCTCGTCCTCCTGCGGCAGCGGCTCGGGGTCGAGGTGGAGCCGAGGATGATGCCCCAGGGGGACGGCTCGGCGGCGGTGCGCTACCTCGTGAAGGAGGTCCGCAAGGGGAGCGCCGCCGAGCGCGTGGAGATCCGCCCCTCGGACGTCGTCGGCATGCTGGCCGGCGTCCCGCTCGAGAGCGCCGACGAGATCGCGACCCTCCTCCGCGACATCCCCCGCGAGCAGCTCGTCCCCATCCGCGTCTTCCGCGAGACCCGCGGCGGCTGGCGCTGGGCCGACACGGAGATCCTGCTGGACTAGGAGGTGGCCCCCTCCCCCCACGCCCCCCCTCGCCCCGCCGTCGAGGGGGGGAGAGGGGCGCCGGGGGAGAGGGGGGCTTCCACGGTGCACCTGACGGCGCTCTCCCGGCCCACCTTCTCCGCGGGCCACCAGCCGCCCTCGGGGCGGCCGTCGGGGGTGGTCCGCTCCACCGCGGCCCGGATCCAGAGGGCCGGATCCGCCGGCTCCACGGGGGCGTCGCTCCCGAACACCACCTCCGCCCCGGCGTCGAGGAGGGAGCGCAGGGGGAAGGCCCGGGCCCCCCGCGCGCCCCAGGCGCGGTCGGCCACGGGGATGTCGGTCGCCATGTGGCCGGGCTGGACCGAGGCCGCGATCCCCAGCGCCCGGAACCGCGGCAGGTCGTCGGGGTGGATGCACTGCGCGTGCTCGATCCGGTGGGGGAGCCCCGGCGCCGCCGCCTCGAGGGCGTCGAGCGCCGCCCGCACCGCCGCGTCCCCGATGGCGTGGACGAAGCAGGGGAGCCCGAGCGCGGCGGCCCGCCGCGCGAGGTCCTCCAGCGCCCCGGGCTCGAGCGTCCGGAGGCCGCGGTTCCCCGGGTCGTCCTCGTAGGGCTCCAGCATCCAGGCCGTCCGCGACCCCAGCGCCCCGTCGAGGAACACCTTGAGTCCCGCGACCCGCAGCCCCCCGTCGTCGGCGCGGGGCGGGAGCCCCGTCCTCTCGAACACCGCGAGGTCCGCCGGCCGGATCGCAGCCCGCACCCGCACCGGGAGCCGCCCCGCGCGCCGCAGCGACGCCAGCGCCCGGAGCGTCCGCCCCCCGTCCATGTCGTCGCAGGCGGCGATCCCCCTGGCGAGGAGCCCCCGGCAGGCCGCGAGCACCGCCTCCCGGTCGTCCTCCTCCGTCATCGCCGCCTGGGCGGCGCCGCCCGCCGCGAAGACCGCCGCCTCCCGGAGGAGCCCCGTCGGCCTCCCGTCGCGGTCGCGATCGAAGTCGGGCACCATCGGCGGCCGGTCCCCCAGCATCCCGAGGAGCGCCATCCCCTCCACGGAGACGAGCGCCGTGTGGAAGTCGTGGGAGAAGAGGAGCACCGGCCGCCCCCCCGCGAGCCCCGCGATGTCCGCCGCGTCGGGCGGGCGCCCGAGGGAGAGCGCGTCGAGGCTCCAGCCCGCTCCCTCGACCCAGCCCTCCCCGGGATGGAGCGCCGCGTGGGCCGCCACCGCCGTGCGGAGCCCGTCGAGGTCGAGCCCGTGGAGGTCCGCGCGCCCGGCCTGCCGCCCCAGCGGGAGGAGGTGGAGGTGGGCGTCGCGGAAGGGCGGCAGGATCTCCTCCCCTCCCCGATCCACGACCCGCGTCCCCGGGCCGGCGAGGGCGAGGATCTCCGCGCGCGCGCCGAGGGCGAGGACCCGCCCGCCCGCGGCCGCCACCGCCTCCGCGCGCGGGCGGGAGGGGTCGGCGGTGACGACGTCGCCGAGGAGGATCAGGTCGGGCTTCCCGGGCCGGTCCACCGCCCGAGCCTAGCGCGACGCCCCCCGCGGCCCCCGGTATCATCCCCCGGGTGTCCGAGCGGTCCCTCCGCCTCTCCCTCCTCCTCGTGGTCGGCGCGGCGCTGGCGGCCTTCGCGACCGCGCTCCACGGGTCCTTCGTCAACTGGGACGACTCCTGGCTCATCGTCCGCAACCCCTACATTCGCGGGCTCTCCCACCTCCCGGAGATCCTCGACCCCTTCGGCGACCGCGTGCTCCTCGGCGCGGAGTACCTGCCGGTGCGGGACCTCTCCAACGTCCTGGACCACTTCCTCTTCGGCGTCGAGCCCCGGGGCTACCGGCTCGGGAACTGGCTCCTCCACGGCCTCGCCGCGGGCCTCGCCTTCGTCCTCCTCCTCGAAGCCTTCCGTTCGCGCCCGGCGGCGCTGGCGGGTGCGCTCCTGTGGGCGGTGCACCCGCTCCACGCGGAGGTGGTGGCCTGGGCCTCGGCGCGCAAGGACCTCCTCTGCGCGGTCTTCGCGCTGCTGGCCTGCGTGCTCCACCTCCGCGCGGCGCGCCGCGGGGACCGGGGGCCCTCCTGGGGGGCGGCGGCCGCCTTCCTGCTGGCCACCCTCTCCAAGACCGCCGCCGCCGCCGTCCCCTTCGTGCTGG
>JAKLKS010000245.1 GCA_023150535.1 Planctomycetota bacterium
GGCGCTCGTCCTCTGCGCGCTCGGCGTCCTGATGGTCTACTCCTCCTCCTCGGTGCGGGCCGCCCGGGACGCCGGCGACGGGACGCTCTACCTCAAGAGGCAGCTCGCCTGGGCCGGGATCGGGCTCGGCGCCATGGTGGTCTGCATGCGCGTCCCCCTGTCCTTCTGGAGGACGAACGCGCGCCCCCTCCTCGTCCTGTCGCTGGCCCTCCTGGCCGCGGTGCTCGTCGTGGGCACCGAGATCAACGGCGGCCGGCGCTGGTTCCGGCTGGGCTCCTTCTCCTTCCAGCCCTCGGAGCTGGCCAAGGTCTCCTGCCTCGTCTTCGTCTCCGCCTGGCTCTGCGACCGGCGGGACTCCCTCCACGAGTTCCGCCGCGGCTTCCTGCCGGCGGCCGCCGCCGTCGGGGGGATGGCGGTCCTCATCCTCGTGGAGCCGGACTTCGGGACGGCGCTCTTCGTCGGCTCCCTCGGCACCGCGCTCCTCATCGTGGGGGGCGCCCGCATGAAGCACCTGCTGGCGCTGGCCGCCTGCTCGCTCCCCGTCCTGGCCTGGTCGGTGTGGACGCGCCTCGAGACCATCCAGGAGCGGTTCCAGTTCATGGGGGGGGCCGACCAGGCCCACTACCAGGTGAGGCAGGGCCTCGTCGCGCTCGGCTCCGGCGGCCTCCTCGGGCGCGGGCCCGGGGCGGGGACCGCGAAGCTCTTCTTCCTCCCGGAGGCCTCCTCGGACTTCATCCTCCCCATGCTGGGGGAGGAGCTCGGCTTCGCGGGGACCCTGCTCGTGATCCTCCTCTACGCCGCCTTCGTCCGGGCCGGGGCGCGGGTCTGCCTGCGCTGCATCGACCGGGACCCCTTCGCCTTCCTCCTCTCCCTCGGGGCCACCCTGTGGGTCGGCCTCCAGGCCTGCATCAACATCGCCGTCACCACGGCCTGCGCGCCCACCAAGGGCATCGCGCTCCCCTTCGTGAGCCTCGGCGGCTCCGGCCTCGTCACCCTGATGGCCGCCACGGGGATCCTCTACGCCGCCGCGCGCCGGGCCGACGACGCGGCGCTGGCGCTGGAGGGGAGGGTCTCGTGAGCGGGCCCGTGGTGCTCTTCGCCGGCGGCGGCACGGGGGGCCACCTGCTGCCCGGGGTCGCGGCGGCGGAGCGGATCCGCGCCCTCGCCCCCGGCGCGCGCGTCCTCTTCGCGACCACGGACCGGGACGAGGCCGGCGCCTGGGGGGGCTCGGCCGAGGGGGACCGCCTCCCCGTCGCCTCCCCGCGCCTGCCCCGCGGGCCCCGGGAGGTCCCCTCCTTCCTCGGGGGCTTCGCCTCCTCCCTCGCGGGCTCCCTCGGCGCGCTGCGCAGGAACTCCGTGGACGCCGTCGTGGGGCTCGGCGGCTACGGCTCCGTGGGCCCGGCCCTGGCCGCGCTCGCCACGGGGCGGACCGCGGTGGTGCTGGAGGCCAACGTCGTGCCGGGGGCCGCCAACCGCCTCCTCGCCCGCCTCGGCGCGACGGCGGCGGTCTCCTTCGAGGAGACCGGCCGGCTCCTCCCCGGGGAGCGCGCCGTCCACACCGGCAACCCGCTCCGCTCCTCGGTCCTGGCGAAGAGGAGGGATCCCGCCTCCTTCGGGCTCGACGGCTCCTCCCCGGTGCTCGCGGTGGTGGGGGGGTCGCTCGGCGCCCGGGGGCTCAACGACCGGATCGCCGCCTTCCTCCCGCGGATCGCCGCCGCCGGGGCCCAGCTGCTGTGGGTCACGGGGCCGGGGGATTCCGACCGCCTCGGGGAGGCCGCCCGCCGGGCCGGGGTCCGGGCCGCGGTCCTCCCCTTCTGCCGGGACATGGCCGCCCTCTACGGGACCGCCGACCTCCTGCTGGCCCGGGCGGGCGGGGGGACCGTGGCGGAGGTCGCCGCCCTGGGCGTGGCCGCCGTCTTCGTGCCCTACCCGCACCACGCCGACCGCCAGCAGGCCCGCAACGCCGGAGTCCTCGCCGACCGCGGCGCCGCCCGCGTGGTGGAGGAGGAGGACCTCACGGAGGAGCGGTTCCGCGCCCTGGTCCTCCCGCTGCTCCTCGACGCCGGGGAGAGGGAGCGCATGGCCGCCGCCGCGCGCTCCTTCGGGCGCCCCGACGCCGCCGACCGCGTCGCCCGCCTCGTCCTGGATCGCATCCACCCCTCCCGCCCCGCGGCGGCCGCCGCGAAGGAGCCCTGAATGTTCTCCCGCCTCCGCTGCGTCCACTGCGTCGGCATCGCCGGGTCCGGCATGAGCGGCCTGGCCTCGCTGCTCCTCGCCTCGGGCCACCGGGTGTCGGGATCGGACGCGAAGCGCTCCGCGGCGGTGGACCGCCTCGAGGCCCTCGGCGCCCGCTTCCACGAGGGCCACGACGCCGCCCACCTCCCGGAGGAGGCGGACCTCGTCGTGGCCAGCGCCGCCATCCCCGCGTCCAACCCCGAGCTGCAGGAGGCGGAGCGGAGGGGGCTCCCCGTCGTCAAGTACGCCCGGGCGCTCGGGGGGCTCATGGAGGGCCGCCGCGGCATCGCCGTCGCGGGGTGCCACGGGAAGACGACCACCACGGGCATGACCGCCTTCGTGCTCGAGCGCTGCGGCCTCGACCCCTCCGTCATCGTGGGGGGGGACCTCCCGGTCTTCGGGGGGAACTGGAAGCACGGCCTCTCCCCCTTCCTCGTGGCGGAGGCCTGCGAGTACGACCGCTCCTTCCTCAACCTCTCCCCCGAGATCGCCATCGTCAACAACATCGACGCCGACCACCTCGACTACTACCGGGACCTGCAGGACATCTCCTCCGCCTTCCTCGACTTCGCCCGCCGCCTCCCCCCGGAGGGCCTGCTGGTCGTGAACAACGAGCAGGACCGCCTCTTCCGGTCCGACGCCGGCGTGAGGGCCCGGGTCGAGACCACGGGGCTGCGCAACCACGCCGACTGGACGGCGGTGGAGCGCACCATGGAGCGCGGCCTCACCCGCTTCAAGGTCCTCCGCCGCGGGGAGGAGTGGGGGGCCTTCGCGCTGCGCATCCCGGGGCTCCACAACACCCTCAACGCCCTCGGCGTCATCGCCGTGGCGAGCCACCTCGGCCTCGACCGGGAGTCCATCCACAGGGCGCTGCTCGACTTCCCCGGCGTGGACCGCCGCCTCCAGGTCCGCTACCGCCGCGGGGGGATCTCCGTGGTGGACGACTACGCCCACCACCCCGCCGAGGTCCAGGCGGTGCTGCGGACGCTGCGGGACGAGCCCGGGACCCGGCGCATCTGGGCGGTCTTCCAGCCCCACCAGGCGAGCCGGCTCCGCCTCCTCCGCCGGGAGATGGCCGCGGCGCTGGGCGCCGCCGACCGGGTGCTCGTGCCCGACGTCTTCTTCGCCCGGGATTCCCAGTCCGACCGGGAGAGCGTCCACTCCCTCGACCTCGTCAAGACCCTCAACAACCTCGGGGCCGACGCCGTCTACGAGCCCTCCTTCCCGCTCATCGTGGAGCGGATCCTCGCCGACCTCCGCCCCGGCGACGTCGTCGTGACCATGGGGGCGGGGAACATCACCGGAGTGAGCCATGACCTTGCCCGCCGCCTTGAGGACCTCGGCCGCCAGTCGATACCCGCTTAGCCGGGCGACCACCTTCCGCATCGGCGGGCCCGCGGCCCTGGCGGTCCGTCCCCGCACCTCCGACGAGGTCGCGCTGGCGCTCCACGTCGCGCGCACCGAGGGGTGGACCGTGCGCTGCGTCGGCATGGGGAGCAACCTCCTCGTGGACGACCACGGGGTGGACGGCCTGGTCCTCCTCATGCGGGGGCTGCGGCGGATCGAGTTCGAGGGGGCCTCCGTCACCTGCGGGGCCGGCGTCACCAACAACCAGGTCCTCCAGGCGACGCGGGCGCGGGGGCTCGGCGGCCTCGAGTGCCTCGTGGGCTACCCGGGGACGCTGGGGGGGGCGGTCCGCATGAACGCCGGGGGGGCGCCGGGGTACGTCGGGGCGCGGGTGCAGTGGGTGAAGGGGATCGAGCCCTCCGGCCGGGTGGTCTACCGCGACGCCCGGGACTGCGGCTTCCGCTACCGCGGGAGCGCCCTCTCCGACCTCGTCGTGACCGAGGTGCGGCTCCTCCTGCCGCCCGCGGACCCGGAGGAGTACGCCCTGCGCTGCGCCTCCCTGCGGGACCGGAAGAAGGCGACCCAGCCGCTCCACCTCCCCTCGGCGGGCTGCGTCTGGAAGAACCCCCCGGGCCACCCCGCGGCGGGGCGCCTCGTCGAGGAGGCGGGCTGCAAGGGGCTCCGCGCCGGGGGCGCCGAGGTCTCCACCCTCCACGCCAACTTCATCGTCAACCGCGGGGACGCCACCTGCGCCGACGTCCTCTCCCTGATGGAGGAGGTCCGCTCCCGGGTGGCCGACCGGTCGGGGGTCCTCCTCGAGCGGGAGGTCATCCACTGGCACGACGCGGCCGTGGCCGTCTGATTCCCCCTCAGGATTCCCCCTCCGCCGGCCGATGGATCGACGGGTGGGGCCGCCGGGCCCCGCGACCACAATCCATGGTGCCCCCGGTCCCCGGGAAGGAAGGTGCGATGATCGTCCCCGAGAAGGTCTCCCTCAGCGACTTCGTCTCCCGCCGCCTCCACCCCACGAAGGTGACGCTGGCCTACCTCCGCCACGAGCTGGCCCACCACCAGAACGGGACCTCGGTCTCCGTGGACCGGGCCGAGCTGGCCTCGGTCATCGCGACCGTCGAGCTCTTCATCGAGGACTACGAGAAGCTCGTCACCCGCGAGCCCCGCTCCGCGGCCGCCCCGATCCCCGCGGTGGAGCGCACCTTCGTCTCCGACGCCCGTTCCTAACCTCTCCCTGGAACGGGAGCGGGCTCCGATCCCCCCGGCCGACGCCGGGAGGGCGCCCCGCCTCCGTGACACGCCATGAGCACGGTCCCGCCGACCGGAGCCGCGCCCGGACCGCAGGTTCCCCCCGCGGAAGGTGGGAGTGCGTCCCCGGCTGGGGTTCCAGGGAATCCTCCGGCGGATCGCTCCACCCGCCTCCTCCAGGGCGCGGTCCTCGGGCTCTTCCTCGCCGTCTGCGCCGCCGGCACCCTGCGCATCCAGGAGCGGGTCTCCCGCCTCGAGGACTTCCAGGTGGACCTCTCCCGGGTGCGGGTCGAGGGGCCCCGGTGGCTCCCCGCGGAGGAGGCCGCCGCCCTCGGGAAGCGGGCCGCTCCCGGCGGGAAGGCCCCGATCCTCCGGGAGGGGCTCCCGGAGTTCCTCGCCGGGCGCCTGGAGACCGACCCCCGGGTGGTCCGCGTGCTGGGGGCCCGCCGCGTCCACCCCGACGCCGTGGAGATCGCGATCCAGGTCCGCCGGCCGGTGGCCCTCGTCGAGGCGGAGGGCCGCCTCGCCGCCGTGGACGGCGCGGGGATCCGCCTGCCCGGTGATTATCGGACGCTCCCGCTCCCGAGGATCCGGGGCGGCGGGGGCGGCCTGCCCGACGAGGGGCGCCCCTTCGACCGGACCGTGCGGGAGGGGGCCTCCGTGGCGGCCGCCCTCCCGGCGGACCTGGCCGCGGACCTCGGCATCGCGGTCCTCGACGTCTCCGGCGTGGAGAAGGGGGAGGGCGTGGTCCTGCGCCGGGGGGCGGCCGCCGGCACCGGGGGCGCCGCGCCGAAGGCCTCCGCGGACCTCGCCGTCGTGGAGTGGGGGCGGGCGCCGCTCTCGAAGGACGCGGTCCTCGATCCCTCCCCGGCGTCCAAGGTCGCCCGCCTCCGCCTCGCGACGCAGCGGTTCCCCGGCCTCCGGGGGCTGCGCTCGGTCAGGCTCGGCTTCGACGAACTGGTGGTGGTCCCGCTGTGACCCCCCGGGCGGCCCGGCTCCTGGCCGCCACGGCGGTGATGGCCTGGTGCGCGGCGGCCCTCTCCTTCCTCGCCCCCTCGCTCCCGGCGGGGCTCGCCGCCGCCTGCGCCCCGGAGCTCGTCGCGCGGGAGCTGCTCGCCTTCCTCGCCGCCGCGGCCCTCCTCCTCGGGGCCCTCGCCCACGGAGGGACCGGGGGGCT
>JAKLKS010000246.1 GCA_023150535.1 Planctomycetota bacterium
CGAAATGACGTGCATGTTCAGGACCACGAAACTGATCCCGAACACGAGGAAGACCAGGGTTACGAGGAAGTCGTCGAGCAAGGTAGGTCGGCTCCGTCCAGCGGTACCGGCGAGGCGGGCGTCGGTGCGGAGGTGGCGGAACGGGCCCGCCGGGGATGGACCCCGGGCGGTACGGGAGGGGTGCCATCGGGCCGACCGGGCCTGGAAACGCGGCGCAGATGGTAAGGGCCCCCCCGGGAGCCTCCCAAGCTTTGATCCGGGGGAGGGTCACGGGTCCGTCCCGCCCCCGCCGCGGTCCGGCCGCGGACTTGTGTCCGGCCCGCGGGGGCGCGCGCCGTAGGATGCGGGCATGGACTTCTCGATGTACTTCACGCAGCTCTCCGTCGGGTGCCTCGGCCTCGCCCCCCTCGTCCCCTGGCGGTCCGTGGGCAAGGGCTACTACGTGATGATGCTCTGCATCGGCCTCGGCCTCCTCCCCGTGGGGTGGTTCTTCCGGGCCTCCTCCGCGGGACCGGGCTTCCCCGCCTTCGGGACGGACGCCGACGGGGTCGTGAACCTCCTCCTGGCCGCCTACGGGGTCGCCGGGGCCCTGGCGCTGCTGGCCTTCTGGTACGGGACGGGGGCCGCCGGCCACCGCCTGACCCTCCTCGCGGCGGGCCTCGGCTGGGCGGCCGTGGCGGCGGACGGGGTCCGCATGGCCACCCTCCCCCACCAGCCCCCCCTCTCCCCGGCGGCCTCGGGGCCGCTGCTCGCGGTCAACTACGCGGCCGGGGCCCTCCTCCTCGGCAGCGTGCTCTCCGCCATGCTGCTCGGCCACTGGTACCTGGTCGTCAAGGACCTCCCCGTCGCCCCCCTCAAGACCCTCACCTTCCTCCTCTTCGGCTCCCTGGCGCTGCGGGCGGCCGCGACCGCGGCCGCCTTCCTCCTCGATTCCCCGGGAGGGAGCCGGGTGGTCGACCGCTCCTTCCTCTTCGTCCTCGTCTACGGCCTCTTCAGCCTCGGCACCCCCATGGCCATGTCCTGGATGGTCTGGGGCACGGTGAAGATCCGCTCCACCCAGGCCGCCACCGGCATCCTCTACGGGGTGACCGCCTTCATCCTCATGGGGGAGGCCGCCGCCCGGTTCGTGCTGCTGCGCACGGGGTTCCCCCTCTGATGGCGATCGAGGCCGACTTCGCCTGCCCCGCCTGCGGCCGGGAGGTCCTCGCGGCCGACCTCGCCGCCGCCGCGACCCTTCCCTGCCCCTGCGGCGCGGCCGCCCCTCGCTTCCCCGGCTCCCTCGAGGGGGATCGGCTGCTCCGCTGCGCCCTCTGCGGCGACCCCCGGCTCTACCGGCAGAAGGACTTCAGCCGGCGGGTCGGCATCGGCCTCCTCGTGGCCGGGTTCGCCGTGGCGGTGGCGCTGGGGGTCTGGATCGGGCCCTCCGGGTTCTTCGGGGCGCTCCTGGTCTCCGTCGCCCTCGACACCCTCCTCTGGCTCATCGCCGGGGAGGTGGTCGTCTGCCACTGGTGCGAGGCCCACTTCCGGGAGGCCGCGGGGACCTTCCCCGAGTTCGACCTCGAGGTCCACGACCTCGTCCGCTACCAGCGCGAGGTCGCCGCCAAGGGCCAGCGGGTCCCGGAGCACGAGGGGGAGGCGGCCCCCGCGGGCGGCCCCGCCCTCCACCCGACCCGGTACGACGGGTAGGGGTCGGCGCGCGGGGACCGCGCCGGGCACCCCGTGTACACCCCCCGGCATCCCGCACCTGGAGGGAAGCGCCGGTCCCTGGCATCGACCCATCATCCATGATATGCTTTCCTGCATGAGGACCACCGTGGACATCGCCGACAGGCTCCTGCTCGACGCGAAGAAACGGGCCGCCGAGGAGGGAACGACCCTCCGCGCGGTGCTGGAGGAGGCCCTCCGCGCCTGGCTGGCGGGGCCCCCGCCGGCGGGGACCTGGCGGTTCCGCTGGCGGACGGAGCGGGGCCGGGTCCTCCCGGGGGTGGACCTCGACGACCGGGGCTCCCTGCTCGAGGCCACGGGCGGGCCCGAGGAGGACGCCGAGCGGGGGTTCCGGTGATCGCGCTCGACACGAACATCCTCGTCCAGGCCCGGCGCGAGGAGGCCGCCCACCACGCCGAGGCGCTCCGCCTGTTGGAGGGCCTCGCCTCGGGCCGGGAGGCCTGGGCCCTCCCCTGGCCCTGCGTCTACGAGTTCCTCCGGGTGGTCACCTCGCCCCGCGTCTTCGACCCGCCGACCCCGCTCGACCGGGCGCTGGAGGACCTGGAGTCGCTCCTCGCCTGCCCCTCCCTCACCCTCCTCGGCGAGGGCCCCGGCCACCGCTTCCACCTGCGCCGCCTCCTCGAGGAGGGGAGCGCCCGGGGCCGCCTCGTCCACGACGGCCACATCGCCGCCCTCTGCGCCGAGCACGGGGTGCGGGAGATCCTCACGCTGGACGCCGACTTCGGCCGGTTCCCGTCGGTGCGGGCGCGGAACCCGTTCCGGGACCCGGCGGTCGGGGGGGCGACCCGGGATCCCCGGACCTAGGTCTCCCGGAACGGGTCGAGGACCCGGACCGTGCCGTAGACCCGGCCGTGCTGGAAGTCTTCCGACAGGAGGGTCGGGATCCCGTTCACCTCGGCGCAGGCCCAGAGGTGGGCGTCGTACCAGGGGAGGCCGTGGAGCAGGCGGCCCCCGAGGGCGGTCCGGAGGACCTCCGGCGTCGGCCACAGGACTTCGAAGTGGAGGAGGTACCCCTCGACGGCCCGGGCCGCTTCCGCGAACCCGAGCAGGGGCGGCCTCTCCCCCCGGGGGCGGGTCGTCACCGCGACGAACTCCACCAGCGCCTGCTGCGGAAGGACGAGGCCCCCCTCGGCGGCGCCCCGCCGGAGGATTTCCGTCGCGCGCCGGCGGCGGGCCGGGTCCCCGGGGTCGTGGCGGTAGACGAGGATGTTCGTGTCAACGAGGGCGGGGGTGGCCGCGATCACCGTAGAGGTCCTCCCGGGACCAGCCCCGCCGCTCCTCGACCTCCCGCCGGCGCTTCGCCTCGGCCGCCTCTCCGGCGGGGTCGGGATCGCCGGCCAGGAGGGCCTCGATCCGGGCGGTCTCCCGGTCGAAGTGGGCCACCCGCTCCGCGGGGTCGCGGATGCCCGCGGCAGTCCGGGCCCCGGGGGCGGCGATTCCGGGGAAGGCGCCGCCCTCCCCCACCGATCCCGCCCCCCCCGCCGTATCCCCATCCCCGGGGCGGATCATCAGCGCCCCCCTCGCCTGGACCTCCCACCGGACTTCGTCCCCGGGGCGGATGCCGAAGCGGAGGGCGATGGCCCGGGGGATGGTCAACTGCAGCTTGCTGGTGACCCTGCTCATTTCCTTGTTCTAGCAAGGATTTCGTCCTTGTCAAGGGGCGGGGTTGACGGGATGCCATGGGCCGGTAGCCTCGGGGCTTCGGACCGGGCACGGGCAACGGGAGACCTCACCATGGGCGACGGGAAGGACGCGGGCGCGCTCCTCGGGCGGTTCTGCTGGCCCGAGGCGAACGTGAAGGACACCGCCGCGGCGAAGGCCTTCTACACCGGGCTCTTCGGCTGGACCGTCCGGGAGGAACCCTCCGGCGGCTACGCCGAGTGGCAGGTGGGCGGGAAGTCGCTGGGCGGCCTCATCGGGCTCGGCGCGGAGCGCGAGAAGATGGGCATCCCCCCCCACTGGATCGCCTACGTCGCCGTCGCCTCCGCGGACGAGACCGCGGCGAAGGTGCGGAAGCACGGGGGCAAGGTCCTCCACGGCCCCTTCTCGCTCCCCGGCGTCGGGCGGTTCGCCTCCATCCAGGATCCGACGGGTGCCCACTTCGCCCTCTACCAGGCGGAGAGGCCGGGGGAGGCGCCCCCCTCGGGCATCCCGGGGACGATGTGCTGGAACGAACTCGCCACCCCGGACACCGGCCGGGCCGGTACCTTCTACGAGGGGGTCTTCGGCTGGACCCGGCAGGTGATGCCCATGGCGACGCCGAGCGGGGACTACACGGTGTTCCTCAAGGACGGCGCCATGGCCGCGGGGATGATGGAGATGAAGGGGGAGTGGTGGGGGGACGCGCCCCCGCACTGGATGACCTATTTCTCGGTGGCGGACTGCGACGGGTCGGCGGCGAAGGCGGCCTCCCTCGGCGGGAAGGTGATCGTGCCGCCCACGGACATCCCCAACGTCGGCCGGTTCGCGGTGATCGGCGACCCGCAGGGGGCGGTGTTCTCGATCCTCCGCCACGCGGCGCCGGGGTAGGGGCGGGGGGAGCCCCCCCCGCTACAGCGTCCCCTTCGGGACCCCCTCGACGCGCTCGACGATCTCCTGGCCGAACATCCGCCGCTTGTGGGCGGCGGCCTCGGCGGCGTACTGGGGATCGGTGTGGTTGTCGATGTTCACCGAGCAGAGCGGCCCGCACATGGAGCAGACGGCGCGCTCCGCGTCCTCGCTGTTCACCCGGAACTCCCGCGCCTTCTTCCCGTCGAAGGCGAGCTCGAACATCCTCTCCCAGTCGAGCCGCTTGCGGGCGTCGCTCATGGCGCGGTCCCGCTCCCGGGCCCGCCCGGTGCGCTTGACCACGTCCCCGCAGTGGGCCGCGATGCGGGTCGCGATGACCCCGTCGCGCACGTCCTCCACCGTGGGCAGTCGCAGGTGCTCCGCCGGCGTCAGGTAGCAGAGCATGTCCGTCCCCGCCGCCGCCGACACCGCGCCCCCGATGGCCCCGGTGATGTGGTCGTAGCCCGCCCCGCAGTCCGTGGGCAGGGGGCCGAGCACGTAGAAGGGCGCCCCGTGGCAGATGCGCTTCTGGATCTGCACGTTGGCCGCGATCTCGTCGAGGGGCACGTGGCCGGGCCCCTCGATCATCGCCTGCACCCCGGCCGCCAGGGCGCGCTGCTGCAGCTCCCCGAGGATGAACAGCTCCTCGAGCTGCGCCGGGTCGGTCGCGTCCGCCGTCGCGCCGGGGCGGAGCCCGTCGCCGAGGGAGAGCGTCACGTCGTGCTCGCGGCAGATCTCCAGCAGCCGGTCGAAGCGCTCGTAGAGCGGGTTCTCCCTCCCGGTCTTGCGGATGAAGGCCGCGGTCACCGCGCCGCCCCGGGAGACGATGCCGCAGACCCGCGGCATGTCGTCGAGGCGGGCGATGGAGCGCTTCGTCACCCCGCAGTGCACGGTGACGTAGTCCACCCCCTCGCGGGCCTGCCCCTCGACGACGTCGAAGATCGCCTCGTCGAAGGCGTAGACGCCCCGCTTCTGGGCCGCCTCGTAGATGGGGACGGTGCCGAGCATCACCGTGGAGTGCCGGAGCGACATGCGGCGGATGTCGTTCAGCAGCGGCCCCGTGGAGAGGTCCATCACCGAGTCGGCCCCGTACTCGATGGAGGCCTCGAGCTTGCGCCGCTCCTCCTCCGGGTCCTCGTGGTCGGCGGAGGAGCCGAAGTTCGCGTTGACCTTCGTCTTGAGGCCCTTCCCGATGGCCCGGATCACGGGGTGGGGCCGGTTCACGTTGAAGGGAAGGACGATGGTCCCGTCGGCGATGCCGGCGCGGACCTGCTCGGCGGGGACCCCCTCCTCCCGCGCGACGTGCTCCATCTGCGGGGTGATCACGCCGTCGCGGGCCGCCTGCAGCTGGGTCACGGGACCTCCTTGGCCGGGAGGCGGTGCCTCCCCTGGGATGGCGGGGGCGGGACGCCCGACTAGGGCTTCGGCTCCCGGTCGAGTCCGGAGTCGTCGAGGGCGGCGTCGCGGGCGGCCCGGGAGCGCGGGGTGGGCCCCGCCTTCGCGGGCGGCGGGGCCTCGCCCGCGGGCTCCGCGCCCGGGAGGGGGCGGCGCCCCTGGAAGCCGGACTTCAGGTCGTGCCAGAAGGCGACCCGCTCCTCCCCGATCCGCCAGCAGAGGAGGACCCGGGTCATCCGGGTCACGCCCGGCTCCCCCGTGGGAAGGGGCAGCTCCCCGGGGAAGTCCAGCAGCCCGATCTCGGGGTCCTTGATTTCGACGCCGGCGGC
>JAKLKS010000247.1 GCA_023150535.1 Planctomycetota bacterium
CCTGGATGGCCCCCATGGAGAGGCCGAAGACGAGGAAGGCCGTGACGAGGGAGATCAGGCGCGCGATCTCCTTCGTCCTGCCCGCCACGGCGACGGCGATCATCCCCGCCAGGGGGACGAAGATGAGCAGGCTCAGCCAGGGCATTTTCATGCGACCCGTTCCCTTCCTTCCCTTCGGACTACCCGTAGACGGCGGCCACGGCCAGGGCCAGGACCGCCGTGGCCATCACGGCCTGGTACACGTACACGCGCACCCGGCCGCCCTGCATCGCGGAGAACAGCCCGCCCGCGCCCCAGGCCAGGCCCGTGGCGCCGTGCACGAACTGCGCGTCCACGACCTCGCGATCGGCCCAGCCGGAGGCGTCTCCGAGGCGGAGCCCGAGGCGCCCGGCCAGGTTGACGAGGCCGTCCACGATCTCCCGGTCGAACCAGGCCATGGCGCGGGAGACGGCGACGGACCCCGCGACGAAGGTCGCCCAGTAGATCTCGTCGATCCAGTACTTGTTCTTCCAGACGGTGAAGACCGGGGCCAGGGGCCCGCGCAGCTTCTCCCGGGCGAGGGCCCCGACCGGGGTCATGTAGAGGACGGACCCGAGGGCGAGGCCGCCGAGGCCGGCGGGGATGGCGATGAACAGGAGGGTGTGGTGCCAGTGGGCGACGTGCTCCGCGTGGCGGTTGTAGGCCTCGAGCGCCTCGCCGGTGAGGGCGACGGCCGGGAGCCCGGAGGCCCGGTGGGCGGGGAAGTACCCGAACCCGTAGACCATCTCCGGCTGGAGCATCCGCTCGTGCCAGGCGAAGCCGGCGAGGCAGGCCATCACCGCCAGCACCACCAGCGGGATCGTCATCACCGGGGACTCGTGGGCGTGGTCGTAGCGCTCCTGCTCCCGGGGCTTCCCGAAGAAGGTGAGCGCCGTCACCCGCATCATGTAGGCCGCGGTGAGGAAGGCCCCCCCCACCAGGGCGGCCATGCAGCCCAGGCGCACCGCCTGCCAGGGCCCCTCCTCCGACGCCGCCAGGGCGAGCAGGATGGCGTCCTTCGAGTAGAAGCCCGAGGTGATCCAGGGGAACCCGGCGATGGCCAGCGTCGCGAACATCCAGGTCGCGAAGGTGACCGGGATCTTCCTCCAGAGGCCGCCCATCTGGCCGACCTCCTGGGTGTGGACCGCGTGGATCACCGACCCGGACCCGAGGAAGAGGCAGGCCTTGAAGAAGGCGTGGGTGACGAGGTGGAACAGGCCGGCCTTGAACCCCAGGGCGCCGCCGGCGCCGAGGCCCGCGAACATGAACCCGAGCTGGCTGATGGTCGAGTAGGCGAGGACCTTCTTGATGTCCGTGCCGCAGACGGCGATGGTCCCCGCGAAGAGCGCGGTGAAGGTGCCGATGACGGCGACGACGGGCAGGACCGCCTCGTGGACCTCGAAGAGCGGGTACATGCGGCCGACCAGGTAGACGCCCGCCGCCACCATCGTGGCCGCGTGGATGAGGGCGCTGACCGGGGTCGGGCCCTCCATGGCGTCGGGAAGCCAGACGTGGAGGGGGAACTGGGCCGACTTGCCCATGGCCCCGAAGAGGAGGCCGAAGGAGGCGAGCATCGCGACGGTCTCGAAGTCCATGCCCGCGACGCCGGGCAGGAAGGCCTTCGCCTGGACCTGCGCGAAGATCTCCTCGAAGCGGAAGGTCCCCGTCGCGAGGTAGAGGAGGACGATGCCCAGGAACATCCCCACGTCGCCGATGCGCGTGGTCATGAAGGCCTTCTTGCAGGCCTCCTGGGCGCTCGGCTTGTGGTAGAGGAACCCGATGAGCTTGTAGGAGGAGAGCCCCATCAGCTCCCAGGCGACGTAGAGGGTCAGCAGGTTGTCGCTGACCACCAGCCCGAGCATCGAGAAGGTGAAGAACCCGATCCAGCGGAAGAAGCCCCCGAACCGGGTCTCCCCCGCCATGTACCCGATGCTGAACACGTGGATCATGGTCGAGCAGAGGGTGACCATGAACAGGAGCGCCGCGCCGAGGTGGTCGATGTGGAACCCGAACTCGACGGCCGTGGTCCCCGTCGTCATCCAGGTGATCGGCCGCACGGAGGCGATCTCCTCCGCGAGCCTGTCCGCCGGCATCCCCCAGACGTGGGGCAGGACGATCCCGGCCGCCACGAGGAAGGACATGCCGATGGCGGCGGTGCTGATCAGGGCCGTCAGCCTCGGCTTCGACCTCTCGGTGAACAGCGCGACGACGGCCCCGAGGAGGGGGAAGGCCAGGATGAGGACGGGGGCGAGCTGGTGGACGGTGTTCATGGCCTAGCCCTTGAGCTCCGAGGCCTCGTCCAGGGAGACGCTCCCGGAGCGCTCGAAGAGGCTGAGCAGGAGGGCGAGCGCGATGGCCGCCTCCGCGGCGGCCAGCATGATGACGAAGATCGCGAAGACCGGCCCCTGCGGGCCCGCGTCCGTGAAGCGCCCGAAGGCCACCAGGTTGACGTTGGCCGCGTTGAGGATGAGCTCGATCCCGATGAGCACCCCGATGGCGTTGCGGCGGGCGACCATGGCGAGGATGCCGAGGGAGAACATCAGGGAGGACAGGACCAGGTAGTGGGTCAGCCCGATCTCGAGGAACGGCCTGAGGGCGGGGTTCACTTCGCGCCTCCCCGCGCCATGCGCGCCGCGCCGACGAGGGCCACGAGGAGGAGGACCGAGGCGAACTCGAAGGGGAAGAGGTAGTCGGTGAGGAGGAGCTTCCCGATCGCCGCCGTGGTCCCCGGGTCCGTCCCGCCCGCGGCCGGCGGCGCGGCGGCGGCGGCCGCCTCGGCGACCACCGGCCAGGAGGTCCCCGCGGCCGCCCAGACCAGGGCGGCCATCACGGGGACGGCGACGGCGAGGCCCTGGACGACGGTCTCCCGGGAGATCTGGCGGTACTCCACGGGGAGGCGGTCGGTGAGGAGCACGCCGAAGACGATGAGGATCATGATCCCGCCGACGTAGACGATGACCTGGGTGACGGCCAGGAAGTCGCTCCCGAGCATGGCGTAGAGGGCCGCCACCCCCGTGAAGCAGGCCATGAGCGAGAAGGCGCTGTGGTCGATCTTCTTCGCCACGACGGCGTAGGCGGCCGACGCGAGGACGAGGCCCGCGACCCCGTAGAACAGGACCGCGGGACCGTAGGTCCCCATCGCCGCCGTCAGCTTCCCGAGGAGTTCCGCCAAGAGCGTCTTCCTTCCCTTGCCGCGATGCCCGTGCGCGGTGGTAGCCCGTGAGGTCGAACTCCTTCCCCATCTTGATGCAGTCCACGGGGCAGGGCGGCACGCAGAGGTTGCAGAAGAGGCACTTCTGGTAGTCGATCTCGAACCGCGTCAGCTTCGCCGCCTTGCCCTTGCCCTCGGCGTCGATGTAGATGCAGGCGACGGGGCAGGCCTTGGCGCAGTTCTCGCAGGCGATGCAGCGCTCGACGTCGTACTCGTGGATCCCCCGCTCCGAGTCCGGGAGGTCCTTCCGCTCCTCCGGGTACTGCATCGTGAAGGTGGGCTCGAACATGTGGTTCCACGTGATCCTCATGCCCTTGAGGGTCGTGCCCACGCCGTCCCGTATGTCGGACCAGTAGCCCATCAGCCGTTCCCTCCGAGCATCGGCTTCACCACGGACACCCAGGCCGCCGCCCAGACGAGGCAGGCGAGGCTGATGGGGAGGAAGAACTTCCAGCAGAGCCGCATGACCTGGTCCACGCGCAGGCGGGGGAGCGTCCAGCGGAGCCACATCATGACGGCCACGAGCAGCATGGCCTTGCCGGCGACCATGGCGGCGCCGAGCAGGTTGCCCCAGACCCCCATCCCCGCGACGTCCACCCCCGGGATCCCGGTGTTCCAGCCGCCCAGCCACAGGCAGGAGGCGACGCCCGACAGGACGAACATGGCCGCGTACTCGGCCAGGAAGAAGATCGAGAAGGACATCCCGGAGTACTCGGTGTGGAAGCCGGCGACCAGCTCCGACTCCGCCTCGGGGAGGTCGAAGGGGGCGCGCTTGAGGTTGGCCAGCGCCGCCCAGAAGAAGAGGACGAAGGCGACGAGGTTCGCGGGGAAGGCCCACCAGAGGCCCCAGTTCCAGGCGCCGCCCCCCTGCATCGCGGTGATCTCCTGCACGTTCATCGTGCCCGCCGTCAGCACCGGCACGAGGGCGGAGATCCCCAGCGGGATCTCGTAGGCGACCACCTGCGCCGCGACGCGCATGGTCCCCAGGAGGGCCCACTTGTTGTTGCTCGCCCAGCCCGCCATGATGACGCCGATGGCCTCGAGGGAGCCGATGGCCAGCACGAAGAGGAGGCCCACCGCGAGGCTCGTCGGGGCCCAGTCGGGGCCCCAGGGCAGGACGGCGTACATCGCGAAGGCGGACATGAACACGACGGCCGGGGCCGCGTGGAAGAGCGGCCTGTCGGCCTGCGTCGGGACGAGGCTCTCCTTGCCGAGCAGCTTCACGCCGTCGGCCAGCGTCTGGAGGAGCCCCTCGGGCCCCACGCGGTTCGGGCCGATGCGCGCCTGCATCTTCCCGGAGAGCCTCCGCTCGAGCCAGATGGCGAAGAGCGCCATGGGGGTGATGACCAGGAGGGCCGCGACGAGGGACCAGGCGAGGCCGCGGACGACGGAGATGCCCCAGATCGTCTCCAGGACCCCCGGTCCGGGGGCGTCGCCCTCCACCCCGCCGATCCCGGCCGCCAGGAGGAGCGGGATCACCGGTCCACCTCGCCCAGCACGATGTCGATGGAGCCGATGATGGCCACGAGGTCGGCCAGCAGGTGCCCCTTGCTGATGGCGCCCAGCACCGCGATGTTGCAGAAGGAGGGTCCCCGGACCCGCAGCCGCCAGGGGTTGGTGGTGCCGTCGGACTGGAGGTAGAAGGCCAGCTCGCCGCGGGGGTTCTCGGCGCGGAAGTAGACCTCGCCGGGGGCGGGGCGGAGCATCTTCGGCAGCTTGGCGCCCATCGCCTCGGGGTTCTCCGGCGGGGGCAGGGACTCGATGCGGTCGAGGCACTGGCGCACGAGGGAGACCGACTGCTCCATCTCGAGCATCCGGATCCAGTGGCGGTGCCAGCAGTCCCCCATCACCCCCACCTTCGCGCCCGCGGGGGTGCCGTGGCCGGAGGGGACGACGAACTTCAGGTGCGGGTAGACCGAGTAGGGCTCGTCCCGGCGCACGTCCCAGTCCACGCCCGAGGCCCGCAGCGCCGGGCCCGTGATGCCCCAGTCGAAGCAGGTCTCGCGGTCCAGCACGCCGATGCCCGCCGTGCGCTCGATGAAGATCTTGTTCCAGGTGAGCAGCGTGTTGTACTCGCCGATGCGCCGGTCCATGTCCGTCATGAGGGCGCGGCAGCGGCCGGCCCAGCCCGGCGTCAGGTCCCTCGCCACGCCGCCGAGGCGGACGTAGTGGTAGAGCATCCGCCCGCCGGAGACCTCCTCCATGAGGTCGAGCGAGGTCTCCCGCTCCCGGAAGGCGTAGAGGAAGGGGGTGATGGCCCCCATGTCGAGGCCGTAGGTCCCGATGGACATGAGGTGGGAGGCGATGCGGTTGAGTTCCGCCATGCAGACCCGGATGTACTGGGTCCGCTCGGGGGGCTCGACCCCCAGCAGCTTCTCCACCGCCAGGCAGTAGGCCAGCTCGTTGTTCATGCTGGCCAGGTAGTCCAGGCGGTCGGTGTAGGGGACGAACTGCCCGTAGAGCAGGTTCTCGCCGATGCGCTCCTTGCAGCGGTGGAGGTTGCCGACGTGGGGCTGGAGGTCGAGGACCACCTCCCCGTCGGTCTTCACCACGACCCGGAGCACCCCGTGGGTGGAGGGGTGCTGGGGGCCCATGTTGACCACCAGCTCGTCGGTGCGGACGTCGCGGAGATCCCGGACGCGCTGGTTCACGCGCCACCTCCCGCGGGAGGTGCGGGCGGGGCCGGAGGGGCGGGCGGCGGCGGCGGCGGCGCAGGCGGAGGCGGC
>JAKLKS010000248.1 GCA_023150535.1 Planctomycetota bacterium
GGACGCACTCGGCGAGCGCCTCACCGGCGGCCCGGCACGAACCTGTCCTGCGAAGGACCCTCCCGATGACGTAGTGGGCCCAGGCCCAGGCCGGCGCCGCCGCCACGCAGTCGCGGGCCGACTGGACGGCCTCCTCCTTCCGGTCGAGTTCCAGGAGCGAGAAGGCCAGGAGCCCGTGGGCCCCCGCCAGGCCGGGGACCTCGCGCAGGGCCGCCTTCGCCTCGTCGAGGGAGTCCCTGTTCCTGCCCAGCCGGTGGAGCGCCCACCCGCGCTCGAGGTGGCGCTCCGCCGATTCGCGGGCCGAGGGGGGCGATCCAGGTTCCACGCCGGGATGGTACGGGACGCCACCCTTCCCGGTGGATCAGGAGTCGGTGATCGAGAGCACGAAGGCCCTCAGGAGACAGCCGTAGCCGAAGAGGAAGGAGACGAATCGGTACGTCGACGCGTGGTTCTCCGGCAGAAGGGCTCCCAGGATGCCGAGGAGGATCGCGCCCGCGACGAGCACGGCGAGCGGGGCCTCCTCCCACTTCCCGGACTCGCCTGCCAGGGCTCCCGCGGCGGGAAGGCAGGCCGCCAGCAGGACGGCGAGGTGGATGCCCCGGGGCCAGGGGGCGAGGATCCCGATGGACAGGATGAGGAGGATCGCGAGGACTCCTCCGAGGACCATCCATGGGACGCGCAGGCGCGAGGGCTCCACCAGCCCTCGTCCCGCGGGATGGAACCGGAGTGCGAGGAGGTAGAGGGGGCGCAGGACCCAGAAGAGACCGGCCCAGCCCCAGGTGAGGAGGACCTGCAGGAGGGCGAGACCGGTCCACCATCCGATTCGGCCGCCCTCCTCGGACCCGTCCGGGAGCCACTCGTCCGTCGACATTCCCAGGAAGAGGAGCTGGGGGGCCACCACGGCGACCCCGAGGATCACGGCCAGGTTGCGCCGGATCTCCTCGGGGAGGCCCCGCAGGTGATCGACGACCCGGTCGATCCACCCGTATCCGGGGAACCGGAGCAGGAGCGCCTGCGCCAGTCCCGACCTGGCACTCTCGCATCCCGGGTCGGTGCCCAGGGCGTCCCGGAAGGCCCGCACGCTCGCTTCGCCCCCTCCGCGGCGGAGGGCGAGGAACCCGAGGCCCGCGTGGGCGGCGGGCATCTCCGGGTCGAGGGCGAGGGCCCTCCGGTAGGCGGCCTCGGCCTCCTCCAGGCGGCCGAGGTCCTGCAGCGCCCTGCCCCTGAAGGCGGCGCACTCCCCGTCGAGGGGGTCCAGGCGCAGTCCCTCCTCCGCCTCCGCGAGGCAGAGTTCGAAGCGCCCCCTCTCGTGATGGAGGCGGGCGAGTTCTCGCCGGATGACCGGATCCCCGGGGTCGAGGCGAACGGCGTCGGTGAGCGCGGTCAGCGCGTCCGCGGGATTCCCGATGAGACGGCTGACCCTGCCCACGACGTAGTGGGACCAGGCCCGGTCGGGGGCCAGGGACAGGCACTTCACCGCCGCTGCAAGGGCCTCCTTCCCTTCGCCCAGGTCCGCCCGGCAGAAGGCCGTCAACCCGAAGGCCTCCGCGGAGTCCGGTTTCCCCCCGAGGGCGTCCGTGACCCCGTCGAGTGCCTCCCACGGCCGGCCCAGGCGATGGAGCCTCCACGCGCGCTCCAGGCGCCGATCCGCCTCGTCCCGTGCCGACGGCGGGATTCCCGCTTCCACGCCCGCGATGCTACAGGACGGACCGCGGACGGGGGACGAGGCTCCGCCGGAAGGCCACCCCTCCAGGCGGGCGCCGGGGCAGGGGGCGGGGTCCGCGGCGGCCCCACCGGGGCGGAAACCCGGCGGCGGAGGACGACACGGCCGGGGCGGCCGGCTCCGGGAAGGGTCGGGAGCCCGCGTCCTCACGCATCCGTGAAGGAGAGGTAGTGGGCGTTCACTGCGAGGAGGAACGCCAGGCCCATGGCGACTCCCACCGCGAAGGCGGCTCCCTCCCCAGGTACGGTCGCGGACAGGACGACCAAGGACAGCGCGGCCATCCAGGAGATCCCCTCGATGCTCAACCAGCCGGGCGAGTTCCCCCTGCCCAGGGCACCCAGGGAGGGAAGGAGGACGAGCAGGCTGGAGCCCACCCAGACCACCAGGGGCCCCGCCCCCAGGAGCCCGCCGCACAGGAGGAGGAGGGAGGAGGCGAGGCAACCCGCGACCAGGTACGCATGGCGCCGGCGGGAGGGACGGACAAGCCACTTCCCCACGGGGTGGAATCCCAGGGCGAGTTCGTAGAGCGGCCGGGCCACCCACACCACGGAGGTCCAGGTCCATGCAAGGAACGGCAGCAGGAGCATGCCGACCCACTTCGCGGCGGACATCGATCGGTGGGATGACTCCATGGTGAGGATGACGATGACGATGGACCACCCCCCGAGGACGACCAGCAGGAAGATGGCGATTCCCGTCCTCTTCCAGGCGGCAAGGTCCCGAAGCACCTGGAGGATCCGGTCGATGCGGGCGTATCCGGGGAAGCAGAGCAGGAGCGCGTCGGGCAGGCCGGACTTCACCCATCCATAGGCCGGGTCGAGGCGAAGGGCGGTCCTGAAGGCCTCGACGGACGCAACCCCCTGCCGCTTCCGAAGCGCCAGGAAGCCGAGCCCGGCGTGGGGAATCGGCATCTCCGGATCGAGCCTGAGGGCTTCCCGGTAGGCGGCCTCGGCCTCCTCGAATCGACCCAGGTGCTGGAGGGTGATCCCCCGGACGGAGGCACAGGGTCCATGGAGGGGGTCGATCCGCAGCCCTTCCTCCGCATCCGCGAGGGCTCCCGAGTACCACTCTCCGTCGAACCGGAACCAGGCCCTCTCCTGCCGGTAGTCCGGTTCCTCGGGGTCCAGGCGGATGGCCTCGTCGAGAGGCACCCGAGCCCCCTCGCGATCCCCCGACAGCCGGAGGACCCTCCCGAGCACGTAGTGGTTCCACGCCCGGGTGGGTTCCAGGGAGACGCACCGCCCGGCGGAGGTCCGTGCACCCTGGTGGTCCCCGATCTCCAGCAGGCAGAAGGCCTCCAGACCCCTGGCATCTCCGGACTCCGGTTCAACCTGGAGAGCGGCCCACACCTCAAGGAGGGCCTCCTTCGGCCGATCGATCCTGTAGAGCGCCCATCCGCGCTGAAGCCGCAGGCGTGCCTCGTCCGGTGCTGCCGGGGGGGTTCCCGATTCCACGAGGAGATGCTACAGGAGCGGAGGCGCCCCGGGAGACGGACCGGCACGGCCCACCTCCCCGCCCCGCTCCCGACGCGTCCGCCCTCCTCCGGCGGGGGTGCGGACCCCCGCGCGGGATCCGGGTCAGCGCAGCCGGAACTCCAGCACCGCCGCCCCGGCCGCCGCGCCCTCGAGGAGGGCGGTCCGCGGCTCGCCGCCGGCGTCGGTCCACCGCGCCTCGGCGCGCAGCACCGCCGTCCCCGGCCCGACGAGGGCGCGGAACCGCCCCGTCCCGTCCGCCGCCGCGCCGGCGCCGGAGCCGTCCGCGCAGAGGAGCCGCACCGCCGCGCCCGGGGCCGGGAGCCCGTCGGGCCCGAGCACGAGCCCCTCGATCGGGACCCCCTCCCGGAGGCGGAGGACCACCTCCCCGTCCGCGGGGTCCGCCTCCGCCGGCGGCGGCGCGGCCGCGCCTTCGGGAAGCGCCGCCCCGGGCCGGACGCCGACGCGGATCGCCCCGGCGCCGAGGCCGCGCAGGAGCGCCTCCCCGCGGCGGTCCGTGGTCGGCTCCCGTCCCTGGACGACCGGCGCGTCGAGGGGGATCCCCGGGACCGGGCGCCCCTCCGCGTCGAGCACGCGCACCCGGAGTACCAGGCGGCCGCCGCCCTCCAGCCGGAGGTCGACGTCCTCCCCCGGGGCCAGGGCCTCCACCGCCCGGGAGCGGGATCCCCCCTCCCCCGCGGCGGCCACCTCCAGGCGGGCCCCCCGGGGCACGGGGAAGTCGAACCGCCCGTCGGAGAGCGTGCGCAGGGACCAGGAGCCCGGCCCCCCCGCCTCCCGGGCCGTGACCGTCGCCCCCTCCACGGGGAGCCCGTCGCCGCCGACGACCCGGCCGCGGACCTGCGCGGCCCGCCGCACCACGAGCCGCACCTCCCCGGCCCCCGGCTCGACGGGAGTCCCCCCCGGGAGCGCGCTCACCCACCGCACGGGGACCGAGAGGTCGGTCGCGTGGAGCCGGTAGGACTCCCCCGGGATCACCGGGGCCGAGGCCCGGCCCCGCTCGTCGGAGCGGAGCTGGGCGTTCCCCGCGGGCCCGAGGAGGAGGAGGCCCATGCCCGGGACCGGCTCCCCCGCCGGGTCGGTCACGAGGATCTCCGCGCGCACCGCGGCGGGCACGCGGAGGACGAGGTCCGCGAGGTCCCCGTCCTCCGGGAGGAGGACGTCGAGCGCGGCGCCGGCCGACCGCGCGTCGGCCCCGGCGGCCACGCGGTAGGCGCCGGGGGAGCGGCCCGCGAAGCGGAAGCGCCCCCGGTCGTCGGTGCGCCGCCCGACGTCGAGGGAGCGTCCCGAGGGGGCCACCTCCCCGAGCGGGCCGTGGAGGACGACCGGCCGGTCGGGGAGCGGCTCCCCCGCCTCGTCGAGGAGGATCCCCTCGATGGACCGCGACGGGGGGAGGAGGATGTCGCCGAGGTCGGCCGTCCCCCCCTCCTCCGCGGCCGCCGCGAAGTCGCGCACCAGCCGCCCCCGCCCCGGGGCCTCGCAGACCATCGTGTAGGAGGTCCCCGCGCGCAGGCCCTCCAGCCGGAAGCGCCCCCCGTCGCCGGTCCGGACGCTCGCCGCCTGGGCCCCGCTCCAGCCGGAGGTCCTCGGCGCGTAGCCGATCACGTCCACCCGCACGCCGTCCGCGGGCCTCCCCCCCTCGCCGAGGAGCCGCCCCTCCGCCGCGGCGCCGGGGCGGAGCGCGATCTCCAGCGTCCCGTCGGCGCCCGGCGCCGAGGAGCCCGGCGCGTAGCCCGGGGCGCGGGCGTGGACCACCGTGCGCGAATCCAGCGGGTCGCAGGGGAAGGAGAACCGCCCGTCGGGTCCCGCGGCCCGTGCGTGCAGGAGGAGGTACCCGTCCCCGACGACGGCCCCGGGGAGCGGCGCGCGGGTGCGCGCGTCCACCACGATCCCCTCCACCACCCGCGGCGGGGAGAGGCGGATCTCGAAGGAGCCGGTCCCCCGCTCCGGCACCACGGCCTCGGCCGGGCTCGGACCGCGCAGGTCCGGGTGCTCCAGCGTGAACCAGATCCGCCCCGCCGGGAGGGAGCGGAGGAGGCAGGTCCCGTCGGCGCCGGTCCTCCCGGAGGGGAGCTGGCAGGTGCGGCGGCTCTCGTCCATCCAGGAGGGGTGGAGGCGGAGGCCCGCCACGGGGTTCCCCCCGGCGTCCAGGGCCCTGACGAGGAGGGAGCGGGCCTCGCGGAGCACGAGCCGCACCCGCTCCCCGGCGACGCGCCACCCCGCCTGCGCCTCGCCGACCCCCGGGGCCTCGGCGCGGAGGTCGCACCAGGTCCCCCGCGGGAGCGGGAGGAGGAAGGTCCCGTCCCGGGCCGAGCGGGTGGAGGGGCCGGGGACGCGCGCGCGGGACTCCTCGAAGCCGAGGAAGAAGACGTCCCCGTAGGGCCGGAAGGAGGCGGTGACCGCCGCCCCGGGGACGGGCCGCCCCTCGACGTCCACCACGACGCCGAAGAGGTCCCGCTCCCCGTCGAAGGAGGCGGGGTCCGCGGGGGGCGGGAGGCCGGCGAGGGGATCCTCGGGCGCCGGGGGATCGGGGGCGGCCGGGGGCGCGGGCGCCGGCGCGGCGGCGACCCTCCCGCCCTCCGGCGCGTCCGGGGCGCCGCGTCCCCCGCTTCCCGCGAGCCGGAGCCCGGCGAGCCCGAGCACGAGGAGCGCCGCGAGCCCCGCCG
>JAKLKS010000249.1 GCA_023150535.1 Planctomycetota bacterium
GCCGGAACGGATCGGCCGACGCGAGACGGGAGCGTTGGAACGTCAACGGAAGGGGTGGAGCGGCCGGTGGGGGCCGGCGGGTGGGGGGGACCCTCGGGACTTGAGGGGGTTTGCCCGGCGGGAGGGGTGGATCCGGGAGGGGACGGGGGGCGGGCGGGTTCCTTCCCTTTCCCTTCTCCTTCCCCTTCCTTGTCCCTCCCCTCCCCCCCTTTCGTGACCTTCTCCCGATTTCCCGTCCCCCCCATGTGGGACTCTTCCCGGAACGCCGAAGTAGGATTCGGGCCATCCTCCGTCCGCGTCCACCCCGCCGCCACCGCCTCTCCGACCTCCTGCGAGCCCCATGAACCCAGCCCTCTCCAAGCTCCTGGGCCTCTTCTCGGTGGACATGGGGATCGACCTCGGGACCGCCAACACGCTGGTCTGCGTGAGCGGGAAGGGGATCGTCCTCAACGAGCCCTCCGTGGTGGCCGTCTACCGCGGGACGAACCACATCGTGGGGGGCGGGCAGGCGGTGGGCCTCCGGGCCAAGGAGATGCTCGGGAAGACCCCCGGCAACATCGACGCCATCCGCCCCATGAAGAACGGGGTCATCGCCGACTTCGAGATCACCGAGGCGATGCTGCGCTACTTCATCCGGAAGGTGCACGGGGAGCGGACCTGGGTCCACCCCCGCATCGTCGTGGCCATCCCCTCGGGCATCACCGCCGTCGAGAAGCGGGCCGTCATCAACTCCGCCGAGCGGGCCGGGGCCCGGCAGGTGGAGCTCATCGAGGAGCCGCTGGCCGCCGCCATGGGGGTGGGGCTCCCCATCAAGGAGCCCACGGCCTGCATGATCTGCGACGTCGGGGGCGGCACCACCGAGGTCGCCGTCATCTCCCTCGGCAACATCGTCGTCAGCCGGTCGATCCGCATCGCCGGCGACGAGTTCGACGAGGCCATCGTCAACCACCTGCGCCACCGCTACAACCTGCTCATCGGGGAGCAGACCTCGGAGCGGATCAAGCTCACCATCGGCTCCGCCTACCCCCTCAAGAAGGAGATGTCCATGGAGGTGAAGGGGAGGGACCTGCAGCAGCACCTCCCCCGCAAGGTCGTCATCACCTCCGAGGAGATCCGCGCCGCCCTCACGGAGCCGGTCCTCATGATCGTGAAGGCCGTGAAGGAGTGCCTGGAGCACACCCCCCCGGAACTGAGCGCCGACCTCGTGGACAACGGCATCGTGATGGCGGGCGGCGGCTCCATGCTCCGCGGCATCGACCGGGTCATCTCCGACCACACCGGGCTCCCGGTGCGCATCGTCAAGGAGCCCCTGCTGGCCGTCGCCCGGGGGACGGCCATCTACCTCGAGAACCTCGACCTCCTGAAGCGCCTCCGCACCGAGCGCCCCGAGTAGGGCGGGTCATCGGACGGCGGGGGGCCGGGCTCCGCCTGCCGCTTCAGGACCCTCCCCGTTCCACCGATGAAGCGACGGGGGATTCCCTCCCCCGGTCCCCGTCCGCATTCCGAGAAAGGCAGCCCAGGGGTGACGCCCGTCCGCGAGGTCTGGGGGAGGCACCGTCCCGCCCTGGTCCTCTCCACGCTCCTCCTCCTGGCCCTCCTCGCCCCCGCCGGCCCCCTCGGGCTGCGCGGCCGGCTCGCCTCCCTCTACGGGCCGCTGGCCCTCCTCTCCGGCCCGCCCTCCCCCGCCGCGCCGGGGGCGGGGGACGGGGAGGAGGCCCGCCGGCTGCGGGAGGAGAACGAGGCGCTCCGGGCGAAGGTGGAGGGGCTGCGGATCGAGAACGGCGCCCTGCGCGAGTTCCGCGGGGTCCGCTTCGACCCCCGCTCCCGGCCGGTGCAGGTGCTCTCGGCGAACGTCCTCGGGCTCGACCGCCTGGCGCCGCTGCGCCGCTCCCGCCTCATCGACCTCGGGGCCCGGGACGGACTCGCCGTCGGGATGCCCGTGGCGGCGGGGGCCTGCCTCGCCGGGATCGTCGCCGAGGTCGGCCCCTCCTGCTCCCTCGTCCGGCTCCTCGACGACCCGGGCGGGAAGGGGGAGCCGCCGGCCGCGGGCCTCGCGGTCCAGGTCCTCCGCCCCGGGGCCGAGCGCCCCGGCGCCGTGGAGGGGATCGTCCTCGGGGAGCGGCGCGGGAGGCTCCTCCTCCGGCTCGTGCCGGCCGGCTCCGTGGCCGCCGGCGACCTCGTCCTCACGGGCGCCGCCGACCCCCGCGTCCCGGCGGGCCTCCTCGTGGGCCGGGTGGTCTCGGTGGAGGAGGACCGGCGCCGCCGGCTCGCGGAGGCGGTGGTGGAGCCCGCGGCCGACCTCTCCGGGATCTCGACGCTCCTCGTCCTCCGCCTCCCGGAGCCCGACCTGCGGGCCGCGGCCCCGGCCGGGAAGGGGCGCCGGTGACCCGGGTGAAGGCCGCCGCCGCGCTCCTCGGCTCGCTGGCCGCCTCCCTGGCCTGGCCGGGGGGGCTCGCCGAGAGGGGGCTCCGGCCGGACTTCCTCCTCCTCTTCTCCCTCGGGGCCGGCCTCCTCGGGGGGGCGCGCGCGGGCTTCGCGGGCGGCGTCCTCGCCGGGATCCTCGCCGCCCCCCTGACGCTCGAGCCCTTCGGCCTCGACGCCGCCCTCCTCGGCGCCTGCGGTCTCCTCTCGGGGGAGCTGCGCCACTTCTTCTCCGCCGTGCACCCCGGCGTCCAGGGGACCCTGGCGGGGATCCTCTTCCTCGGGACCTCGCTCCTGCGCCTGCTCCTCCTCGAGATCTCCGGGGCCCCCGTGGCCTCCCTCGGCCTCCTCCCCGCGGTGCTGGCCGGGACCGCGGCCACCGCCGCAGCGGCCCCCGTCGTCCTCCTCCTCCTCGACGCGCTCTCGGTCTTCCGGACCCCGGAGCGGGGGAGGCCGGTCCTTGTTTGAGGGGCGCCTCTTCCGCATCCTCGCGGCCCTGGCCGGGCTCTGGTTCGTCTTCCTCTGCCGGGTCCTCCTCCTCCAGACCACGGGGGCGGAGGAGGCCCGCCGGGAGGTGGAGGACCGCCGCACGGTGTCCGCCCTCCTGCCGCCGACGCGGGGGACCCTGCGCGACGCCGACGGGAAGGTCCTCGCCCGCGACGACCTCGGCTTCGAGCTCCTGGCCGACCCCCGGGGGCTCGGCGCGGCGACCTTCGAGTGCCTCTCCTGCGCCCGCCGCTTCGTCACCTTCGAGAGCGACCCGGGCCCGGGGGCCGACGAGGCGCCCCCGGCCCCCGCGGCCCCGCCCGCGGCCTGCACCTGCGCCTCCTCCGCTGGCTTCCGGCGGGTGGAATCCGACGCGGCGGAGCGGCTCGCGGCGCTGCTCGGGGAGGAGCCCGCGGCGCTCGCGGCGAGGCTCGACGCGCTGCGGCTGCGGGGGTGGACCGTGGCCCGGGCCCGGGCGCGCGAGAAGGGGGAGCGGTGGCGGAAGCTCACCCTCCAGGACTGGACGACCCGGCGCCGCAGCGTCGCCCGGGAGGTCCCGCGGGAGGTCGCGCTGCGGGTCTCCCTGGACCCCGAGGGGTTCCGCGGGTTCGCCGTGGAGGCCCGCGCCCTGCGCCGCCTCGACCCGGACATGGACCCGAACACCCGCGTCCTCCTCGGGACGACGGGGCCGGCGGACGCGCGGGACACCGCCCGCCTGCTGGGGGAGGGATTGACCCGGCAGGAGATCCTCGCGGTCTCCGTCGGACGCTCCGGCGTGGAGCGGGCCTTCGACGGGGCGCTGCGGGGGGAGTTCGGGCGGGAGAGCGCCTACCGGGACCTCCACGGGTCGGTCCTCTCCCGGGAGACCAGGGACCCCGTGGTGGACGGGGAGGACCTCCGGCTCACCGTCTCCGACGCCCTCAACGGGGCCGCCCGCGGGATCCTCGGCGGCTCCCGCGGGGCCCTCGTGGCCATGGACCCGCGGACCGGCGCGATCCTCGCCGCGGCCGGGAACGACGGTCCGGAGGGGGGAGGGGTCTTCCCTCCCGCGGCGGGGTACCTCCCGGGGTCGGTGTTCAAGGTCCTCACCGCGGCCGTCGCCCTGGAGGGGGACCTGGCGCCCGGGGCGGGGGAGGTGGAGTGCCGGGGGGCGCGGAGCCGGCCCCTTCCCTGCTCCCACGACCACGGGCGGCCGGGGATGCGGGAGGCGATCTCCGGCTCCTGCAACGCCTACTTCGGGGAGACGGCGCTCCGCATCGGCGTGCGCCCCCTGGAGGACTGGGCGCGGCTCCTGCGCATCGACCGCCCCCCCGGCCTCCGGCTCCCCGGCGAGGGGGGCGGGACCGACTGGACCCAGGCCCTCTACCGGAACGAGTGGGAGCGCACCGACCTCGCCAACCTCGGCATCGGGCAGGGCCCCGTGAACCTCTCCCCGCTCCAGGTCGCCGCCCTCTACGCCGCCGTCGCCAACGGGGGGAGGCCCGTGACCCCCCACCTCGTGGCGGGGCGGGGCCCGGCCCCCGGGGAGCCGGTGTTCTCCCCGGCGACCCTCTGGACGGTGCGGGCCGGCCTCGAGGACACGGTGCTCCGGGGGACCGGGTCGGGGAAGGGGCTCGAGGAGTTCCGCTTCGCCGGGAAGACGGGCACCGCCCAGGTGAAGAAGGGCCCCCCCGGGGAGCGCCGCCTCCACGCCTGGTTCGCCGGCTACGCCCCGGCCGAGGACCCCCGCATCGTGGTGGTGGCGGTCCTCCTCGACCAGCAGGAATCGGGCGGCGACGCGGCGGGCCCCCTGGTGGCGGAGTTCCTGCGCGCCTGGCGCCGGGCGGGGGAGGGGCGGTGAACGCGGAACCCCTGACCCTCCGCCGCCTGGACTTCCGGGTCCTCGGGGTGCTGGCCGCCCTCGCCCTCCTCGGCTGGGTGCTCCAGGCCTCCATCCGCGAGGCGGCCATGGAGGGGTCCATCGAGTCCCGCGTGGACTTCGCCTCCAAGCAGGCGACCTGGTACGCGGTGGGGGCCCTGGTCGGGACGCTCGTCCTCCTCGTGCCCTACCGGCGGATCCTGGACCACGCCTACCTCCTCTACGCGGGGGGGATCCTGCTCCTGCTCGCGGTCTTCGCCGTCGGCACGAGCATCAAGGGGGCCCGCCGCTGGATCGACCTCGGCCCGGCCCTCCTCCAGCCCTCGGAGCTGATGAAGCTCGGGGTGATCCTCGTGCTCGCCCGCTACGTGCGCTTCCGGGACGACCAGCGGACGCTCCGGGGCCTCGCCGTCCCCTTCCTGCTGGCGGCGGTTCCCATGGCACTCGTCCTCCGTCAGCCCGACCTCGGGACGGCGCTCCTCTTCGTCCCGGTGCTCTTCGGGGTGCTCTACGCCTCGGGGGCGCGGCCGCGCCACCTCGGGCTCGTCGTCGCCATGGCGGTCGCCTGCGCGCCGCTCGTCTACGCCGTGGTGCTCAAGGACTACCAGCGGGAGCGGGTGCGGACCTTCCTCGCCCTCCACGGATCGAAGCCGGAGAGCGAGCAGGAGCGGCGGGCCCACGAGGCGCTCGTGCGGCAGGAGGGGTACCAGGCGGAGCAGTCGCGCCTCGCGGTGGCCTCCGGGGGGATCCTCGGCATGGGGTGGGCCGAGGGGCCCCAGAACCGCTCCGGAGCGGTGCCGGAGCACCAGACCGACTTCATCTTCACGGTGGTGGCGGAGGAGTTCGGGTTCCTCGGCTGCGCGCTGCTGGCCGGGCTCTACGGGATGCTCTTCCTCTTCCTCGCCGACATCGCCCGGCGGTCCCGGGACCCGGCGGGGAAGCTCCTCGTGACGGGGGTCCTCGTGCTCCTGGCGGTGCAGGGCTGGGTGAACGTCGCCATGACCGTCGGGCTCGCCCCCATCACGGGGGTGCCGCTGCCCTTCCTCTCCTACGGCGGGGGGTCCACGGTGACCTCCTTCATGGCCGTGGCCCTGGCGCTCAAC
>JAKLKS010000024.1 GCA_023150535.1 Planctomycetota bacterium
GCGTCCAGGGTCCCCCGCGCCCGCGCCCCGAAGGTGCAGACCCCGCCGAAGGCCATCCCCGACAGGAACCCCCACAGGTGGGCCGCGTTCCCGAGCTGCCCCCCCGTGTCCCGGAACTTGAGGATGAGCCCGATGAGGAGGATGAACCCCACCCCCTTCACCATGGCCTTCCAGAGCCGCTTCCCCTCCTCGCCCCCCACCCTGAGCCCCAGCGAAGCCAGCACCCCCGCCCACCCGCAGAGCGCCCCGCTCGCCCCCGCCCCCGCGAAGGACTCCGGCACCGCCCCCGTCCGCTCGACCAGCAGGTACCAGCCGACCCCCGCCCCCGCCCCGGCGAGCCCGGTGGCGAGGTAGATCGCCAGCGCCTTCCCGCTCCCGTAGGCCTCCTCGACCAGTTGCCCGAGGCTCAGGAGCGACATCATGTTCATGGCGATGTGGATGAGCCCGAAGTGGAGGAAGACGGAGGTGAAGAGCCGCCACCACTGCCCTTCGTCGAGCACCGCCTCCGGGATCACCGCCCCCGTCGCGGCGACGACGCCCGTGTGGGGGTCGAGGATCGCGCCGAGGAGCGCCCCCAGCCCCTCCCCCTCGTGCCCCGGCTGGGAGCGGAGGAGGAGCACCTGCAGCACGCCCACCACCGCCGCCGCGAGCACGTTCGCCGCCACCAGCGTCGGGACCAGCCCCCCGAGCGGCCGGAGCGTCCTCTCGACGATCCCCCCCTCCCGCCGCGTCTCCGTCAGCCGGACGTTCCAGCCGCAGTAGGGGCAGAGCGCGTCCGCCGGGTCGAGGAGCGCCCGGCAGCCGGGGCACATCGGAAGGGGGCTCATGGGAGGAGGCCGAGGATAGGCCCGCCGCGCCCTACTCCCATTCAATCGTGCCGGGCGGCTTCGACGTGATGTCGTAGACCACCCGGTTGACCCCCTTCACCTCGTTGATGATGCGCCCGCTGACGGTGGCGAGCAGGTCCCCGGGCAGCCGCGCCCAGTCGGCGGTCATGGCGTCCTCGCTCGTCACCGCCCGCACCGCGATCGTGGACTCGTAGGTCCGCTCGTCCCCCATCACCCCCACGCTCTTCACCGGGAGGAGCACCGCGAACCACTGCCAGAGCGAGCGCTCGAGGCCGGCCCGGGCCACCTCCTCGCGCACCACGAGGTCGGCGGCCCGCAGGACGTCCAGCCGCTCCCGCGTCACCTCCCCCAGGCAGCGCACCGCGAGCCCGGGGCCGGGGAAGGGCTGCTTCCAGACGATCTCGTCGGGGAGCCCGAGGGCGCCGGCCAGCACCCGCACCTCGTCCTTGAAGAGGTCCCGCAGCGGCTCCACGAGGTCGAGGCCGAGGTCCTCGGGGATACCGCCCACGTTGTGGTGGGTCTTGATGGTCGCGCTCGGCCCGCCGAAGGCGGAGACCGATTCGATGACGTCGGGGTAGAGCGTCCCCTGGGCGAGGAAGGCGGCCCCCTCGATGGAGCGCGCCTCCTCCTCGAAGACGTCCACGAAGACCTTCCCGATGATCTTCCTCTTCCTCTCCGGGTCGGTCACCCCGCGCAGCGCCCCGAGGAACCGGTCGGCGGCGTCCACCACCTTCACGTCCACGCGGAAGTGCTCCCGGAACTCCCGCTCCACGAGGTCCCGCTCCCCGGTGCGCAGGAGCCCCGTGTCCACGAAGATCCCCTTGAGGTTCGACCCCACGGCGCGGTGGACGATGAGGGTGGAGACGGCGGAGTCGATGCCCCCGGAGATCCCCGAGACGACCTTCCCGCCCCCCACCTGCGCCTTCACCTTCGCCACGGCCTGGCCGAGGAAGTCGGCCATCACCCAGTCGGCCTCCAGGCCGGCCACGCGGAAGAGGAAGTTGGCGAGGATCGCCTTGCCCTGCGGCGTGTGGTGGACCTCGGGGTGGAACTGGATGCCGTGCAGCGGGAGCCGCCGGTGGCGCACCGCGGCGTAGGGGGCGCTGGCGGTGCTCGCGAGCACCTCGAAGTCGGCGCCGATCCCCTCCACCGCGTCCCCGTGGCTCATCCAGACCTGCAGGCGCGGGGGGAGGCCGTGGAAGAGGTCCCCCGCGTCGGAGACCTCGACCGTGGCGTGGCCGAACTCCCGCCGCCCGACCGCCGCCGAGACCTTCCCCCCGAGCAGCTGGCAGGCGAGCTGCTGCCCGTAGCAGATGCCGAGCACCGGGAGGCCCATCTCGAGGAGGGCCCGGTCGCAGGTGGGAGCGCCCCCGGCGTAGACCGAGGCGGGCCCGCCCGAGAGGACGAGAGCCCCGGCCCCCGCGGCGCGGACCTCGGCGGGGGTGACGGAGCAGGGGACGATGCGGCAGAAGACGCCGAGCTCCCGCACCCGGCGGGCGATGAGCTGGGTGTACTGCGACCCGAAGTCGAGGACGAGGACCGTGGAGGGCATGGCTAGTCCTCGTCCTCCTGGGAGCCGCCCTGGTAGTTCGGGGCCTCCTTGGTGATGTAGATGTCGTGGGGGTGGGCCTCGCGGACGGCCGCCGCGGACTGCTTGAGGAAGCGGGTCCCCGTGCGCAGCGCCTCGATGTCCGGCGCCCCGACGTAGCCCATGCCGGCCCGGAGGCCGCCCACGAGCTGGTAGACGAAGTCGGCGAGCGAACCGCGGTAGGGGACGCGCCCCTCCACGCCCTCGGGCACGAGCTTGTCCCGGGTCGCCCCCTCCTCCTGGCGGTAGCGCTCCTGGCTCCCCTTCCCCTTCACCATGGCCCCCAGCGAGCCCATGCCGCGGTAGGCCTTGAAGGTGCGGCCGCGGTAGAGGATCGTCTCCCCGGGCGCCTCGGCGAGGCCGGCGAACAGCGAGCCGCACATGACGCTGCGGGCCCCCGCGGCGAGGGCCTTGGTGATGTCGCCCGAGTAGCGGACGCCCCCGTCGGAGATGACCGGCACCCCCGCGGGCTCGCAGGCCCGCACCGCGGACATCACCGCCGTCACCTGGGGGACGCCGACGCCGGAGACGATGCGGGTCGTGCAGATGGAGCCGGGGCCGATGCCGACCTTCACCCCGTCCGCCCCCGCCGCCACGAGGTCCCGGGCCCCCTCCTCGGTGGCCACGTTCCCGCCCACGACGTCCACGTCGGGGAGGTTCCCCTTCACCCACTCCACCATGCGGAGCACGTTGCCGGAGTGGCCGTGGGCGCTGTCCACGACGAGGACGTCCGCCCCGGCCCGCACCAGGGCCCCGGCCCGCTCCTGGTCGTTCACCCCGATGGCGGCCGCCACGCGCAGGCGGCCCATGGCGTCCCGGTTGGACCGGGGGAACTGCATCGTCTTGTTGATGTCCTTGATGGTGATGAGGCCCTTGAGGCGCCCCGAGCCGTCCACGAGGAGGAGCTTCTCCACCTTGGCCCGGTGGAGGACCTCCTTGGCCTGGTCCAGGGTCGTGCCCACGGGGCCGGTGACGAGGCGGCGCGTCATCACCTCCCCGATGGTGCGGTCGAGCTCCTTCTGGAACCGCAGGTCGCGGCTCGTGAGGATCCCGACGAGATCCCCCTTCCCGTCCACGATGGGGATGCCGGAGATCTCGTGGGTGCGCATGACCTCGATGGCCCGCCGGACGGTGTCCTCGGGGGGGAGCGTGACGGGGTCCAGGATGACCCCCGAGACCGACCGCTTGACGATGGCGACCTCGCGGACCTGCTCCTCGGTGGTGAGGTTCTTGTGGATGACCCCGATGCCCCCCTCCTGGGCGAGCGCGATGGCAAGCTCCGCCTCGGTGACGGTGTCCATGGCGGCGGAGACGAGGGGGATGTTGAGCGAGACGCGGCGGGAGAACAGGGTCCGGGTGTCCACCTTCGAGGGGAGCACGTCGGAGCGGGCGGGGACGAGGAGGACGTCGTCGAAGGTGATGCCCTCGCCGATGATGCGGCTCTCGGGGGCGGGGGGACGCGGCATGGAGAGGACCTCCCTTTTCCTTCCGCGGCGCCCGCCGGTCTCCCGGTCGGGCGGTCGCAAAAAAAAAAGAAGAGGCCGGGGCAGCGCGGCTCTTCCGGTGCCGGATCCTAGGGGGGTGGCCGGGGCCCGGGCAACGAATCCCGCCTGGGGTCCGCCCCCCTCCACAGCCACCACTCCAGCAGGAGGAGGAGCGCCGCCGCGAGGCCGAAGTCGGCGGCCCTGGAGCGGGGCCCCCCGCCCGCCGGGCCGCGGGCCCGGAACTCGAATCCCTCCGCGTTCCGCGGGACCCGGGGGACGAGGTCGGACTCCGCCGCGTCGAGGAGCGCCGGCGAACCGTCCGCCGCCGTCGGGGGAGGGGGCGCCGGGGGATCCCCCGCCAGCCACAGCAGCGCGTTGCGCAGGAAGACCGGCCAGGACCCCGAGAGCGGCAGGGTCGATTCCGCGGGGTCGAACCCGAGGATCACCACCCGCGCCCCCTCCCGCTCCCCCGCCAGCGCCAGGGGGCCCTCGGGGCCGAGGAGGAGGACCGCGTCCCCGGCCCGCGCCGGGAGGGCCCTCCCGCGGGTCGCCATCCACTCCGCCGGGTCCACGCCGCGGAGCACCGGGTGGCGCCCCTCCCCCGCCTGGAGGGTCGGCGCCTCCCGCGGCGGCCCCTCCCCCGCGGCGAGGAGGAGGCGCGGCCGCCCCAGGGACGCGAGCCCCGGCCCCCCGACGAGGACGTCGATCCCGGGGCCGAGGTTCGGGAGCCCCTCGGGCCGCAGCGCGACGGAGAGTTCCCGGTCGAGGGCATCCCCGCAGGCCTCCAGGGCCGCGGCGAGTTCGCGCTCGAGGGTCGGCTGGGAGACCGTCACCGTCGAGCAGGCGGGGGCGGCGAGGAGGAGGGCGAGGAGGACGGCCGTCCGCGATCGCACCGGTCAGATCTCCTTGACGCCCCTGTCCTTGCCGATGACCCGGTCGAGGACCGCGTTGGCCGACTCCTCGATGGACTTCTCCGTCGTGTCGAGGACCGACCACCCCTTCCGGCGGAAGAGGGTGCGGCTCCACTGGATCTCCTCCTCGATGCGGTCGAGGTCCCCGTAGTCCGTCGGCTCCTGCCCCAGGGTCCGGAGGCGGGACCGCCGGATGTCGGCCAGCCGGGAGGGCTCGCAGACGAGGCCGACGATGCGGGAGTGCTCCACCTTGTCCACCTCGGGCGGCAGGGGCCGGTCCTTGACGAGGGCGATGTTGGCGACGCGCCAGCCCTCCAGGGCGAGGTAGACGGAGAGCGGGGTCTTCCCGGTCCGGGACACCCCCGCGAGGACGATGTCGGCGAAGGGGAGGCCCGCGGTCTGGCGGGAGTCGTCGTGCATGACCGCGAACTCCACGGCGTCGATGCGGCGGAAGTAGTTCTCGTCCACCTGGTGGAGGAGGCCGCTCCGGGACTCGGGGCGCATCTTCAGGAACTTGGAGAAGCACTGGATGAGGGGCCCGATGACGTCGGCCGTGGGGACCTCCAGGCGGCGGGCGCCCGCCTCCAGCTCGACCCGGAGGTCGGCGGACCCGAAGGTGTGGACGACGAAGGCCCTCTCGTCGCGGGCCCGCTCGAGGACCCGCTCCACGGCCCGCTTGGTGAGGGTCTTGGGGAAGCGGGTGATGGAGACCTCCTCGGCGAGCTCCCCGAGGCCGCGGAACATGACGAGGCCGGCCTTCACCAGCGCGGAGGCGGTGGCGCCGGTCCCGTCGGAGACGATGAAGATGTGGACGGGCTCGGGGGACATGGGCGGCGATCGTACGGCACGGAGGGCGGCGGCGGGATGGAGGAAGGAGGAGTGACGGCCGACGCGGGGGGTAGGGTGATTCCGTCGCCCGCGCCCCGCGGGTGCCGTAGGATCACCCCTCCCATGAGCGATCCGGTGAGGGAGCTGCGGGAGGACGTGGTGAGCGGCGCCTCGGAGCTGATCGTCCGGGGGGCCCGGGTCCTGCGCGACCACGCCGAGGGGAACCGGGCGAAGACCCGCCGGGCCTTCACCGCCTCCCTGGCGAAGGTCGGCCTCATGGTCGCCGACGCCCAGCCCGCCATGGCCCCCTTCATCCACCTCGCCGACGCCGCCCTCAAGGCGTCGGACGCGGCCCCGGACCTCGCCGCGGCCCGCGTCCGGGCGGTGGAGACGGTGGACGGCTTCGTCGCCGCCGCCGCGGAGGACCGGGAGCGGACGGCGCGGGCGGCGGCGCGGCTCGTCCGCAACGAATCGGTCGTCATGGTCTACTCCCGCTCCTCGACGGTGGAGAAGGCCCTCCTCCTGGCGGCGAAGGAGGGGAGGCGGTTCACGGTGCTCTGCCCCGAGGCGCGGCCCAACATGGAGGGGCGCATCCTCGCGCGGAAGCTGGCCGAGGCCGGGATCCAGGTGACGGCCTTCGTGGACGCGGCGGCCTTCTCCGTGTTCCCGACGGCCGACCTCGTGCTGCTCGGGGCGGACGCGCTGGTGCCCGTGGGCCTCATCAACAAGGTCGGGACGAGCGGGCTCGCGCTGCTCGCGACCGGGGCCGGGGTGCCCGTGTACTGCGTGGCGGGGCGCCTCAAGATGCTGCCCTCGGCCTCCCTCATCGACCCCCACCGCGAGGGGGAGCACCTCGCCGACGTCTGGGGCGAGTGCCCGCGGGGCGTCCGCGTCATGGACCGCTACTACGACCTCACCCAGCTCGACGCGATCAAGGGCTACGTGGTCGGCGAGGCCGTCCTCGGCCCCGGGGAGCTGCGCTCCCGCCTGCGGTCGATCCGCCTGCACCCCGCCCTGCGCCGGAAGAAGTAGGCCGGGGCCGCTCGATCCGGCGTCCGACACCGGATCGATCACGCTCCCGAGTGATCCCCCCGCGGGTCCACGAGCTGGAACCAGTTCCCGTCGGGGTCGCGGAAGCGGAAGCAGGGGGGCTTCCCCTCCAGCGCGAGCCCCCGGGCGCGGAGCTCCGCGGCGCGGGCCTCGAGCTCCTCCGTGTAGAGCACCAGGTTGGGGGACTCGCGGAACGGCGCCTCCCGGGGCGCGTGGTCGGGGTTGAGGAGGAGCGGCCTCCCGTCGAGGGAGAGCCAGACGTACCTCCCGCCCTGGGTCTCCTCGTGCCGGAACCCGAGGACCTCGACGTAGAAGGCCCGCGCCGCCAGCGGGTCCCGCACCGGGAGCTCCAGGTGGCCGATCCGCATCCCTCCCCCCCTCCCTAGCCCGCGCACTCCCGCGCGCTGCCCGGCTCGGCGTCCTCGGGGAGGCAGAGCACCTGCCCCTCCCGGCTGCCGTAGCGGTAGACGGTGATCCCCTTGCATCCCGACTCCCAGGCGAGGCGGTAGACGGCCGCCACGTCCGCCGGCGTCGCCGCGCGGGGCAGGTTCACGGTCTTCGACACCGCGGAATCGGTGCGCCGCTGGAAGGCCGCCTGCACCCGCACGTGGTGGTCCGGGGGGATCTCCAGCGCCGTCACGAAGAGGCGCCGGAGGTCCGCCGGCACCGGGTCGCCGAGCGCGCGGAGCGAACCCGCCTGCGCGATCCGGGGGATCCACTCCCCCGCGGCGAGGCCGGCCCGCTCCAGCGCGGGGATCAGCGCGGGGTGGACCTCATCGAGGATCTCCTCCCCGCCGAAGGCGCGGCGGCGGTGGAGGAGGGCGAAGATCGGCTCGATGCCCGAGGAGCAGCCGGCCACGAGCGCCACGGTGCCCGTGGGGGCCACGGTGGTGCGGGTGGCGTTGCGCAGGGGCGGGCGGCCCGCGGCCGCGTCCCGGCTCCGCCGGAAGGCGGGGTAGGGCCCCCTCTCCCGCGCCAGCGCCTCCGACGCCCTCCGGGCCTCGCGGGTGACGAAGCGCATGAGGTCCTCCGCCGCGGCCAGCGCCTCCGGGGCGTCGTAGGGGATCCCGAGGGCGAGGAGGGCGTCGGCGAAGCCCATGACGCCGAGGCCGATCTTGCGGGTGCGCCGCGTCGCCCGCCGGACCTCCTCCAGGGGGTGGCGGGTCGCCTCCAGCACGTCGTCGAGGAAGCGCACGCCGACCGCCACGGCCTCGGCGAGCCTCTCCCGGTCGAAGGACCCGCCGCGGACGAACCGCTGGACCGCGATGGAGCCCAGCGTGCAGGTCTCGTGGGGGAGGAGGGGCTGCTCGCCGCAGGGGTTGGTGGCGGCGATGCGGCCGAGGGCGGGGACGGGGTTGCGCCGCGCGATGGCGTCGGGGAAGAGGAGGCCGGGGTCCCCGGACTCCCAGGCGGCGCGGGCGATCCGCTCGAGGAGCTCCGCGGCGTCCCCGCGGCCGGCCGTCCTCCCGGAGCGCGGGTCGAGGAGGGCGTAGGAGCGGCCGGCGGCGGCGGCGCGCAGGACGGCGTCGGGCATCGCCACGGAGACGTTGAAGTTGCGCAGCACGCGCGGGTCCCTCTTCGCCTCGACGAACTCGAGCACGTCGGGGTGGCGGGCGTCGAGGACCCCCATGTTGGCGCCGCGCCGGCGTCCGCCCTGCTTGATGGCCTCGGTGGCGGCGTCGAAGACCCCCATGAAGGAGACGGGGCCGGAGGCGACGCCGTGGGTGGACTTCACGAGGTCGCCGCGGGGGCGGAGCGGGGTGAAGTCGAAGCCGACGCCGCCGCCGCTCTGGTGGATGAGGGCCATGTCGCGGACGGCGTCGAAGATGCCGGGGAGGGAGTCGCCGACGGGGAGGACGAAGCAGGCGGCGAGCTGGCCGAGGGGGGTGCCGGCGTTCATGAGGCAGGGGGAGTTGGGGAGGAACTCGAGCGAGGTCATGGAGCGCTCGAAGCGCTCCGCCCAGTGCGCGGCGCGGCGGGCGGCGTCGCGCTCCGGGCCGAGGCGGCGCTCCGCGGCGGCGACGGCGCGGGCGACGCGGCGGAAGAGGCCGGCGGGGTCCTCGGCGAGTTCCCCCTTCGCGTCCCGGAGGAGGTACCGGCGCTCGAGGACGCGCTGCGCGTTCGGTGTCAGGGGAGCGGGCACGGGGACAGGATACCGGAGGGGAGGGGGGCGGGGGGGCGGCCGATCAGGTCCGTTCCCAGTCCCGGCGGGGGATCCCGGCCTGCCGGAGGATCCTGGCGAGGAGTCCGATCGAGATGTCTCCCCGGTGGGGGTTGGGAACGGTCAGGACGATATCCCCGCGGATCATGAACTCGTGCCGGCCACCTGAGTACGGGCCCGCGAAACCCAGTGCCCTGAGCGACCGGACCAGGTTCCTGCGGGACACGGGCCCCCAAGGAGGCATCAGGACCTGCCGGTGACGGCGACCTCGATGCCTCCAAGCGGAGGGACCCGGAGGCCCCTGGAGACGCGAACGAGCACCCACTCCTCGATGACCTCTGCGAGGTTCCGACGGCACTCCTCGAGGGTCGGGGCGGTGGAGAGGACGCCTCGCAGCCCCGGAACCTCCGCGACGAAGGTCCCGTCCTCCAGCTTGTCGTAGCGGGCCTTCCGCAGCCCGCACGCCACGTACTCGGTGATCATGGTGACTCCTCCTGGCACCGGGAATTCTACAGCACGCCGAACGGGTACAGGAGACGCGGGTCGGAAGCCGCAGGGTCTCCCGGGCGCGGACCCCACCCGCCGGGGACGCCTTCGATCCCGTCCTCAGGCGCATCGCGCTCCTCGACGGCGCCGGCGCGGGGGCGCGGGTCTACAGGGGCTCCACGGACGAGCGCAACCTGCCCATGGCGCGCGTCTTCGCGGGGAACGGCTGCGAGGTGGTCGGCGTGCAGCTGCTCCTGCGGCCGGGGTAGGGGACCGCGCCGTCCTACCTCGGGCGTTCCCCGGGGGCGGCCCCCTCCACCAGCGCCCGCCACGCCTTCGGGTCCTCCCCCGCGTCCTTCCCCGTGCAGGCGCGCAGCGCCGCCAGCGCCCGCTTCCGCTCCCAGGTGAACCGCTCCCACCGCTCCGCCATGGCGAGAAGCGGCCCGACGGCGTCCGCCCCGGGGTTCTCCGCGAACCACCCCGCCACCTTCCCGTCGAGGGGCGTCCCCTTCGCGAGCATCTCCAGCAGCCGCCCGCGCAGGTCCGCGGGCCGCAGCGCGATGGCCGCCTCCAGCGCCGACCCCGGGACGAAGTGGAACTCGTCCGCCGCCGGGTCGAACTCGCCGGCCGCCCGCCAGAGCGCGTCGAGCGCCTTCGCCGACCCGATGGCCGCCAGCGCCCCGGCGGCCCCGCCCCGGTAGTCGAGGGGCTGGTCCTTCTCCCCGAGCATCGCGAGGAGCGTCGGCACCGCCGCCTCCCCCACGTCGGCGAAGCCGGCCATCGCCTCCCGCCAGGCGCCGTCGTCCTCCCCGCGGAGCGCCTCCCGCAGGAGGGGGATCGCCCCCTCGCCGAGGACCTCCCCGAGCCACCGCCAGGCGAAGGTCCGCAGTTCGAGCGGAGCGGAGCGGGGGGCCGCCTCCCGGAAGAGGCGCTCCGCCGGGGACGGGAGCCCCTCGCGCCGCAGGAGCAGCGCCGCCCGCAGCCGGATCCCCGGGGGCTCCGCCGGGTCCGCGGCGACCGGCGCCGCGTCCTCCGCGGAGCCCGCCGGCCGCAGGCGCGCCGCGAGATCCCAGGCCTCCAGGCGGTCCCCCTCCGGGCCCTCGCGCAGGCGCGTGCGGAGCACCGCGGCGTCCGACGCCCGCACCTTCCCGTCGGCGAGGTCCACCTCGCCGAACCGGTCCCCCTGCACCGCCAGCACGATGCGACCCCGCTCCTCGTCGACCCACCAGGCCTGGAACCAGATCACGTCCCGCCCGACGCGGGGGAAGGACGCCGCCGCCTCCTCCCGGAAGAGATCGCCGAGCCCGAGCCGCCAGGCGATGCGCCCCTCGCCGTCGAGGAGGGCCAGCGCGTCGCCGCCCCCGAGCCCGCCGTAGCGCTCGAAGAGCACCGCCCCCGGCCGGCGGTCGAGCACGCGCACCTGGAAGGGCGGCTGGGGGAGCGTCCCCCCCGCGAGGAGGGCGTCGCCCGGGTCGCGGCCGATGTCGGGCTGCGGCGTGCCGGGGCGCGCCGTCGGCGGGAGGGAGCGGGCCGGGGGGATCGGCGGCGCGCCCTCGCGGCGGCGGGCGAGTTCGAACCGGACCGCCCCCCCGCCCTCGGCCCGCAGGACCACGTAGTGCGCGCCCCCGGGGGAGACCTCGCGGCGGGAGGGGAAGGGCTCCCACCCCTCCGGCGAGGGGGGGAGGAGGAGGGGGCGCGGCAGCAGGGCGGCGAGGGCGAGGAGGATCGCGGGGAGGGGGGCGGGGCTCACTCGCGCCTCGGCCCGGCGGCCGTCTCGAAGACGGCGACGGAGATCCCGCGGGGGACCCCGGTGATCTCCACGAACCCGCCCCGGAGGCGCCGCCCCACGCCGACGGTGCGCGGCACGAGGTCCCCGGTGATGCCGACCTCGAGGACCACGGTCCGCCCCTCCTCGCGGCGGATCGCCGCCTCGGGGACGACCAGCCCCTCGCGCTCCCCGGTCGGGAGGAGGATCTCGCCGGCGGCGCCGGGTTCCGGGGCGGATTCGGGGGGCTGCAGCGGCCGGGCCTCCAGCGGCACGCTCCCGTCCCCGCCGGGCTCCCCCAGGGAGACGACGGCGGCGGGGACCTCGGGGGCGTCCCCCGAGCGGACGAAGACCCCGGCCCCGACGGAGAGCGAGGAGGCGAGCTCCCGCGGGGCCCGGGCCGCGTAGGTGACGGCCCGCCAGTCGTGGAGGACGGCCACCGGCCGGGGGCCGCCGGGCCCCGGGGGCGGCGGCATCTCCCCGAGGGTGACCTCCATCCGGAAGACGATGCCGTCCGCGGGGGCCCGCAGCTCCGCGCGGGAGAGGGCCTCCTTCAGCCGCGCCGCCTCCTTCCCGTCGCCGCGCTTCTCCGCCTCGGCGAGCGCGCGCACGATGGAATCGGTCCCGGCCCGGGCGAGGAGGTCCCCCTTCCGCACCGCCTGCCCCTCCCTCACCGGGATCTCCACGAAGGGGGCGCGGAGGTCGCTGAAGACGGGGATCGGCGCGGGGGAGGAGACCACCGCCGGGAGGGACTCGGTGCGGGGGAGCCTCTCCACGCGGATCGGCTGGGGGTGCCAGGGCCCGGCCCCGGGCCCCTTCGGGGGGCCCGCGGGGGGGCGGGGGGCGGGCGGCTCCTCCCCGCCCCCGGAGGGGCGGCCCCCCGGGAGGAGGAGGGAGAGGCCGCCGGCCACGGCGAGGACGAGGAGGGGGAGGAGGACGAGGCGCCTTCGCATCGGTGCACTCTACCGCAGGCTACCGGAGGAACTCGGGGTCCTCGGCCATCGTCATCTCCAGCACCCGCCACGCCTCCGCGGCGGCGTCGAGGAAGTCCGGGCGGGAGAAGGCGACGCTGCGGGGCCCGGTCCGCTCGAGGAGGGGGCGCTTCATGGCGCGGTCGGCCATGCGCACGTCGTGGAACCCGACGGAGACCACGACGGGGGTGCGGACGACGAAGGGCTTCGGCCTCTTCTTCCGGCGGAGGGCCTTCTCCGCGGCGGCGCGGATGGCCTTGCGCGTCCAGCCCGGGGTCCGGCAGATCGCCGAGGCGCGCCCGACGGCCTGCTTCGTGGCGACCGCCTCGACGTCGGGGAGGATCTCGCGGGCCTCCTCGACGAGGGCCGCGTCCCCGGCGACCATCACCACGGGGACGCCGTGGTGGCCGGCGATGGCGGCGTTGAGGGCCGTCTCGCCGAAGACCACGCCGTTGACCGTGATCTCGTGGACGAGGGAGCCCACCCAGGTGTGGGGGAGGACCGCCCCCGCCGCCCCGTTGCGGGCGTGGTAGCCGACGAAGAGGACGGCGTCGAACCCCTCGTCCAGGCCCTCGCACTGGCAGAGGAGCCGCGAGGAGGCGGGCCCGATCACGACCTCGACCGGCTCGGGGAGGTCCTCCAGCAGCAGGTTCCTCATGGAGCCGTGGCCGTCGCAGACGACCACGCGCGTCGCCCCGGCGGCCAGCGCCCCCTCGCAGGCGGCCGCCACGTCCCCGGTCAGGAACTTCCGCGCCCGGGCGTAGTCGTAGCCCTTGTTGAGGAGCTGGTCGGGGTGGACGACCCCCGTCGCCCCCTCCATGTCGCAGGAGATGAAGACCTGCATGGCGGCCCTCCTACTTCCACTTCTCCAGGAGATCGGTCTGCCGGCTCCGGAGCGGGACTTCCTTCCCGCGGATGAAGACCCGGTCGAGCCGGCTCAGGGGCTCCAGCGGGGACCCCTGGAAGACGCACAGGGTCGCCTCGCGGCCGGGCTCGATGGTGCCGAGGACGTCGCCGAGGCCGAGGACGCGCGCGGCGTCCCGGGTGATGGCCGCCAGCGCGTCGGTCTCCGGCAGGCCCCAGGAGGCGGCGATCCCGGCGTGGACGGGGAGGTTGCGGGAGTTGTGGGAGTCCCCGGTCATGAGGCAGAAGAGGACGCCCGCGTCGCGGAGGAGCCGGGGCGCGTCCATGCGCGCCCCCGGGCGCTCCGGGGAATCGGGCTGCCCCGTCGCGGGCCCGAAGACGACGGGGATCTTCCGGGCGGCCAGCTCGGGGGCGATCTTCCACGCCTCCGCGGCGCCCCACAGCACGAGGCGCAGGTCGTGCTCCCCGGCGATGCGGAGGGCGGTGCGGATGTCGTCGAGGCGCTCCGCCCGGGCGAACACCGGGATCTCCCGCCTCAGGGCCCGCAGGAGGACCTCGAGGCCCCGGTCGCGGGCGGGGGGCGCGGGCCCCGGCTCCCCCTCCTTCGCCGCCTTCCTCGCCTCCTCGTGCCTGCGGAGCGCCTCGCCGTGGTCCTGGGCGCGCGCGAACTCCCTCCGCAGGACGGCCGCGATCCCCATGCGCGTGGAGGGGGTCGCGTCCTTCGCCCCGAAGCGCTCCTTGGGGGGGACCCCGAAGGAGACGTGGAGGCCCGAGGGGGCGAGCACGATCCTCCGGGACATCGGCGCCCCGTCGAGGCAGTGGAGGACGGCGCCGAGCCCGTTGACGACGTTGGTCTCCTGGGGGGCGACGAGCACGGTCGTGACCCCCCGGGAGCGCGTCACGGCGAAGACGGGGGAATCGACGTCGACGCCGTCCCGGACGTCCACGTCGGGGGTCGAGGGGACGACGCCCTCGTCGGAGTCGTTCACGGCCTTGACCATGCCGATCTCGACGAGCCCGGCGCTGGTGCCGGCGTCGATGAACCCGGGGACGACGAACCGGCCCGTGCAGTCGATGACGGTCGCCCGGTCCGGCGCGGGGAGCTGCCGGCCGACGCCGGCGATCTTCTCCCCGCGGATGAGGACGCCCCCCTCGGGGATCGGGTCGCCGGCCATGGTGAGGACGGTGGCGTTGCGCAGGAGGATGCCCGGGTCGGGCTGGGGGTCCTCGGGGGCGGGGGCCGCGGCGGCGGGGCCGAGGGCGAGGGCGGCCAGGAGGGCGGCGGCGGCCGCGGCGGGCGGGAGCGGGGAGCGCACGGTCACCTCCTCTCCCGCTCGAAGACCCTGCGCCCCTCGATCCAGGTGGCGTCCACGCGCGTCAGGACGCTGAAGGGATCCCCGGAGAACAGGGCGAGGTCGGCGTCCTTGCCGGCCTCCAGGGAGCCGATCCTCCCCTCGACGCCGATGACCGTCGCGGGGTTGATGGTGAGGGCCTTCACGGCCTCGGCGCGGGGGAGGCCGGCCCCGACCATCTTGGCCGCCTCCACCCAGAGCCTCTGCACCTGCTCGGAGGAATCGGAGTGGACGCAGACCGTCACGCCCGCCTCCTGGCAGAGGGCCGCGTTCTGGGGGATCCCGTCCCGCGCCTCCATCTTGAAGCCCCACCAGTCCGCCCAGGTGCAGACGGCGGCGCCGTGGGCGGCGATCTCGCGACGGCACTTGTAGGCCTCGAGCGCGTGGTGGAGGGCGGCCACCTTCAGCCCCTGCTCGTCGGCGAAGGAGAGCAGGGAGAGGATGTCGGCGCGCGTGTAGCAGTGCACCTGGAGGCGGTACTTCCCCCGGAGCATGTCGAGGAGCGCCTCCTTGCGGAGGTCCCTCGCGGGCGGGGAGGCGTCCTTCTCCCCGCGGGCGAGGGCCGCCTGGTGGCGCTCGAGGGCCTCCCCGTGGTCCCTGGCCTCGTCGAAGGCGCGGCGCAGGACGGCGAGGCTCCCCATCCTCGTGGAGGGCGCGGCGCCGCGCTCCCCGTAGACGCGCTTGGGGTTCTCGCCGAGGGCCATCTTCATGCTCGCGGGGGCCCCCTCGAAGCGCATGGCCTCCACGGTGCCGCCGTCGCGCAGCTTGAGGACCGCCGCCTGCCCGCCGACGAGGTTGGCGCTGCCCGGGAGGACCATCACGGTGGTCACGCCCCCGGCGCGGGCCAGCGCGAAGGCGGGGTCCTCGGCGTTGAGGGAGTCGACGGCCCTGACCTCGGGGCGCAGCGGGTCGGTGGCCTCGTTCCCGTCGGAGTTCGCCTCCACCGAGGGCCAGGAGTAGACGCCCATGTGGGAGTGGGGATCGACCAGGCCCGGGAGGAGGGTGCGTCCCCGGGCGTCCACCACGGGGATCCCCTCGGGGACGGGGACCTCGGCGCGGGTGCCGACGGCGGCGATCCGGCCGCCGCGCACGACGAGGACGCCGTCCTCGAGGCGGCCGCCGGGGCGGGCGCGCCCGCGCAGGAGAGCCCGAGGGCCAGGGCGAGGCTCGCGGCGGCGCGGCTCATGGGCATCTCCCGGTGTCGCTGGGTTCCCGGCGGGCGGAGGCCGTCGCGCCCCCGCCCGCCGGTCCGATGCTACCCGAGGAGCAGCCCCTGCACCTGCTCGCGGCCCTTCTCCGTGACGCAGTAGGTGCCGCGGCGGCTGCCCGAGTCGAGGAGCTCCTGGGTGCGCTTCATGATGCCGAGGGTGTTGGCCAGGCTCCTCGGCCTCTCGAGGCCGAGGAGGTCGAAGCAGAAGTTGATGTCCTCGGTGCCCACCTCGTTGCGGCCCTTCACCTCGGTGAGGTAGTAGATGAAGAGGAGGATCCGCTCCTGCAGCGCCCCGCGGCCGACCCGGGTGCGGACGCGCTTCATGAACTCGTCGAGGGCCGAGCGGCCGGCGGAATCCTCGGGGGCGGGGGCGGGGCGGGCGGACCCGTCGGCCGCGGGCGCCGGGGCCGCGGCCGGCTCGGGCATGCCGAGGGCGCGCCTCAGGGCGGGCCGGAAGAAGTCCACCTGTCCGTTCACGTACTCCGGGGTCCCGCAGAACTCCAGGCGAAGGTCCCTGGAGATGAACTGGAACCGCGCCTCCGGGGCCTCCGCGGTCTCGCGGCTTTCGGCGGTCTTCGCCATGGGTCCTCCCTTTCCTGTCCCGTCCCGCGTCCCCGTTCCCGCTGGTCCGTTCCGCTAGTCCTTGAAGATGGACCGGGCGTCGGGGAGCTTCCCCCCCGTCCCGGTCCCCGGCCCCGCCCGATCCCGCGGCCCGTCCCCGGGCGGCGCCGCCGCGGGGCGCCTCGCGAGGATCTCGCGGGCGCGGGCGATGCCCGTGGTGTTCATCATGTACTCGCCGCGCTTGCCGGCGTTGAGGAGCAGGCCGTGCTCCCTCTTGAGGTTGCCGAGGATCTGGAGGAGGCTCCGCGGCTCCTCCATGCCCCCCGCCCGGCCCATCACCTGGAAGCAGCGGCGGATGTCCTCCGCCAGGAAGACGGTCTTGCGGTAGGTGCGCATGTAGAAGGCGAAGAGGAGGATCGTGTCCATCACGGAGGGGGGGGTCCCCTCGGGGACGGAGCGGTACCACCAGTCGGCCACGCCCTCGAGCCCCGTCGCGGGGGCGGCCGGCGCCCCGGGCGCGGAGGGGGCCCGGGGAGGTGCGGCGCCGGTCGCCCGGCGGACGAAGGGGGCGATGAAGGCGAGGTGGGGGAGGAGGAAATCCTCCGGACCCTCGACCTCGATCCTGGTGCTATCGGTGGAGAACCTGAAGACGGATCCCAAGGAGGGACCTCCCGGTGATGCCCGGGGGAGCCGTCGTCCCCGGGTCTCGTGCGGCGAGTGCGAACGCCCGCACCGCTTTCATTCTGCCCCCTCAAGGCGGGAGGGGCGAGGAATCCCGCGAGGGGGGGGGCCCCTAGATCACCCCCGGCGGCGGGGGGGCGGCCGCGAGGGAGGGGCGGCCGGGCCGGTAGGGATCCAGGGGGAGGAGGCGCGGGGCGCCGAGGGCCATCTCCTCGGCGAGGGCGAGGCAGAGCGAGGGGCCGTGGGTGATGCCGTGGCCGCCGAAGCCGACGGCGAGCCAGAGGCCCGGCACCTCCGGCGACTCGCCGAGGACGGGGCGGTCGTCGGGGGTGAGGGTCCGGTGGCCCCACCAGGCCCGCAGGATCCGGGCGTCGCCGAGGAGAGGGCAGCGGTTGAGGGCGCGCTCCGCGAGGCGGTCGGGGAGGGAGCCGTCCCCGGGCGAGGGGGGCTCGGCGCTTCCCCCCTCCTCCACCTCGGCCAGAGACAGGAGGGCGCCCCCGGACTCGGGCCGGAAGTAGAAGGGGCGATCCAGGTCGAGCACGAGGGGGAGGTCCCGGGGCAGGCCGGGGAGGGGGCGGGTGAACCAGAGCCTCCGCATGGTCGGCCGCAGCGGCACCCGCACCCCCGCCGCCGCCAGCAGAGGACCGGCGTCCGCCCCCGCGGCGACGGCCGCCATCGGCGCCTCGACGACCCCCGCCGCCGTCCGCACCCCGCGCAGGCGCCCCCCGCGCACCTCCAGGGAGACGGCCTCCCGGGAGAGGACGACCACCGCCCCGTGCCTCCGCGCGAGGGCGCGGTAGCCCTCGACGAGCCCGTGGGGCGAGAGGTAGCCGTCGGTGGGGCAGAAGTTCGCCCCCGCGACGTCGCCGACGGAGAGGCAGGGGAACCGCCGCGCCACCCCCCCGGCGTCGAGGTGGTCGACCTCGAGGCCCGCCGCCCGCTGGGCGGCGGCCTCCGCCCGCAGGCGGACCGCCCGGGCCTCCTCCGTCGCCACGAGCAGGTACCCGTGGGCCCGGAACTCCGGGTCCACGCCGGTCTCCTCCGCGAAGGTCGCGAGGAGGGCCGCCGTCGCCCGGGCCGCCCGCACGAGGTCGGGGTCGGCGAACTGCTGGCGGATGCCGCCCGCGGAGCGGGACGTGGCCCCCTCCCCGAGGCCGGACTCCCGCTCGAGGAGGACCACGCCCTCCATGCCGAGGCGGGCGAGGTGGGCGGCGAGGGCGACGCCGGCGATGCCGCCTCCGACGACGACGCAGGGCGCGGTCCGGGGGAGTTCCATGCCGGGATCCTAACGGGGCGGACCGCCGCTCCCGTACCATGGGCCCTTCCCGGGAGGTGACCGTGCCCCCTTCGCCCGAACAGCCCGCCCCCGCCCTCGACCCTGTCTTCCCCGTGGACCGCACGCTGCTGGAGCGGCTCCTCGCGGAGGCCATGTCCCGGGGCGCCGACTTCGCCGACCTCTACTTCGAGCACCGCGCCGAGGCCGGCCTCTCCATGGAGGAGGACCTCCTCCGCGAGGCCGTCGCCGGCGTCGTCTCGGGGATGGGCGTGCGCGTCCTCAGCGGCGAGAGGACCGGCTACGCCTACACCGAGGACCTCACCCCCGAGGCCATGGCGAGGGCTGCCCGCACGGCGGCGCTCGTGGCCGCGGGGGCGGGGGCCGAGGCCTCCGTGAACGTCTCCGAGGGCCCGGTGAAGGACCTCTACCCCGTGGAGCGCCCCGTGGAGGGGATGCCGCTGCGGGACCGCGTGGACTTCCTCCGCCGCGCCTCGGCGGCGGCGAGGGCCCGCGACCCCCGGGTCTCCCGCGTCATGGTGACCATGCGGGACGAGGTCAAGACCGTGGCCGTCGCGACGAGCGACGGGGGCCTCTTCCGCGACCGCCAGCCGATGCTCATGTTCCGCGTGGGCGTGGTGGCCGAGGAGGCCGGCAAGGGGAGGACCACCGCCGGCGACGGGGGCGGGGGCCGCGTGGGCCTGGAGTACTTCGCCCGCAGGACCCCCGAGGAGATCGGCGGCGAGGCGGCGAGGCGCGCGGTGCTGGCCCTCGACGCCGAGGCGGCCCCCGCGGGCCCCATGCCGGTCGTGCTCGGCCCCGGCTACTCGGGCATCCTCCTCCACGAGGCCGTCGGCCACCCGCTGGAGGCGGACTTCAACCGCAAGGGCCTCTCCCGCTACTCGAAGCAGATGGGGCAGGTCGTCGCCTCCCCCCTCTGCACGGTCGTGGACGACGGCACCGTCGCCTCCAGCCGCGGCTCCCTCAACGTGGACGACGAGGGGAACCCGACCTCGCCCACGGTCCTCATCGACAGGGGGGTCCTCGTCGGCTACATGCAGGACCGCCTCTCCGCGAGGCTCACGGGGGCGAGGGCCACGGGCAACGGGCGCCGCCAGTCCTACGCCCACCCGCCCATGCCCCGCATGACCAACACCTACCTCCCCGCGGGCCCCCACGACCCCGAGGAGATCCTCCGCAGCGTGAAGCGCGGGGTGTACGCGGCCTCCTTCTCGGGGGGGCAGGTGGACATCTCGAAGGGGGACTTCGTCTTCAGCGCGACGGAGGCCTACCTCATCGAGGACGGGGCGATCACGAAGCCGCTGCGGGGAGTGACCCTCGTGGGGAACGGCCCCGACGTCATGGGGCGGGTGGAGATGGTGGGCAGCGACTTCCGCTTCTCCGACGGCATGTGGACCTGCGGGAAGAACGGCCAGTCCGTCCCCGTCGGCGTCGGCCTGCCCACGGTGAAGATCTCCTCCATCACGGTCGGCGGCACGGGAGGCTAGCCCATGGATCTCCTCACGGCGGCGAAGGAGGCGGTGAAGGGGGCGGCGGAGGCGGGGGCGGACTCCTGCGACGCCATGGGCATGGAGCGGCGCGAGACCGTGCTCAAGGTCCGCCGGGGGCAGCTCGAGACCTCCCAGGAGTCGGAGACCCGGGGCGTCGGGGTGCGGGCCTTCCGCGGCGGGCGCACGGGGATCTCCTGGACGACGGACGTCTCCGCCGAGGGGCTGCGGCGCGCGGGGAGGCAGGCGGCGGAGCTGGCCTCCATCGCGGGGGAGGACCCGGCGGCGGGCCTGCCGGACCCGGCCCACCGGGACGGGGCCGCGCCCATCGAGGGCCTCGACGACCCGGGGTTCGACGCCTTCGATCCCGTCGCCGGGGTGGACCGGGCGCGGGCCGCCGAGGCGGCCGCCTTCGCCGCCGACCCCCGCGTGACGAACTCCGAGGGCTCGACCTTCCGGGCGGTCCGGGGGACGACCGCCATCGCCGCCAGCGACGGCTTCACCGGCTCCTCGCGCCGCACCTTCTACGCGCTCTCCCTCGCGGTCCTCGCCGAGGAGGCCGGGGGGGTCCTCCAGCGGGACCACTGGTACACGGCCGCGAACCTCCTCGGCGGACTCGAGGACCCGGCCTCCGTGGGGCGGGAGGCGGCGCGCCGCTGCCTGCGCCGCCTCGGGTGGCGGAAGGTGGAGACGCGGAAGGTCCCCGTCGTCCTCAGCCCCGAGGTGGCCGCCTCCTTCGCCGAGGAGGTCGCCTCGGCCTGCCTGGGGAGCGCGCTCTACCGGCGCGCCTCCTTCCTCGCCGACTCCCTCGGCGAGGCCGTCGCCTCCCCCCTGTTCACCCTCGTGGACGACCCCCTCCTCCCAGGGGGCCTCGCCTCGCGGCCCTTCGACGGGGAGGGGGCCCGCCCCGCCCGCAAGGAGATCTTCGGGAAGGGGGTCCTCCGCGCCTTCCTCTTCGACTCCTACTCGCTGCGCAAGCTCGCCGCCGCCGCCCCGGAGAAGGCGAAGGGGGGGACCCCCGGGAACGCGGCCCGGGGGATCGGGGGATCGACCTCGGTCGCCACCTCCAACCTCTTCGTGGAGCCGGGGAGGGAGAAGCCGGAGGCCGTCATCGCCGCCGTGCAGGACGGCTTCTACGTCACCGAGACCATGGGGTTCGGGGTGAACACGGTGACGGGGGACTACTCCAAGGGCGCGGCGGGGCTCTGGATCCGGGACGGGCGCCTCGACTACCCGGTGCAGGAGGTCACCATCGCCGGGGACCTCCGGTCCATGCTCCGGGACGTGGACGCCGTCGGGAACGACCTCGTCCTCCGGGACGAGGTGTCGGCGCCCACGATCCGGGTCTCCAGGATGACCGTGTCCGGGAGGTGAGGCCCCGCCTCCCCCGGGCGGCTCCCGCCGGGGGGAGAGGATCCCGCCATGGCCCGCGCCGGGTTCCCGGCGCGGTTCACCGCCCCCCGGCCGCCGCCCTCTCCACCTCCCGCGCCACCTCCTGGATGCTGCGGCGCGCCATCTGCACGACGTTGGGGCCCTTGTAGAGGAGCGACACCCGGTGGTCGAGCTGGGTGGAGCCCCAGACCACCACGACGTCCGCCCAGGCGAGGTCGGACCGGGCCTGCCCGCGGGAGCGGGAGGCCGTCCCGTCCACGAGCTTCAGCTCCAGCGCCCCGCCGACGAGCCGCTGCAGCTCCGTCCGCGAGTGGGGGGATCCGCCGACCACGCAGAGCCGCCGCCAGCCCCGGGCCACGCAGGCCCCGATCATCCGGCCCACCGCCCGCACGTTGGCCGACCCGCCGCAGTACGCGCAGAAGCGCGTCTCCGAGGCCGGCACCGGCGTCCGCCCGTCCCTCGCCGCCGCCGCCGCCTCCGCCCGGCACTCCCCGCGACCGCAGACGAGGAGGTAGCGGTCCTCGACGAAGCGGCGGACCGCCTCGATCCTCGACTCGGGGATGATGGTGAGCCAGGGGTTGGAGAGCCCCGCCGCCTGCAGGGCCTCCTCCAGCGCGTCCCGGTCCCCGCCGTAGCCGAGTTCGCGGAAGAGGACGGCCTTCGAGCGGAGCTCCTCGTCGGGGGCGATGGGGGCCTCCTTCCCCCTCCAGTGTACGGGCAGCGGGGCGGATCGCCGCCCCCGGGGTTGTCCTGCGCGGCCGCCCCCGGGGCGCGGTAGTTTGTCCCCCGCGCCGGGTTCCCGCGGTGCCCGGCGCGCCGCCCCGGTGGACCGCGATCCGATCAGGCGACGGAGGGAGGCTCGGCCATGGCGAAGGGTCAGATGAAGTCGGCGAAGAAGAACAAGCCGAAGCTGTCGATCAAGGAGAAGCAGGCGAAGAAGGCGGAGAAGAAGGCCGCGAAGCAGCAGCAGGGGTAGCCCCGCGGCTTCCCCGGGCGCGGGCGGGCGGCCGCCGTGCGAGGCCGCCCGTCCGCTCCGTGGACCGTTGAGAATCCTGAAGTGGAACTTCAGGATTCTCACGAACGTGCCTGGTGCTCCGATCGCCCGGGTGCGGCCTCCGACCTGGTCGGAGGATCGGCTTCAGGAACCGGGTCTCACCTGTAGAGCCGGAACCGGAAGTCCACGCCCCGGATCGTCCCCCTGGGCGGCAGCTCCCCCTGGCAGGTGGCGTTCCCCGTCTGGTTGGTCTTCCCCAGCCAGATCACCGCCGTCTCCCCCGTGGCCGAGGCGTGCACCGCCGCGGGGAGGGACTCGTCGCCGCCGCCGGAGGAGACCTCCTCCTCCTCGGCGACCGCCTGGAGCCCGCCCGACGGGGAGGAGGAGCAGGCCAGCCTCGCGGCGTGGAACGGGTCCCCGGCGTCCCTCCGCGTCCGGTGGAGCCGGACCTCCTCGATGTCGGGGTTGGCCGCCGGGCGCACCTGCCCGGGGCTCGACCGTCCGGGGCATCCTCCGCGATGCGTGCGGCGCTGAACATCCCCGCCGGGCGGATTTCGGCGATCCGGCCGCCGCGACGGCGCGGTACCCTCGTCGACGGAATCCGGTCCGAGTACTGGGGATACGCGACCGGGAGAGGAGAGGAAACCCGTGGGATTCCCCGCGACCGCCGCCCTGGTGCTGTCCCTGTCCCTGTTCCTGTTGCCGACCTCCGCCCCGCTCCCGGCGGCGGCCGCCGACGCCGCCTCCGCCATGGCCTCCCTCGAGGATCCGTCGAAGGGCCCGGATCTCCTCCTCGGCCTCCTTCCCGACGCGGCGCGGGACATCGCCGCCGACCCCGGCCTCTCCCTGGAGGGGGAGCGGTTCACCGTGTGCGCGCGGGGAGAGACGGGGGATCGCGAGGCCCTCCTCCGCGCCGTGGAGGCCGCCGACGCGAAGGGACGGGCCGCCCTCGGGGAGATCGGGCAGGAGGCCGTCGTCCTTCCGGGCAGGACGGTCGTGCTCTTCGTCTCCTGCCCCCCGGGCTCCGCCGCCGCCGTCGCGGACCGCGCCGTCCTCCTCCTCCGCGCCCCCGGGGACGGGGGAACCGCCCCCGCCGCCCCCCCGAAGCGCATCGACGGCCTCCCCCTCGAGCGGGACCTCCTCCCCATGGGGCGGCTCCAGGCCCGCCGCCTCGGAGCGGAGAGGGACCGGGTCGCCGCCTACGGCGGCTTCGAGCGCCTCCTCGCCCGGCGGCTCCTCGTGGAGGCCGCCGTGCCCTCCGCGGTCCCCGCCTGGTTCCGCGAGGGGCTCGCGGGCTGGCTCGCCGGCCGCATGACGGGGAACCCGGCCCCGGTGCCGCTGCACTTCCCGAAGGGGCTCGCCGCGGGGGATCGGAAGGCGGCCGAGGCGCTGCTCGCGGCGTCGCCCCCGCCGGCGGCCATCCTCCCCGCCCTGGACGCCGCCGTCGGCCGCCTCCTCGCGAAGTGCGGCCCGCTCCCCCCCGTCCTCGCGAAGCTCGCCGCCGGAGGGGGGCCCGCGGAGTGGAAGGCCGCCCTCGGCGCCGACCCGGTGGACGCCCTCCTCGAATCCGCCGCGGCCCTCGCGGCGGCGGGGCCGAACTGCCCCGCCGAGGGGACCCTCCCCTGCGGCCTGTGCAACGGGGCGCGGAGGCTGGAGGTGGACTGCCCCGAGTGCGAGGGGGGGGGCGCCCTCGCCTGCCCCTCCTGCAGGGGGTCCTCCGCCTGCTGGGCGGGGAACTGCGAGAAGGGGGTCCAGGTCTACGAGGGGGGCAAGAAGGTCCGCTGCAAGTTCTGCAGCGGCGGCACGACGACCTGCAAGGCCTGCCGGGCGACGAAGAAGACCTCCTGCCTCCCCTGCCGCGGCGCGGGGAGGGTGGACCGCGCCTGCCCCGGATGCGTGAAGGGCGTGGTCCCCTGCCCGCACGGGGGGGCGGCCGCGGCGGCGCCCTGCGAGCGCTGCGCCGGGCGGCTGGAGGCTCCCTGCCCCTGGTGCGCCGCCGGAGGCTCCGCCCACCGCTGCCCCGCCTGCGGGGGATCCGGGCAGAAGGGATGCCGCACCTGCTGGGGGACGGGGCGGGACCTCTGCGGGGACTGCGGGGGGACCGGCGAGACGCGCATGGTCTACACCGACGGCACCACCGCCTCCGCGAGCAAGTGCGGCGACTGCAACGGCCGGGGCTTCGCCGACTGCAGGGCCTGCGAGGGGGGGAAGTCCGACTGCGGCGAGTGCGCGGGCAAGGGGCTGGGCCGGGGCCGGCGGCCCTCCTGCCCCGCCTGCGCGGCCACGGGGACGGTCCCCTGCGCCCTCTGCCCCGGCTCGGCCCCTCCGCCGGGCCCCGCCTCCCTCGATCCCGGGGATTCCGAGGCCAACGCGCGGGCCGTGGAGAAGGCCGTCGCCTTCCTCATGACCTGCCGGGACGGCTCGGGGATCTTCTGCCTGCGGAAGGAGCGGTCGGAACTGAAGCCGGGGGAGCGGAAGCCCGCCGGCGCCCTGCTCAAGGCCTCCACCTTCTCCAACTCCCACGTGCTCTGGACGCTCCTGGCCGCGGGGATCCCGCGGGACGACCCCCGGCTCGCGGCCTCCTGGCGGAGGGCGCGCGCGGACGCGGAGCGCATCGTGGAGGGGAAGGACCGGGAGGAGGGGGTGCAGGCGGCGGCCTACACCCTGCGCTGCCTCCTACTCGGCGGCGAGGGGCCCGAGGGCCCCCTCGTCCGGGGCCTCGTGGACGCGCTGGTGGCGGCCCAGAGGGGGAACGGGCGCTGGAACGACGCCCTGGACGGATCGGGGGACGAGGACAACGATCTCAACACCCTGCTGGCGGCGGAGGCCCTGCACGTGGCCCGCACCCGCGGGGCGAGGATCCCCGTCGCCTGCTGGGGGAAGGCGCTGCGCGCGGCGACGGACTCCTTCGGCAGCAAGGGGCCCACGAAGGCCTCGAAGGGCCGCCTCGACGGGATCGACGTGACCTGCTCCCTCGCCCTCCTCGCCATGGCCAAGGCGGGGACGCTCGGGGAGGGGGCGGGCTCCTTCGACTACCTCTCGCTCCCCGACGTGAAGGCGGGGCTCGCCTGGCTCGACCGGCACATGGACGTCGCCCGGGCGCCTGTGTTCCTCGGCGGCGCGCTGTTCCGGCAGGAGGGGGGCGGGGCCCACCTCGCCTGGCTGTTCTCGCTCCAGCGGCTCGCCATGCTGCTCCGGGTGGAGGAGATCGGCGGGGACCGGTGGTTCGTGACGGGGAGCCGGCTGCTGCGGACGCTCCAGCGGGACGACGGCTCCTTCGAGGAGACGGGCCCCTTCGCCGCCAACGGGTCGGTGCGGGGGACCTGCAGCTCGATCCTCTTCCTGCTCCGCGCGACGGTGCCCATCACGGAGCCGGGCGGGGGGAAGTGAGGCGGGGGCTCCGCCCCGCTACACCCCGAACCAGACCCAGAGCAGCCCCGCCACGTCCGGGGTCCGGCCCCGGCGCCGCTCCTCCCGGGCGCGGCCGAGGAGGCCGCGGACCTCCTCCACGGGCATCCCGGGGAAGGCGGCCGCCGCCTCGGCGGGATCCAGCCCCTTCGTCCGGAGCCCCCGGGCGAGGCGGAGGAGGTCCGCCCTCCGGAACATGCCCCGGCGGAACGGGAGCGCCCCCCAGGCCGCCTGCGGCGCGTCGATGAGGAACACCTCCACGCCGCCGCCCCGGGGCCTCACCAGCAGGTTGCGGAGCGACAGGTCCCGGTGGAACAGGCCGACCCCGTGCATCCGCGCCACCACGCGCCCCGCCTCCGCCAGGGCCGCCCGCCGCAGCGCCGGGTCGGGGCAGTCCTGCAGGAACCGCCCGAGCTTCACCGTCCCCTCGATCCAGCGCTCGACGAGGAAGGCCCGCCGGGCGAACCCCCCGACCGTCTCCACGCCGTAGGCCGCCACCTCGGGGACGGGGAGCCCGAGGTCGGCCATGCGCCGCAGCGCGCGCGCCTCGCCGAGGATCCGCCGGGCGCGCCGCCACCCCTCGCGGACCCCCCGGCGGCCCCGCGCCCCGGAGCCCTTCACGAACCACTCCCCCTCGCGGAAGAACTCCCTCCCGCCCCTCGCGGGGACCGGGAGGCGGGCGAAGACCCCCTCGAGCGCGGCCCCGTCCTCCCCGGGGAGGACGGGGCAGGGGGAGAGGCGGGTCACGAGGACGCGGGGGGCGAGGGGGCCGCGGCGGGGAGGGGCGTATCCCGGGAGTCCGGGGGCCTCCGCGCGGAGGGAGGAGCCGGCGCGGAGAGACGGGGCGCTCTCCCGCCGGGTGGCGGGCTCGGAGGCGGCCGTGTCCATAGTCGACACGGAATGTACATCAACCTCCCCCCGTCCTGACGGGAAGCGGGGTCTACCGGTTACGCCCTCCTACCTCCCCTCGAAGAACCACCCCTCCCGCAGGGCCCACTCCGGGAGGTCCCGGTTCCAGGGGTCGTCCGGCCCCGGGTTGATCCCCACGCGGACCTTCCGGAAGGCGAGGGGGAGGCCGACGAACTCCCCCGGCTTCTCGTGGAGGGAGAGGTGGAGGTGGGGGGCCCCGGAATCCCCGGAGTTCCCCACCTCGGCCACGAGGTCGCCGGGCCGGAAGGGCTCCGCCCGGTCGAGGGCGAGGCTCCCCTGCCGCAGGTGCCCGAGGAGGAGGCGGAGGCCGTCGGCGAAGCGGAGGACGAGCGTGTTCCCGCAGTCCTTCCCCCGCGTCTCCTCCAGCGGCCTGCGGTCCTCCCCCTGGAGGGAGTCGAAGACCACGGTCCCCGCCTCGGGCGCGAAGATCGGCCGCCCGAAGGAGTAGTAGTCCTCGAGGCGGCGGCTGCCCGCCTTCGCCGTGGAGCGCAGCGCGTGGTCCTCGACGCAGAGGTCGTAGGCGACGACGTCGCGGTGGCTCCAGAGGCCGAAGGCCCCTTGCCGCACGAACCACCGCCCCTGGAGGGGCGGCCGGATCGCCCGCACCGCCCTCCCCTCGGGCCCCGGGGGCGGGTCGAGGGCCGGCGGCGGGTCGGTGAGGAGGAAGGAGGCGGCGGCCGGGCCCTCGTCGGCGACCTCGCCGTTCTCCGCCTTCCCGAGGGGGTCGGCCCTCCAGGTGAAGGCCTGCGCGCGGAGGAAGGAGCGGCGCGCGCCGGCGAGCCAGGCCTTCCCCGGCTCTCCCAGGGCGGCGGCGAGGGGGGCGAGGGGGACGCGGATCTCCACGGCCTCCGTGGCGCCGACCTCGACGCGGACCCCCTCCACCCAGGCCGGCTTCCCCTCCTCGGGGTAGACGGCGACCTCCGGCCTCCCCTCGGCGCCGAAGCGGACGGCGGCGTCCCGGGCGGAGCGGCCGAGGAAGTCGATGTCGAGGGAGAAGGCCCTGCGCGCGCGGGAGGGGAAGGCGGGGAACTGGAGGAGCGCCAGCAGGACGTCGTCCCGCGGGGCGACGGAGAGGCGGAGGAGGTCGAGGGAGCGGTCGGCGACGGCGGCGGGGTCGGCGTCCTCGAAGGAGGGGATCCCCTTCCAGTCCCGCGGGGAGCCGTCGATGCGGATCGCGCCGGCCCGCTCCCGCACCTCGGCGATGCGGCGGTGGACGGCGGCGTCGGGGGATTCGTCCTCGAGGGCGGGCGCGGGGGATGCGGGGGTGGCGGCCGGAAGGAGCAGGAGCAGCAGGAGGAGGGCGCCGGGGAAACGCGCCCGCCCCGCCCCCCTCACCCCGTCCCCCCCTCGGGTCTCCATGCGTGATCAGTACCGAGATGGGATGAGAAGGCCAGTCCCTCCGACGCAGTAGCGTCCGTCCGGTAGGGCGGTCGCTCTGCCAGGTACGGGCGATCAAGGCGCCCGAGAAAGGAAGGACTGGCCATGGGCAAGGGTATCACGCTGACGGTGGGGCTGGATCTGGGGGATCGCAAGAGCCAGTACTGCGTCCTGGACCACGTGACGGGAGAGGTCATGGACGAGGGGAAGGTGGCGATGGTGCGGCCGAAGATGGAGGAGTTCCTCAGGACGCTGGGCAGGTCACGGCTGGTCCTGGAAGCGGGGACGCAGTCCGCGTGGGTCACCCACCTGGCGGAGGAGGTGGGTCACGAGGTGTTGGTGGCGCAGCCGAGCAAGTTCCGTGCGATCGCCGCCTCGAACCGGAAGTCGGACAAGGTGGACGCCCGGACCCTGGCGATGGTGGGCCGGGTGGACCCGAGGCTGGTGTTCCCGGTGAAGCACCGGGGGCCGCAGACCCAGCTGGACCGGGCGACGCTCCGGTCCCGGGATGCGCTGGTTCGCGCCCGGACCCTGCTGGTCAACCACTGCCGGAGCACGTCGAAGTTGTTCGGGGAGAGGGCGGGGTCGTGCTCGACGTCCGCCTTCCCGAAGAAGTTCCGTGACACGATGACCGCCGAACTGCGCAAGCTGCTGGAGCCGA
>JAKLKS010000250.1 GCA_023150535.1 Planctomycetota bacterium
GACGAGCGCCGTCCCGGTCCCGGTCCCGAGGGCGACGCGGAGCCCGCCCTCCACGGGGTCGAGGGCCGCGGCCCCCGGCGCCCCCTCGAGGAGGACGCGGAGCTGCAGGGTGTCCCGCCCGAACTTCGCGGAGTCCCTGCGCTTCCCGGACTCCAGGGTGACGCCGAGGTTCCCGGCGGTGGCCGCCGCCGCCGCCGCGGAGAAGGGGGAGGCCCCCGAGACGCCGATGGCCCGCACCTCCCAGGCGTAGGCCCGGTCCGGGGCGAGGGCGTCGTCCAGGGCCGTGGTCGCGCCCGCGGGGAGGGACCGGAGGAAGGCGAAGGGGCCGCCGTCCTCGGAGCGGTGGAGCTCGAAGAGGGTCTCGTTGTCGCTCCGATCCTCCCAGAGGAGGGAGGCGGTCCCGTCGGGCAGGAGCTCCACGGCGAGGCCGCCCGGGGCCGCGGGGATCGGCTCCTGCGGCGTGGTGATGCGCAGGGTCGCGGACCAGGGGGAGGGGAGCCCGTCGAGGAGGAGCCGCAGGCGGTAGCCGTACCCGGTCACCGGGAGGACGTCCCCGTCGAGGAAGGCGAGGGCGTCGGGGGCCGGGAGGGCGAGGGGCTTCCACGCCCCGGTCCCGACCTGCCGCTGCAGCTCGAAGGTCGCCCGGCCGCCGGTCGGGTCGGTCCAGGAGAGCGAGGCGGCGAGGTGGGTCACCGCGAGGACGCGGAAGTCGGCGGGGGTCGGCGGGGCGGACAGGGGCCGCGCGAGGAAGCCCTCCTCGCCGCCCGCGCGCGCGCCCTGGAAGGGGAGGAGCAGGGGGAAGTCGTCGGAGGCCGTCGCTCCCGCCACGACGGGGGCGCCGGAGGCGTCCTCGGCGAGGGCGAGGATCCCGTCGTCCCCGGAGCCCCCGAGGAGGGTCCCCTGGGCGAGGGAGGACCAGGAGCCGTCGATGCGGAGGAGGAACCCGTCGGCGCCGCCCGCGGGGGAGGGCTGGCCCGCGGCGCGCAGGGGCAGGTCCGCGGAGTCCGTGGCCCCCGCCACGAGGAGGGAGCCGTTCCTCCCGACGGCGACCGCGTAGGCGGCCTCGTCGCCGCTCCCGCCGAGGAGCGTCGCGAAGGGCATGTTGGTGCCGTCGATGGTCACCACGGCGAGGAAGGCGTCGGCGCCCCCGGCGGGCTCCCCCTGGAGCGGGTTGAGCAGGGGGAAGTCGGGGGAGGTGGTCTCGCCGGCCAGCGCGAAGACCCCCGTGCCCCGCGACGCGATGGCGCGGGCCTCGTCGTCCTCGGAGCCGCCGAGGCAGGTGGAGAACCGGAGGCTCCCGGTGGCGCCGTCGATGGAGGCGACGAAGGCGTCGTGCCCGCCGCCGTGGTGCTCCTGCAGGGCGAAGAGGGCCGGGAAGTCGTCGGAGAGCGTGCGGCCGGCGACGAGGAGGGAGCCGAAGCCGTCCATGGAGGCCGCCAGGATCTCGTCGTCCCCGGTGCCCCCGAGCCAGGTGGCGTAGGAGAGGGAGAGCCCGTCGGGGGAGAGGCGCGCGACGAAGCCGTCGAGCCCGCCCACGGGCGCCCCCGCGGCGGCGTCCCAGGTCACCGGGAAGTCGGTGGAGTCGGTCGTCCCCGCGACCCAGAGGCTCCCCCCGTCGCCGACGGCGAGCGCGGCGACCCGGTCGGCGCCGGAACCGCCGAGGAAGGTCGAGGTCCGCAGGGCGGAGCCGTCGGCGGCGATCCGGGCGACGAAGCCGGTCTCGTCCCCGCCGCTGTCGGCCTGGATCGGGTCCTTCAGCGGGAAGTCCGTGGAGTCCGTGGAACCGCCCACCCAGATCTCCCCGTCGGGGGCGACGGCCAGCGACGTGGCCCGGTCGTCCCCGGCGCCTCCGAGGAAGGTCGCCCAGAGCAGCGTCCTTCCGTCCGCGGAGACGCGGGCGACGAAGGCGTCCGCGCCCCCGGCGAGGCTCTCCTGCAGGGCCCCCCGGACGGGGAAGTCGGCGGAGGAGGTGACGCCCGCGAGGAGGAGGTCGCCGCCCGCGTCGACGGCGACGGCCTGCACGCGATCCCCCGAGGATCCGCCGAGGAGGGAGGAGACCTGCACCACGGCGGCGGGGAGGGCCGACCCGGTGGCGCGGGCCGCGGGGGAGGGGAGGCCCGGGGCGAGGGCGGCGAGGACGAGGGCGAGGAGGGCGGGGGCGGGACGGCGGACCATGGCGTGGACCTCGGCGGAGGACCCACCGTCCGCTCCCGGGGCGGGGGCCGCCGCGCGGCCGCCTGCCTTGCGCTCCGAGTCCCCCCTTCCGTCTTCCGGCCGGTACTTCGCAACGGGCGTACCGGAATCCCCGCCTCGGGACGACCGTCGAACTGTAAAGCCGCCCGGCCCCCTGTAAAGCGACCGGCTCCTAGGTCGCCGCGGGGACCCCGATGCCCCGGTCCACGGGGACGACCTTGTAGCCGTAGCAGAGGATCCCCGACTCCCCCTCCTGCCGGAGCCTGCGGAACTCGATCCGCATCCGCCGCCCGACGGCCAGCGTCGCGGGGTCGCAGTCCGCCACCTGGGCGGTGAGCTTCACCCCGTCGTCGAGGGTCACGATCCCCACGGCGTAGGGCGCGAGGTCGGAGAAGCCGCTCGGCGCCACCCGGATGACGGTGAAGGACTCGAGCCTCCCCTCGGGGGCGAGGACGTGCTTCGAGAACTTCCGCCCCCGGCAGCCCGGGCAGAGCACGCGGGGCGGGAAGGCGATCCTCCCGCAGCCGTCGCACTTCGCCGCCTCGAGCCGGTAGCGCTGCGGGATCTCCCGCCAGTAGCGCGCGGATCCGTTCATGGCCCCGTCCTCCTCACGCCCGCCGGAAGATGTGCACCACCGAGGACGCCCCGGTGCCGCCCATGTTCTGGGTGAGACCCCACTTCGCGTCCTTCACCTGCCGGTCGCCGCACTCCCCGCGGAGCTGCATCACCGCCTCGCGGACCTGGGCGACGCCGGTGGCCCCGACGGGATGCCCCTTGGACTTGAGCCCCCCCGAGGGGTTCACCGGGAGGCGCCCGTCGAGCGCCGTGTACCCCGATTCCGCCAGCGCCCCGCCCTTCCCCCGGTCGGCGATGCCCAGGGCCTCGACGACCATCACCTCGGCGATGGTGAAGCAGTCGTGGACCTCGGCGAAGGAGAGGTCGGAGGGGCCGATCCCCGCCTGCCGGTAGGCGATCTCCGCCGCCTTCTCGGTGGAGGCGAGGCGGGCGAGGTCGGCGCGGTCGTGGAGCGCGATGGTGTCCGTGGCGTGGGCCGAGGCGACGACCCGGACCGGGGGCCGGGGGGAGAGCCGCTTCGCCATGTCCAGGGGGACGAGGACCGCCGCGGCGGCGCCGTCCGTGATGGGGGAGCAGTGGAGGACCGTGAGGGGGTCCGCCACCATGGTCGCGCCCATCACCTGGTCCAGCGTCACCTCGTCCCGGTACTGCGCCAGGGGGTTGCGGTGCCCGTTGCGGTGGTTCTTCACGGCCACCGCGGCGAGCTGGCGCTCCGTCGTCCCGTAGCGGTGCATGTGGGCGCGGGCCATGAGGGCGTAGAGCCCCGGGAAGGTGAGCCCGTGGTAGCACTCGTACTCCTGGTCGGCCGCGGTGGAGAGCGCGTAGGTCGCCGCCGCCCCGTCCACGTCGGTCATCTTCTCGACCCCCGTGGCCAGGACCACGTCGTGGGCCCCGGAGGCCACCGCGAGGTAGGCCTGCCGGAAGGCCAGCCCCCCCGAGGCGCAGGCGGATTCCACGCGCGTGCCCGGGATCGGCCCCATGGCGAGTTCGTCGGCGAGCAGCGCGCCGAGGTGCTCCTGCCCCGTGAAGAGGCCGCCGCTCATGCAGCCGACGTACATCGCTTCCACGCGGTCCACGCCCGCGTCGGAGAGGGCCTCCAGGGCCGCCTCCGTCCAGATCCGGCGGTGGGACTGCTCCCAGAGCTCGCCCCAGCGGTTCATCCCGACCCCCACGACGGCCACTTCGCGCATGTCGGCTCCTCCCGGCCTACTCGGCCGCCCGGCGGATCTTCCCGCGGAACTTCGCGTAGGTCCCGTACTCCAGGTAGACGGGGTGGTCCTCGAGCTGGTGCCGGGTCCCCGGACCGAGCCCTCGCACCTCGTCGATGCGGTCCGTCACCCTCCAGGTGAATCCGTCGCTGCCCGAGCCCGACCCGTAGCTCACCATGAAGATCCGGTCCCCCGGCTTCGCGACGTCGAGCACGGCGGTGAGCCCCATGGGGGAGGAGCCGGAGTAGGTGTTCCCGAGGGTCGGGCAGAGGAGGCCCTGGGTGTACTGCTCCTTCGTGAACCCCATCTCGAGGGCGGCCCGCTCGGGGAACTTCCCGTTGGGCTGGTGGAAGATGCACCAGCGGTAGTCGGAGGCCTTCGTGCCGGTCTTCTCCATGAGGATGCGGGCGCAGGAGAGGACGTGCTTGAAGTAGGCGGGCTCCCCCGTGAACCGGCCGGCGTGGCGCGGGTAGAACTGGTACTCGCGGCGCCAGAAGTCCGGCGTGTCCGTCATGTAGGCGCAGGTGGCCTCGCTGACCGCGACGAGGCGGTCCCGCCCGAAGAGGAAGGCGCCCGCCCCCGCCGAGGCCGAGTACTCCAGGGCGTCGCCCGGCGCCCCCTGGGAGGTGTCGGCCCCGATGCCCATGGCCCAGTCCATCTCCCCGGCGCGCACGAGCGCCATGGCGATGTACATGCCCTCGCTGCCCGCCTTGCAGGCGAACTCCAGGTCGGCGCAGTGCACGTCGGGGGTGGCCCCGAGGGCCTCGGCCACGACGGTGCCGCTCGGCTTCACCGCGTAGGGGTGGGATTCGGAGCCCACGTAGAGCGCCCGGATGCCGGCGGGATCGATCCCCGCGCGGCGCACCGCGATCCGGGCCGCCTCCACGGACATGGTGATGGTGTCCTGGTCGGGGGCGGGCACGGACTTCTCCCGGAGCTTGAGCCCCCGCGCGAAGGCCTTCGCGTCGGCCCCCCAGACCCTGGCGATCTCCTCGAGACGGATCCTGTGCCGCGGGACGTAGGCCCCCCAGCCGGCGATGCCGACCTCCATGCTGCCTCCTCGCTCCGTTGCGGTCCTCATGCGGTCCTCACGCGGTCCTCACCTCTCCGTCCCGGCGCCGCGGCCGCGGAGGAGGGGGCGCGCCTCGAGCACGACGAAGGGCGTGGTTCCGAAGGTGACGGCCACCGTCTCCAGGGGCCCCGCGGCGAGGAAGTCGAGGCCGAGGGGGTGGTGCTCCGCCGCGGACAGGAGGTCCGCGGGCCCCGGGCAGGGCGGCGCCGGCGGCAGGGGGTGGAAGCCCTCCGGGTGGTCCTCCCCCTTCCAGCGGGCGACGGCCCTCTTGAAGGCGGCGATGACGGGGGCGTGCAGGCGGGGGTCGTCGATGGCCTCCCGCACCCGGAGCACGAGGAGGGCGTCGGCGCGCAGCGTGATGGCGACGGTCTCCAGGGGGGCGGCGTGGAGGAAGGCGAGCCCGCGCGGGAGCGCCGCGGCCCGGGTCAGGAGGTCGAGCACCTCGGGGGGGAGCGCCTTCCCCGGCGTGTCGGGCGCGGGGGCTCCCTCACGGCCGCCCGCGGGGGGGCGGGCGGCGGCCAGGCGCGGACTCCCGTGGGGATGACGCGACATGTGCCCATCCCGTGGCATGCCGGAGGACGGAGGGGAGGGTACAGGGGTCCGGTGGGCCGGGCAAGGGGAGGGATCCGGAAGTCACAGTGACGCCCCGCCCCCCGGGGCGGGGGGCTCCCCGGCGCCCCTCCGCAGCGCCGCGGCGCAGAGGGCGAGCAGCACGGCGTTGCGCAGGAGCGGCGCCCAGCCCTTCTCCCCGAGGACGGGGAGGCCGCAGCCGCAGGGGACGTCCATCCCGCGGGTGAGGTCGAGGTGGAGGATCCA
>JAKLKS010000251.1:0-4063 GCA_023150535.1 Planctomycetota bacterium
GTGCGGGAGAACCTCGAGATGGGGGCCTTCCTCGTGAGGGAGAGGGGGAGGATCGAGTCCCGCATCGAGGAGGTCTTCGGGATCTTCCCCCTCCTGCGGGAGCGGGAGGGGCAGCTCGGGGGGACCCTGTCGGGGGGGGAGCAGCAGATGCTCGCCATCGGGCGGGCGCTCATGATCGACCCCGCCATCCTGCTGCTGGACGAGCCCTCCCTCGGGCTCGCGCCGCTGGTGGTGCGGCGGATCTTCGACGTCGTGGCCTCGCTCCGCGACCGGGGGACCACGGTCCTCCTCGTGGAGCAGAACGCCAACATGGCGCTCCGCCTCGCCGACCGCGCCTACGTGCTGGAGACGGGGGTCGTCACCCTGGAGGGCACGGGGAAGGCCCTGCTGGCCGATCCGAGGATCCGGGAGGCCTACCTGGGCGAGTAGCCGCACCGCCATACCGAACCCGACCCAAGTTGGCGAAACAATAGGGGGATTTTCCGCACATTCCCGGGGCTCCCTGAGCCCCGGGAATGTGCGGAAAATCCCCCGATTGTTTCGCCAACTTGGGTCGGGTTCGGCATGGCTACCGCACGTGGTAGTACTCGGCGTCGGGGTGGTGGACGACGAAGGCGGCGGTGGAGGCCTCGGGGTCGATCTGGAAGGCCTCCGTCAGCCCCGCGCCGATGGCCTCCTTCGCGCCGAGCAGCGTCCACATCGGCCCGTGCTGGGAGAGGTCGGGGCAGGCGGGGTAGCCGGGGCTGTACCGCTTCCCGCGGCCGGGGCCGAGGCCGAGTTCCCGCCGCACCCTCAGGTGGAGCCACTCCGCCAGCGCCTCCGCCGTCTCCACCGCGAGGCCGTGCAGGTGGTAGGAGCGGGCGTAGTCCCCCTCGCGGGAGAGGCGCTCCGTCATCTCGGCGATGCGGGAGCCCACGGTCACGCACTGGAGCGCGACCACGTCCGCCACCCCGCGCTCCCTCGAGGCGAAGTAGTCCGCGAGGCAGAGCCTCCTCCCCCCCGCCTGCCGGGGGAAGGTGAACCGCGCCGCCTCCCGGGACGGGTCGGCGGGATCGAGGACGACGAGCGTCCTCCCCTCGGAGCGGCAGGGCCAGTACCCGTAGACCGCCCGCGGCTGGAGGAGCCCCTGCTCGATGCACTCCCGCTCCAGCCGCTCCCGCAGGGGGCGGAACTCCTCGTCGATGAGCCGCTTCCGCTCCGCCTCGTCCTTCGGCCGCACCCCCCAGGAGAGGAAGTAGAGGGAGCGCTCGCTGACGTGGGGGAAGACGTCGCGGAGGTCGATGCCCTCCAGGACGCGCGCCCCGAGGAAGGGGGGCGCCGGGGGCGCGACGTCGTCCCGCACCTCCGACCGGGGGATGGAGTCCTGGTCCGGGGCGGCCTCGGCCCGCGCCCCCGCGGGGGCCTCCGGCTCGGCCGCCCGCACCGCGGCGACGAGCCCCTCCCGCCGCGCCGGGTCCCGGAGGCCGTCCGCCGTCCCGAGCCCCTCGAAGGCGTCCTTGCAGTAGAAGACGCCGCCCGGGTAGGGGGTCCCGTCCTCCAGGCGGTTGATGCGCCTCCCGAAGGCCCGGTTGATGGCGGCCCCGCCCACGAGCACCGGCATCCGGAGCCCCCGCCGCGCGAGCTCCTGCACCACGACCGGCATCTGCCGCGAGGTGGAGACCAGCAGCGCCGAGAGGCCGACCACGTCGGCGCCGACCTCCGCCGCCTTCTCCACGATGACGTGGGCCGGCACCTGCTTGCCGAGGTCGAAGACGGTCCAGCCGTTGTTGCCGAGGATGGTGCGCACGAGGTTCTTCCCGATGTCGTGCACGTCCCCCTGCACCGTGGCCAGCACCACCTTCCCCTTGCTCGAACCCTCCGCGCGGTCGAGGAACCTCTCCACGTGGGTCACCGCCCGCTTCATCACCTCCGCCGACTGGAGCACGAAGGGGAGGATGAGCTCCCCCGCGCCGAAGCGGTCGCCCACCTCCTTCATGGCGGGGAGGAGGACGCCGTTGAGCACCTCCACCGGGGTGCGCGTGCGGAGGCAGTCGTCGAGCAGCGCCTCGATCCCCTCGGGCCTGCGCTGCAGGATCCTCCGGTGGACGCGGACCGCCGGGTCGGGGTCCTCGGCCTCCGGCTCCGCCGCCCGGGCGGCCCCCCCCTTCGCCCCCGAGGTGCGCTCGATGAAGCGGGGGAGGGCGTCCTCCCTCCGGGCGAAGAGGAGGTCGTCGGCCAGGTCCCGCTCCTCCGCGGGGATCTCGTTCCAGGGTGTGATCTCGGCGGGGTTGACGATGGCCATGTCGAGCCCCGCCCGGACCGCGTGGAAGAGCATGGCCGAGTTGAGGACCTTCCGCGCCCCGTGGCCGAGGCCGAAGGAGACGTTGGAGACGCCGAGGATCGTCCGGACCCCGGGCAGCGCCTCCCGGATCCGCCGGATCCCCTCCAGCGTCTCCAGCGCCGAGCGGGCGAACTCCGCCTCCCCCGTGGCGAGCGTGAAGGTCAGGGCGTCGAAGACGAGGTCCCCCGGCGCGACCCCGTACTCCCCGACGACGATGTCGTGGATGCGGCGGGCCACCTCGACCTTGCGGTCGGCGGTCTTGGCCATGCCCGCCTCGTCGATGGTGAGCGCGATGACCGCGGCCCCGAACTCCCGCACCGCGGGGACCACGGCGTCGATGCGCCTGCGGCCGTCCTCGAGGTTCACGGAGTTGACGAGGGCCCGCCCCGGCCAGACCTCGAGGGCCTCGCGGATCACCGCGGGCTCCGTGGAATCGATGCAGACCGGGGCCGGGACGGAGAGCGCGAGCTTGCGGAGCAGCGTCCGCATCTGCTCCTTCTCGTCGGTCCGCTCCGTGAGGGCCACGCACACGTCCAGCACGTGGGCGCCCCCCTCCACCTGCCCCCGGGCGATGTCCACGATGCCGCCCCAGTCCTCCTCGAGGAGGAGCCGCTTCATGCGCCGGCTCCCCTGGCTGTTCACCCTCTCGCCGACGAGGGTGGGGCGGGGGTCCTGGGTCAGGTCCGCCGCGGTCATCATCGAGGAGAGGGCCTCCGACTTCCGCAGCGGCCGGGGGTGCCGGGGGATCCCCCGCACCGCCTCGACGACGGCGGCCATGTGCTCCGGCGTCGTCCCGCAGCAGCCGCCCACGGCGTCCACGCCGAAGTCGCGGACGAACTCCGCCAGGGCCGCGGCGAAGGGGCCGGGGGCCATGGGGTAGGTGGCGACCCCGTCCACGTTGAGGGGGATGCCCGCGTTGGGGAGGACCGTCACCGGGAGGACCGATCCCTCGCAGAGGGCCCGCACCGGGTCCCGCATCTCCTCAGGACCGGTGGAGCAGTTGAGGCCGACGAAGTCCGCGCCCAGGGCCTCCACCGTCACCAGGGCGGCCTGGACGTCGGTGCCGAGCAGCATCCGCCCGCTCCCGTCCAGGGTCACCTGGACGATGAGGGGGACCCGCCGGCCCGTCGCGGCGAAGGCCCTGCGGATGCCGAGGACCGCCGCCTTCGCCTCGAGGATGTCCTGGGTGGTCTCGACCTGGAGGCAGTCCACGCCCCCCTCGAGGAGCCCCAGGGCCTGGATCTCGAACTCCCGGGAAAGGACCCCGACCGGCGTCCCCCCGAGGTCGGGGTCCTCGGAGGCGGGCAGCAGCCCCGTGGGGCCCATGGAGCCGGAGACGAACCGGGGCCGGTCCGGCGTGGAGAAGCGGTCGGCGAGGCGGCGCGCGATGCGGGCCGCCGCGGCGTTCTGCTCCCGGCAGCGCTCCCCGAGCCCGTACTCGGCGAGCTTGCGCGGGGTGCCCCCGAAGGTGTCGGTCTCGAGCACGTCGCAGCCCGCCCGCAGGAACCCCTCGTGGACCCTCTCCACGGCCTCGGGCCGGGAGAAGACGAGGTTCTCGTTGCAGCCCTCGAGCCCCCCGAAGTCCGCCTTCGAGAGGTGGAGCTGCTGGAGCGAGGTCCCCATGGCGCCGTCGAAGACGAGGACCCGCTCCCGGGCGGCGCGGAGGAGGTCGTGCACGGCGGGATCCTACGCGATGGGGGGGGAGGAGGGGGCAGGAGAGAGAGGGGGTGGGGGGGCGGCGGC
>JAKLKS010000251.1:4073-5848 GCA_023150535.1 Planctomycetota bacterium
CTCCGCAACGGGTTGCGGGGAAAGGGGTTCGGGCGGACGGGGGAGCCCGGGCCGGGGAAAGCGTGAAGAAACTTGATTCCGGACCCGGTTCGATGGCTAGAATCCACCCGTCGTTGCACTGCCAGAGCGTTTCTGACTCGCATCGACACCGCGGTCCGGTCAGCGACCGGCCGCGGTTTTTTCGTGTTCCCCGGGGACCTTCGAGGCCTCCCGGGGGTTGTTCAGGAGGTTGCACAGATGGCTAACGGTACCGTGAAGTGGTTCTCGGACCAGAAGGGCTACGGCTTCATCAGCGGCGACGACGGCAAGGACGTGTTCTGCCACTTCTCCGCCATCCAGAGCGAGGGGTTCAAGACCCTCCGCGACGGGCAGAAGGTGTCCTTCGAGGTCACCCAGGGCGACAAGGGGCTGCGCGCCGCCAACGTCGTCCCGCTCGACTAACCCACCGGGCATCCACGGGGCCCCGCCGGCGAGAGCCGGCGGGGCCTTTCGATTCAGGCCCCGGCCGCCGCCGCGGCGGCCCGGCAGTCCTCCACGAAGGCCACCGCAGCGATGCCGTCGGCGAGCGTGGCCGCCTCCCCGGGCCCCCCTCCGCGGATCGCGGCCGCGAAGTCCCGCAGCAGCGGCACGAGCCCCGGCCCCGGAGGCGGCAGCGCCACCGGCTCCCCCTCCCTCCCCCGCCTCCTCCACAGGGAGTGGTGGATGAGGTCCCCGTCCACCGAGCCGCCCTCGCCCAGCGCCTCCAACCCGCCGCGCCGCGCCGCCGCCGCGATGGAGACCTCGAGGACGAGCCGGGTCCCCGTGGAGAGGCGCGCCACCGCCACCGCCGCCTCCTCCGCCCCCCCGGGCCCGGGGTCGAGGGCGCAGGCCTCCACCGCCCCGATCTCCCCCCCCGTCGTCCAGCGGGCGAGGTCGGCCAGGTGGACGCCGAGGCAGAGGAGCGCGCCGCCCGCCGGGGGGCGGTGCTGCCAGGGGAGGTCCATCCGCTCGTGGCGCTGGGAGAGGGAGAGGAGCCGGAGCGGGCCGAGGGACCGCGCCTCCTCCCGGAAGGCCCGCGCCACGGGGTTGTACCGGTGGCTGTGCCCGACGAGGACGGGCGCTCCCGCGCGGGCCGCCGCCGCGGCGATGCGGCGGCAGGCGGCCCCGTCGGGGGCCACCGGCTTCTCGAGGAGGAGCGGCTTCCCCGCGGCGAGGGCGGCCAGCGCCAGGGGCTCGTGGGCCTCCGGGGAGGCGGCGACGACGACCCCGTCCACGCCCGGGTCCCGGGCCAGCGCGAGGGCGTCCCCCTCGAAGCGCACCCCCCGGGAGGTCCAGCGGGGGGCCTCCGCCGCCGTCCTGCGGGAGACCGCGGCCAGCCGCGCCCCCGGGACATCGCCGCGCAGGAGGTGCTCCGCGTAGCGGGATCCGTGGACCCCCAGGCCGAGGACGGCGAGCGCGAGGTCGGCCACCGCCCCCCTACCCTCCCTTGGCCCGCCTCCAGATGTAGGCCGAGCCGGCGGGGGTGGCGCGGAAGGTGTTCGGCAGGAGGCCGGGGACCGCGAGCCCCTTGCGGTGGCAGAGCTTGGCGAGGATCGGGCGGGCCTTGACGTCCTTCCCGGGGAAGCCGTGCTTCACCATGTGGGCCACCACTTCGGCGGGGGCGGCGTCCCTCTGCCCCGCGGCGCCGAGGCTCACGAGGGCGAGGAGGACCGCGTCCCTCTCCCCCTTGCGGGATTCCTCCCCGGCGAGGCGGGCGTAGAGCGGGGTGGGGTCCCAGGCGGCGGCGGCCGCCGCGG
>JAKLKS010000252.1 GCA_023150535.1 Planctomycetota bacterium
GGCTGCCCTCGAGGAGGCGGAGCAGGGGCTCCGGCTGGATCCCGTCCACGGACCCTGCGCCGCGGTCCGCGGTCTCGCGCTGCAGCACCTCGACCGCCGGGACGAGGCCGCGGCGGCCTACCGCGACGCCCTCGCCATCGATCCGGAGATGGTCATCCCGCACGCGGGGCTCGGCTACCTCGCCCTGCGCCGGAGCAGCGGGAAGGAGGCGGCCGAGGCCTTCCGCTCCGCCCTGCGCCTGGATCCCGGTTACCGGTGGGCGCAGTCCGGGCTCCCCGAGGCGCTCCGCCACACCTTCCCCGGGTACGGGAGGATCGACCGCTGGGTGGCCCGGCTGCGCGCCCTGACGCACGGGAAGCGGGGCGGCCTGGGGTGCCTCCTCTGCCTCCTGATCCTCCTGTTCGTCGGCTCCTCGCCCCCCTGGTTCGTCGACCAGGACTTCTCATGGACCGGCATCCTCCTGTGGATGGCCCGCCTCCTGGTCATCCTGGGGACCTGGGCGTGGGCCTTCTCCATCTGGGTCGTCCGGCCTCTCTATGAACTGGCCCTCCATTCCCACCCGGTGGGGCGATGGCTCGTGGAGCCCGTCCACCTCCGTGAATCCCGAGTCCTGGCGGGTGCCCTGCTCCTTTCTGTGCTCCTGCTGATGGCGGGGGCCGCGTTCTCCTGGAGTCGGGGTGCAACCCTAGGTGTGATCCTCCTCCTCTGCCTTCCACCCATGGGGGCGGTCCACCGGAGCGGATCGGTCGGATGGAGAGGCGGGGAGCGCGGGTTCATCGTCTTCGCTCTCGTCCTCGGCGTCCTCGGGACCCTCCTTCCCGCCGAGTTCGGGGTCGCCGGGATCAAGTCGGGCCTCGCCCTCTCCTCCCTCCTCCTGCTCCACTCCTTCTTCATCTCCTTCACGGAGACCTGATCGGGGACCGACTCCTCCCGGGATCCGCCGGCGGTGGACCGGGGGACCGACGAGGCAGGGATGGGCGGGGGGCTGCATCTCGGCGAGGACCCGGTGTCGCCTCCGACGGGCCGGCTGCTCGCGTTCCTGTTCCCCGTCGGCGCTGCTGGCACCCCTCTCCCGGGTGAAGAAGGGGAGTCCCGGAACATCTCCTCCCTGGTCCCGGGGAACGTGGATCGTCCCTGGTCCAGACGACTCACACTCTTCGCCCCCTGATCCTCCCCTGGAGGGGCGACCGACTTCCTCGCTCGCACCCGGTGCGATGCTCCAGATCGCGCTCGCGGTAGCATCCTTGGATGGAACCGGGACCCTCCTCCACGCCCCGAGAGGACGCGAAGCGGTACTTGGAGCGCGGATGGGTGCTCTACAGGCTCGGGCGCCCGGAGAGTGCCCTGATGGAGGTGGAGGAAGCACTCCGCAGTGACCCCGAGTCTGCGTCCGGGCATGGCCTACGGGCCTTCGCACTCCTGGCCCTCGGGCGCGTCCCCGCGGCCAGGGAGGCGGCGCAGTCCTGCGTCTCGCAGGATCCGGATTGGGCCTGGACCCATTACGTCCTGGGGAGGGTGCGCCGCATGACCGGTCTCCCTTCCTCGGCGAGGGAACCCCTCGATGAGGCTGTCCGGCTGGCACCCGAGGACGCCGACTATCGGTTGGAGAGGGCATGGCTCCACTTCGAACAGCGCCGGTTCGCCGCCGCGATCGCCGACGCGGAGGACGGTCTTCGACTGGATCCCCTGCTCGGACGGTGCGCGGCGGTGCGAGGGATTGCCCTCCAGTTCCAGGGGCGGATGGAGGAGGCGGAGACGGCCTATCGCGAGGCGCTGGCAATCTCGCCCGACCTGGCGATCGCCCATGCGGGGCTCGGTTACGCAGCCCTCAGGAGGCGAAAGGGGGCCGAGGCGGCGGAGTCCTTCCGGTCCGCACTCCGACTGGACCCCTCCTACAACTGGGCGCAGTCCGGCCTCCCCGAGGCCCTCCGCCTCACCTTCCCTGGGTACGCGAGGTTGGACCGGTGGATCAGCGGGCTGCGCTCCCTGAACCGGAAGTGGAGGAGGGGAATCGGGTATCTACTCACCTTCCTCGTGATAGCCGGTTTCGTGGGGAGCTTCCGGCTTGCCCTGGCGATGGGATACGGGTCCGTCTCCGGAGCCGGCCTGCTGGCGCTCCTCCTCATCTTCCCCCTTGCCTGCTGGTTCTGGGCCCTGCTCCTCTGGGTGGCCCGACCCCTCTGCGAGTTGGGGATGAGATTCCACCCTGTCGGCAGGTGGCTCGTGGATCCCGTCCGGTTCCGGACATCCGCCGTACTGGCGGGTTGCGGGTTCCTCGGGTTCCTCCTGATTCTCCTCGGCGCAGTCGGGGCTTGGCCCCGGGGATGGCTCCTTGGTTTCCATGTGCTCCTGGCACTTCCCACCCTGGGGTTCCTCCTGAGGAACGGGTTGGCCCGCTGGGATGCGCGGATGGGGACGGTGTTCCTGGGGTGCGCCGTCATGGGGCTCGTGGCCGCCCTGACTCCCGGCGAAATCGGACTGGTCGCCATGGGGGTGGCCTACCTCGCGGGATTCGTCCTGTTGCTCCACTCCTTCTACGCTTCCTTCACCGAGACCTGATCCCGCGCCTGGCCGCGACAGGCGCCTGCGCTAGAATCCCCGCGGTCCCGAGGATCCCCCCATGCTCCCCGCCGACGACACCGTCCGCGCCCTGCGCGAGGCCCTGAAGGTCTCCCCCGACAACCTCCCGCTCCGCCGCCACCTCGCCGAGACCCTCCGCGGCCTCGGACGGTTCGACGAGGCCGAGAAGGAGTACCGCGAGGCCCTCCGCGCCTCCCCGAGGGACCCCGCCCTCCTCCTCGCCCTCGGGATCGTCTTCCACGGCGCCGGGAAGCGGGACCAGGCCCTCGTCGTCGCCGAGGACCTCCTCTCCCGCGACGACGCCTCCGCCGGCGCCCACCTCCTCCACGCGCGCCTCCTCCTCGACGCCGGCGACCCCGCCCGCGCGATCCGCCGCTACCGCCAGGCCCTCGACCTCGACCCCGCCGCCGCCGACCCCGACCTCGCCGCGCGCCTCGGGATCTCCCCCGACGGCGGCGCGGACGCCGACGGCGCCGTCTCCGGCGGCAGGGCCCGCAACGCCGCGTCGGGGGAGCCGGACGGGGAGGACGACGCCCGTTCCGAGGTCGTGGACGTCGAGAGGCCCCGCATCTCCTTCGCCGACGTCGGCGGTATGGAGGACCTCAAGGAGGACATCCGCATGAAGATCCTCCACCCCCTGGCCAACCCCGGGCTGTTCAAGGCCTACGGGAAGAGGATCGGCGGCGGCATCCTGCTGTACGGCCCGCCCGGCTGCGGCAAGACCCACGTCGCCCGCGCCACGGCGGGGGAGGTGAAGGCCTCCTTCCTCTCCATCGGCCTCCACGAGGTCCTCGACATGTGGATCGGGACCAGCGAGAAGAACCTCCACCTCCTCTTCGACCGCGCCCGCCGCGCGAAGCCCTGCGTCCTCTTCTTCGACGAGGTGGACGCCCTCGGCGCCCGCCGCTCCGACTTCCACAACGCCGGAGGCCGGCAGATCGTGAACCAGTTCCTCGCCGAGCTCGACGGGTCGGTCGGGGACAACGAGGGTGTCCTCGTGCTCGGGGCGACCAACGCCCCCTGGTCCATGGATTCCGCCTTCCGCCGACCGGGCCGCTTCGACCGCATCCTCTTCGTGCCGCCCCCCGACCGGGACGCGCGGGCCGCCATCCTGCGCCTCCACCTCCGCGGGAAGCCGGCGGGGGAGGTGGACTTCGCGGGCGTGGCGGAGAAGACCGCGGGCTTCTCGGGGGCCGACCTCATGGCGCTCGTGGAGGCGGCCGTCGAGGGGAAGCTCCGCGAGGCGATGCGCACCGGGAAGCCGCTCCCCATCGGGACGAAGGACCTCCTGGCCGAGGCGAAGCGGATCCGCCCGAGCACGAAGGAGTGGTTCGCGACGGCGCGGAACTACGCGCTCCACGCGAACGAGTCGGGGCAGTACGACGACATCCTGAAGTACCTCGAGCGCCGCTGAGCCGTGGGGGAGCGGTTCGAGCGGGCGCGGCTGCTCTTCGGGCAGGGGCGGTTCGCCCTCGCCGAGAAGGAGCTCCTCGAGGACCTCGCGGACGACCCCGAGGACCGGGACGCGCTCGCGCTGCTGGCGCTCGCGCGGTCGAACCTCGGCCGGCGGGACGACGCCCTCGGCGCCGCGCGGGCCGCGGTGCGGGCGGCGCCGGACTGGGACTGGGCCCACTACGTCCTCGCCAGCGTGCTCTACGACCGGGACGAGTACGCGGAGGCGGAGGAGGCCGTCGGGGAGGCCGTCCGCCTCGACCCGGAGTACGCCGACTACCGGCGGCTCCAGGCCGCGATCCTCGTGGAATCCGGCGAGCCCGCGAAGGGCCTGGCGGCGGCGCGGGTGGGGATGGAGCTCGACCCGGAGTCGGCGCGCCTGCGGGCCATCGAGGGCCTCGCGCTCCACCACCTGAACCGGCCCGAGGAGGCGGCCCACTCCTTCCGGGAGGCGCTGGCGCTCGACCCGGAGAACGCGCTCGCCCACGCGGGGCTCGGGCGGGTGGCGGTGCGGACCGGGGACCACCGGGGGGCGGAGGATCACTACCGGGAGGCGTTGCGCGCGAACCCCGGCTACGAGTGGGCGCGGGCGGGGCTGCTGGATGCGCTGCGGGCGCGGTACCCGGTCTACGGGCTGCTGCTGCGCTTCTTCGAGTGGATGCGGTCGCTGCCCTCGGGGGCGCGGACGGCCGTGTTCATCGGGATCTACGTCCTCGCGCAGGTCGCCCGGAAGACCTCCACCTCCGCCTCGGGGGCGACGAAGACGATGCTGCAGGCGTTCTTCGTCCTCTACGGGGTCTTCGCGCTCCTCACCTGGGCGGCGGACCCGCTCTTCAACCTGCTGCTGCGGCTGCGGCGGGAGGGGAGGCTGCTGCTCGACGAGGACGAGACGAAGGCCTCCAACGCGGTGGGGGCGCTGCTCGCCGGTGCGGCGCTCGCCGGGGTCGGGTGGCTCCTCTGGCGGCGGGACGGGTGGTGGATGGCCGCCCTGCTGCTCGCGCTGGCCATGCCCTCGACGACGGCGATCTTCGCGCTGCGGAAGTCCTGGGTGCGGACGGGGGCGGGAATCGTGGTGGCGGGGACGCTGCTGGCGGGGCTCTCGGGGGTGGCGATGGAACTCGCCTCGGGGGGGAGCGTCGGGGGAACGCTCCTCTGCCTGGCGGCCATCGTCGTCTTCGTCCTCGGCACCTGGATCATCTTCGGGCTGGGGCTGCTGCGGCGGCGGTAGGGGGCGGGGGAGGTTCTCCTTCCTGGAAGGAGGGAAGTCGCCGGAGTTCTCCTTCCAGGAAGGAGAAGGGCGGCGGGCCTGCCTCCCCCCGGAGGCGCGGGCCGCAGGGGGAGGATAGGATCCGGGATGCGGCGCCCGGGACCGCGAGGGAGGAGGGACGCATGAGCCGTCGCCCCCTCCCCGTCCTCCTCGCCGCGGCGGCGGTGGCGGCGCTGTCGTGGTTCCTGCTCCGGGGCGGGGGCCCGGGGGGCCCGGGGCCGGGCGCGGAAGGACCCGCCGCCGGCCGGGTGGGTGCCGGAGAGGGGCCCGCCGCGCGGCCCTCGTCCCTTCGGCTCCCCCGGAAGGGCGACCGGGCCCCCGGTGCGGTCGACGCTCCCGCTCCCGGGACGGCCGCCCTGCTCCTCCTCGCCGTGGACGCCGCCACGGGGGAGCCCGTCTTCTCCGCCGTCGCCGGGGTCCACGTGGCGGACGGGGGGAACTGGTCGGCCTTCTCGGGGGAGGGGGGGGCGATCCGCTTCGGGAGCCTCCCGCCGGGGGAGGCGACGGCCACGGTGACGGTGCAGGGGTACGTCGAGGCCGCAG
>JAKLKS010000253.1 GCA_023150535.1 Planctomycetota bacterium
GGGCCGTTCCGGAGGAGGGGTCCGCCGGGAGCCGCGCGCCGGTAGGCGCGCAACTCCATCGTAGCAACACGCTCGATTCGGCCGGCCCTCCCGCGGCCTGGAGCCGTGAATCAAAGAGGGGGACCGCCCTCCGGCGGCCCCCCCCCCGCGTCTGCCTTCCTCTACTTCGCGACGCCCTTGTTCCCGAGGGCCTCGTGCACCTTCCCGACCATCTTCGCGGACGGGGTGAGGGTGACGTCCCCCTCCTCCTTCCACTTCGAGGGGCAGCCCTCGGCGGGCTTCTTCGACAGGTAGACGTTGGCCTTGAACTTCCGCATCAGCTCGTCGATGTTGCGGCCGCAGTTGAGGAAGTTGACCTCGGAGCCCATGAGGGTGCCGTCGGGGCTGACGAGGAAGGTCCCGCGCAGGGCGAGCCCGGCGTCGGCGAGGTAGACGCCGAAGGTCCGGGCGAGCTTCCCCGTGGGGTCGGACCCCATGGAGTACTTCACGGGGGCGAGCTCCTTCTCGACGGTGTGCCATCCGAGGTGGGTGAACTTCGTGTCGCAGGAGACCGTCACGATGTCCGCGCCCATCTTCCGGAACCGGTCCTGCTGCTCCGCCAGAGCAGCGAACTCGGTCGCTCAGACGAAGGTGAAGTCGGCGGGGTAGAAGAACAGGAGCGTCCAGCGGCCGTTCTTCCTCTGCTCGGCGAGGCTCACCTGGCCGAAGTCCCCCTTCGAGGGCTCGTAGGTGTCGATGGTGAAGTCGGGCACCTTCTGCCCGACCTGGATCGGTGCGGATGCGCAGGCGTCCATGGTCGTTCTCTCCTGATGGGGGCCCGGGGGCCCGCCGTGCCGGTGGGGGGGGGAGGAGCCTCCTCCCCCCTGGGGGTGGAGCATAGATCGGTCCGATGGGATTCGGGGAATACTGCGCTCCGGGGTGATGGGGTCCTACTTCGCCTCCTTCCCCTTCGCCTTCACCGCCTCGTACTCGTCGCGCACGATGCGCGGGTGGTCGGGGAAGAGGCCCAGGTAGACGGACTCCTCCTTCAGCCCGCCCGCCGCGAGGTCGCGCTCCATCCGCGCCCGGACCTGGGACCGCGCCTCGGTGGAGGAGATCGACCCCATCGCGCCCGCGGTCCACCGGAAGACGAGGCCGAAGTCGTCGAGGAGGCTCCAGGCGAAGCAGAGGCAGAGCAGCACGGCGGCGATCCGCGGCCAGGGGCTCGCCTTCTCCGCGTAGGGGTCGTCCGCCGCGGCGGCGGAGCCCTCGGGGAGCTTCGCCACCTTCGTCAGGCTCCCGCCGAAGCGGACGTTCAGGCGCACGCGCCCGTTCACCGCCCAGCCGTTGGCGTCGAGGATGGGGGCGAGGTTGCGCTGGCGGAGCTTGAGCCAGGCGATGAGCATGGAGGGGGTGGAGACCAGCACGAAGATCCCCGCCACGACGAGGGAGATCTGCCAGAAGGGGAGCTCCAGCAGCCCCGTCAGGTACCCGACGATGGCGGTGAGCATGGTGCCGAGGGCGCCCACCGCGACGCCCAGCGCGGCCACGGTGCCGACGTCCACCTTCTTCGGCTCCGGCGGCGGCTTCATCCGGTCCGCCTCGGCGGCGGTGGTGGCGGCGCCCGCCAGCTTCCGGTCGGACTCGGACTCGGCGGCGGCGGCCCTCTTCGCCACCTGCTCCTCGATCATCCGCACGAGCTTCTTGTAGGGGGACCAGAAGGCCTGCCGGATGGAGATCGGGTTCTCGACCACCTTCGTGATGGTGGCGTCCCAGTCGCGCCCCTGCCGGTCGTAGAAGACGCCGTTGCGGCCGACCATGAGGTAGTCGGAGTCCCCGTCGGTGAAGGCGGCGGCGACGGTCATCCTCTCGCCCGAGGGGCGGGTGCAGTCGCAGTAGGCGAGGTAGGCCTTCGCCATCCCCGCCAGCGCCGCGTGCTTCCCCGCGTCGGCGACCCGGACGCAGAGCTCGCAGGAGCGGCCGTCGAGGAACAGGACGCCGGCCTGGAAGGTGGCGGGCTTCTCCCGCCCGTAGAAGTCGGAGAAGTTGACGAAGTTCCGCAGGAGGCGCGCGAGGTCCCTGTGGTAGCGGAGGAGGCGCTCCACCTCGCCGATGGCGCGGAACTCCCCCTCCAGCGCGCGGTCCTCCGCGACGAGCCGCAGCAGGGTCTCCCGCGCCCCGGAGGCGAGGATCTCCCGCAGGCGGGCCGTCCCGAGCTTCTCCACGGCGGCGGCGGGCTTGGAGGAGCGCCAGGCGTCGTGGGGGGCGAGGCGGGCGGAGATCGAGGTCCACTGCTCCGCCGACAGGGACGCCGTGCCGGGGCCGAGGAGCGGCTCCGCGGCGGCGGCGCGGAAGGCGGCGACGCGGGCGGCCCATGCGGGGTTGAGGCCCTCGACCAGGGAGAGGGTCCCGCCCGGCCCGACCTTCGCCAGGGGGAACCCGGCGACCTCGTCGGCGGACACGGAGAGGTCCGCGGCGGCCACCGCCAGGTACTCCTCCTCCCTCCGGTTGAGGGCGGCGAGCGCGCGGGGGTCGAAGGCGGCCAGCCGGCAGCGGCCGAACCAGTCGTCCACCTTCGCCCGGACGGCCCTCCAGGCGTCCACGGCGGCGCCGGTCCCGGCGCCGAGGGGGGAGAGGGCGGGATCGGCCGCCCCCTTCTCCTCCCAGGCGACGAGCGCCGCGGCCTCCGCGAAGAAGGCCTCCACCTTCGCCTGGTCGGCGCCCGGCTTCCCGCTGCGGTCGGCCACGGGCCCGAGGCAGTCGACGATCTCGGAGAGCACGCGGCGGGTGGCGTCGTCCGCCGCGGACTCCGCGATGATGATCCCGTCCCCGTTGAGGCTCGTGGCGGCGAAGGACTTCGCGGTGTCCAGCACGTCGGCCAGCGAGATGGCGGGGGCGTCGGCCTTGCCGTGGCCCTTCAGCACCTGGCGGGCGGAGGCGAGGATGGCCTTCCCCTCCTCCCGGTCGGCGGCGATGCGGTCGAGGGGGAGGACGTCGCTCCCCTCCCGGAGGCAGGCGAGGTCCTTCAGGCGGGCCCCGGCCCACTTCAGGGCGGCGAGGACCTCGGGGGCGCGGATGCGGCCGTCCCCGTCGGCGTCCACGAGGGCGAGGGTGCGCTCGTCGATCTCCAGCCCCTTCGCGGGGCAGGCGAGGGCGGCCCAGAGCTTCTGGTCGAGCTGGTCGAGGCGGGCGAAGTCCTCGGCGGTCTCGAGGCGGACCTGGTCGAACCCGCCGAGGCGGGCGAAGCGCCAGCGGTGGGCGGGGGCGGCGGCCATGGGGGTTCCTCCCGGGTGGCCCGCTGCCGGCGGGCTGCGGGGATTGTAGGCGGGGCGGGGGAGGGGGTCACCTTCCCGTCGGCGGGTAGGGTCACGGGGAATCCGGGCCCCTGCGGTATCGTCATGGGGCAGGCGCCCTTCCCCGGTCCGGAGGTCCCCATGCCCCCTCTCGCCCTCTCCCGCCGCTCCGTCGTGACGGTCCTCGCCGTCGCCGCCCTCGTCGCCCTCGCCCCGGCCAAGGCCCCCCCTCCGGGCCCGGTCCTCGTCTCCGCGGCGGAGGGGGGCGGGGTCGCGGACCGCGATTCCTTCGACGGGGCCGTCGCCCCCAGCGGGAAGTTCGTCGTCTTCACCAGCGGGGCGCGGGACCTCGGGGACGGGGCGACGGGGGAGGAGAGCCGCAACAACGTCTGGTTCCGGGACATGAAGACCGGGGTCAACACGCTCCTCTCCGCCAACGGCGCCGGCACCGAGGGGAACGCGGGGTCCCTCTACCCCTCGATCTCGAGCAACGGCCAGGTCGTCCTCTTCGAGTCCTACGCGTCCGACCTCGCCGACGGCGCCGAGGGCGGCTTTTGCAACGTCTACCTGCTGGACCGGAAGTCCGGGGACCTGGTCCGCCTCTCCTCGACCCCCGCGGGCGCCGGCGGGGACTGGGACTCCTTCGTCTACGGGTCGAGCCTCTCCGCCAACGGGCGCTTCGCCGTCTTCTACTCCGCCGCGCTGGACATGGTGGAGGACGCCGGCGTCGGCTACTTCCAGATCTACCTCTACGACCGGACGAAGGGGACCCTCACGATGATCAGCCGCTCCCCGGAGGGCGCCCCCGCCCTCGGGGACTGCTTCGACCCCTCCATCTCCTCCAACGGGAAGTACGTCGTCTACTACTCCTACGCCACGAACCTCGGCGCCGGCGCCTCCGGGGCCGTCTCCAACATCTACCTCCACGACGTGAAGAAGGGGACCACCACCCTGATCACCCGCTCCACGACGGGAGGGGAGCCGAACGACGACTCCCTCGATCCCGTCGTGAGCGCGAGCGGGAAGATCGTCGCCTTCGACTCCTACGCGACGAACCTCGTCTCCGGCGACACCAACGGCCAGTCCGACGTCTTCCTCGTGGACCTCAAGAAGGGGACGAAGACCCGGGTCTCCCTCGGCCCGGCCGGCGTCCAGGGCAACGGCCCCTCCTACTCCGCCTCCCTCTCCTCGAGCGGGAAGGTCCTGCTCTTCACCTCCGACGCCTCCAACCTCGAGGGCGGGGACGGCGACGGCAACTCCTCCTCCGACGTGTTCCTGCGGGACCCGAAGACGGGGCTGCCGCGGAGGCTGAGCCTCTCCGCCGCGGGCGCGGAGGGGGACGGGGACTCCTACGTGGTCGCCACCTCCCTGGCCTCCAGCGGCAAGTGGGCGCTCGTCGTCTCCGGCGCCTCCAACTTCGCGACGGGGGACGACAACCTGGACGACGACGTCTTCCTCTTCCCGGTGAAGTAGGGGGCCGCCCTTGAGGAGCGCCCTCGCCGGCGCGATCCTCGCCGCGGTGCTGCTGGCGCCGGCTGCCGCGGAGGAGCCCCCCGCCCCTCCCGCGCTGCCGGCCGCCCCAGCCCCCCCCGAGCCCGTCCCCGAGGACCTCCACGGCCTCCGCGTGGACGTCGTCGTCCCGCCCGGGGACCCGCCCCCGGAGGGGCGGTCGCTCCTCGTCTTCCTCCACGGCCGCACCACCACCGGGAAGGACGGCGCCAGGAAGCTCGCCCCCCTCGCCCTCCGCGGCTTCGTCGTGGCGGCCCCCTGGGCGAAGACCGGGGACTGGACCGCGAAGGAGATGGATGCGGTGCGCCTCGTCGCGCGGGACCTGGCGGCCCGGCACTCCGTCCCGCCGGGCCGCCTCCACGCCGCGGGATTCTGGACCGGCGCGGAGCTCCTGCCCGCCCTCGCCTTCGACGAGTCCCTCCGCTTCCGCACCGCCACCTGGATCGACTTCGCCTGGAGCGGCGGCTCCGTCCCGAAGCGGGCGAAGGAGGGGATGCGCGGGCTCTTCCTGTGGGGGGCCCGGGAGGGGCCGAGCCGCATCGACCGCTACCGGAAGGCGGCGGATCTCCTCGCCCACAAGGTGGAGGTCGCGCTGGCCCGCGGGGAGCCGCCGGCGGACGCCCTCGGGCGGGGCCGGAGCGAGGACCCGGAGATCCCCCTCGGCCTGCTTCCCTTCTGGACCGCCTTCCTCGAGGCGGCCGAGGGCCGGTCGCCCCCCGGGGGCGGCGGCGCCTTCGACTGGCTCCCCACGCTGGGGGACGCCGTCCCGGAGATGGTCGCCCGGGACGCCGGGGGGTTCGTCTACGTCTTCGACCCGAAGGCCGCGGGGGAGGAGCGGGAGCGGATGCGGGCCCTCGAGGACGGGGTCTTCTGGGATCCCCTCGTCCGCCGCTTCGCCGAGCAGCTCGTCGCCGTCCGGCTGGAGAAGTCCGCGGCGGGGGAGCTGATGAAGGAGGCGAAGGTCGAGGGGACGCCGGCCCTCGTCGTCTTCCGCAAGGGAGGGGGCGAGGTGCTGCGGGTCCTCCAGGGGGAGATCGCGGCGAAGGCG
>JAKLKS010000254.1 GCA_023150535.1 Planctomycetota bacterium
GGGCGAGGTAGTGTATCAAGGTACGATACAAGGCGCGGTGGCGGCGGAGCGGTCGGTGACGGGGGCGTTCCTCGCGGGGCGGGGGGGGGCGGGGGGCGGGGACGGGGCGCCGGCGGCCCGGCGGGCGGGGACGGGGACGCTGGGGATCCGGGGGGCGTCGCTCCACAACCTCCGGGGGCTCGACGCCGACCTGCCGCTCGGGGCGCTCGTCGGGGTCTGCGGGGTGAGCGGGAGCGGGAAGTCCACGCTCGTCGAGGGGATCCTGGTGCCGGCCCTCCTGCGGCGGCTCGGGCGGGGGGTCGAGGAGAAGGAGGGGGCGCTCGGTGCGCTGGCCGGGGCGGAGGGGCTGGCGGAGGCGGTCCTCGTGGACCAGTCCCCCATCGGGCGGTCGCCCCGGTCGAACCCCGCCACCTACGCGGGGGCCTGGACCCCCATCCGGAAGGCCTTCGCCGGGACGGCGGACGCCCGGGCGCGGCGGTTCTCCGCCTCCACCTTCTCCTTCAACTCCCCCGGCGGGCGGTGCGAGCGGTGCGAGGGGGCGGGGCACGAGACGCTGGAGATGCAGTTCCTCGCCGACGTCTTCGTCCCCTGCCCGGAGTGCGGCGGGAAGCGGTTCCGGCCCGAGGTCCTGCGGGTGCGCCTGCGGGGGCGGAGCGTGGACGAGGTGCTGCGGATGACCGTGGAGGAGGCGCTCGGCTTCTTCGAGGGGGAGGAGGGGGCGCTGCGGGGGCTGCGGCCGCTCGCGGAGGTGGGGCTCGGGTACCTCAGGCTCGGGCAGCCGGGGACGACCCTGTCGGGGGGGGAGGCGCAGCGGCTCAAGCTCGCGGCCCACCTCGGGGGCGGGAAGGAGAAGGGCGGGACGCTCTTCGTCCTCGACGAGCCGACGACGGGCCTCCACGCGGCGGACGTGCGGGTGCTCCTGCGGGCGCTGCACGGCCTCGTGGACCGGGGGCACTCGGTGCTCGTCGTCGAGCACAACGTGGACGTCCTGCGGTCCTGCGACTTCCTGCTGGAACTCGGCCCGGAGGGCGGCGACCGCGGCGGGCGCGTCGTGGCCAGCGGGACGCCGGAGGACATCGCGAGGGCGGCGACCCTCACCGGGCGCGCGCTGGTGATCGGTACGGAGCCAGGCTCCCTTTCTTCACCCGGCCGGTGAAGAAAGGGAGCCTGGCTCCGTACCGGTCACCGGCGCACGATCCTCTCCTTGAGGTCGGCGTGCATGGCCGTGAGCGCCTCCGCCATGAGGCGCCGCTTGAGGTCGCGGGCGCCGCCGGAGACCCAGGCGCTGGGCGCGATCCCCCCCTCGCGGCGCTCGTCGGCGGCGGTGGCGTAGACGAGGCCGTTGCGCACGTCCACCACGGCCGCCGTGGAACGCACCGTGGCCTCGTAGGGGACCGTGGGCAGGAACAGGGTCGGCAGGACGAGGAGGTTGAGGACGGAGAGGGCGTTGCGGTCCTGGTCCAGGGTCACCCTCTGCTCGTAGAGGAGGAGGAGGTCCGCCTGGGACTGCGCCGCCGCCCGCCGGAGCGCCTCCACGTCCCCGGGGGGTCCGGCGACGAGGAACCAGGGGAGCGGGGCCGCCTCGGACCAGAGGCCGACGTCCTTCCCCATGGCCTCCACCAGCGCCTGCTGGCCGGGGCTCCCGTAGCAGCCGGTGCGGTTCGACTCGAGGCCGGCGACGAGGATGCGCGAGGGGAACCGGAGCTGGGGCGCCCGCTCGAAGGACTCCCGGACGGCGAGGTCGTCGAACCTGAACCCGCGGTCCCCGGCCGCGAGCCTCCCCTCCTCCTCGTAGGCCCCCGCCACGGAACTGCACCCCGCGGCGGCGACGGACAGCAGCACCGCGGCCGCGAGGGCCGCCCTCCGGAACGCCCGCATCGTCTCCCTCCTTCATCGCTGCGCCCTGCACCCCCTCCGACGGACGGGATCGGGGCCGGCGGTCACGATGCGGTCACGGGTGACCGGCAGGTCGCCAGGCACCCATCCTCACACGGCCGTGACCGCGGTCCGGGCGGCCACCCAGAGGAGGAAGCCGGCGGCCAGGGCCCGGAGGGAGGCGTCCCAGGCGGCGCCGGGGAGGCGGGCGCCGAACCGGGAGGCCGTGGAGAGGACCGTGCACCAGGCGAGGGCGCCGGCGACGACGGAGCCGGCGAAGAGGAGCGATTCCCCGGTCCCCGCCCCCCGGGCCGCCTGCTGCCCGACCGCCCCTCCCCAGAAGGCGAGATTGAAGGGGCTGGTCAGGGCGGTGAGGAAGCCGAGGAGGAAGCCGCCCCGGCCGGATTCGAAGGCCTCCCCCCCTCCCGGGGCGGGCTCGCCGCGGCGGGCGGCGCCGAGGCTCCGCCACGCGCCGCGCAGGAAGAGGGCGGAGAGGCCGAGGAGCAGGAGGACGCTGACCGCGGCGAGGATGCGCCGCAGGCCCTCGGCACCGGCCAGCGCCCCCGCCCCCAGGGAGACCGCCAGCGCCCAGCAGAAGTCCCCGCAGGAGGCGCCGCAGCCGACCGTGAAGGAGGCGAGGAACCCCCGGGCGGCCCCGCGGCGGAGCATCTCCGCGTTGATGGGGCCGGGCACCCAGGCGACGTTCCAGCCGAGGGTGAAGCCGGTGGCGAGCAGCGGCAGGAGGGCCATGGCGGGACGATACCGGGTGATCGGTACGGAGCCAGGCTCCCTTTCTTCAACGGGTCGTCAGGGTGAAGAAAGGGAGCCTGGCTCCGTACCGGTCATCCGGGTAGGCGGGGGGAGCGCGGCTCCCGGCCGCGCGGGCGGTAGACTGCCGTCGGCGGTTCGGCTTCGCCGCCGGAGTCCCGGGGGGGCCCATGACCAGCATCTTCACGAAGATCATCAACGGCGCCATGCCGGGACGCTTCGTCTGGAAGGACGACGTCTGCGTCGCCTTCCTCAGCATCGCCCCCCTCAAGCCCGGCCACACCCTGGTCGTCCCCCGCAAGGAGGTCGATCACTGGCTCGACTGCGACAACGCGACCATGGCCCACCTCCTGCGCATCTCCCGGGGCATCGGCCACGCGCTCATGGACGCCTACAAGCCGGCCAAGGTCGGGATGATGATCGCGGGCCTCGAGGTCCGCCACCTCCACATCCACCTCGTCCCCATGAACGACGTGAAGGACCTCGACTTCTCCCGGCAGGACCCCAACGCCACCGCCCTCGACCTCGACGACGCCGCCAACCGCGTCCGGGACAGCCTGCGGAACCTCGGCTACCCCGCCGTGAGCCGGTAGCCTCTCCCCCGTGCCCGATCGCCTCCGCGCCATCACCGTGCGCGGCGCCCGCGTCCACAACCTGCGGGACGCCGACGCCGTCATCCCCCACGGGACCCTCACCGTCGTCACCGGCGTCTCCGGCTCCGGGAAGTCCTCCCTCGCCTTCGACACGATCTTCGCCGAGGGCCAGAGGCGCTACATCGAGAGCCTCTCCTCCTACGCGCGCCAGTTCCTCCGCCAGCTCGAGCGCCCCGACGCCGACCACATCGAGGGCCTCCCCCCCACCGTCTCCGTGGACCAGCGCACCACCCGCTCCGGCCACCGGGCCACGGTCTCCACCGCCGCCGAGGTCCACGACCTCCTCCGCCTCCTCTGGGCCCGCCTCGGCGTCCAGCAGTGCGTGAAGTGCGCCGGCCCCATCGCCTCCTCCACGGTGCGGCAGGTGGCGGACGCGCTCCTCGCGGAGTTCCGCGGCCGCGAGGTCCGCCTCCTCGCCACGGCGGTGCGCGGGAAGAAGGGCTTCCACCGCGAGGTCTTCGAGCGCCTCGCCCGGGACGGGGTCCTGGAGGCCCGCGTGGACGGCCGCCTCCTCCCCGTGGACCCGCCCCCCCCCCTCGCCCGCCACGTCGAGCACACCGTGGAGGCGGTGGCCGCCCTCGTCGCCCCCGACGGCCGCCGCCTCCGGGACCTGGAGGACGCCGTGGCCCGCGCCTCCTCCCTCGGCGGCGGGACGCTCCGCGCCGACCCCGGGGACGGGACGGAGCCGCGCCTCTTCTCCACGGCGCGCGCCTGCCCGCGCTGCGGCGCGGCCTCCGAGGAGCCCGAGCCCCGGACCTTCTCCTGGTCCTCCCCCCACGGGGCCTGCCCCACCTGCCGGGGGACCGGCCTCCACCGGGAGGACGAGGAGGGGCCGGCCGCGGAGGCCCGCCCCTGCCCCTCCTGCGGCGGGCGCCGCCTGCGGCCCGAGGCCCTGGCCGTGCGGGTGAAGGGGGCCTCCATCGCGGAGTTCTCCGCCCTCCCCGTGGAGGAGGCGGCCCGGGTGCTCGCGGGATGGCGCTTCGAGGGGAGGGAGGCGCTCGTCGCCGATCCGATCCTGCGGGAGGCCCGCGCCCGGCTCTCCTTCGTGCTGGAGGTCGGACTCGGCTACCTGGAGCTGGACCGGCCGGCGCGCACGCTGTCGGGCGGCGAGGCCCAGCGCCTGCGCCTCGCCGCGCAGATCGGGGCCGGCCTCCACGGGGCCTGCTACGTCCTCGACGAGCCGACCATCGGCCTCCACCCCTCGGACAACGCGCGCCTGCTGGAGGCGCTGCGGAAGCTGCGAGGGCGCGGGGCGACGCTGGTCGTCGTGGAGCACGACGAGGACACCATCCGCGCCGCCGACCACCTGCTCGACCTCGGCCCCGGGGCCGGGGTCCACGGAGGGCGCGTGGTCGCGGCGGGCACGGTGGCGGAGGTCGCCGCGGACCCCGGCTCCCCCACCGGGGCCTGGCTGCGGGGGGAGCGCCGCCTCCTGCCGCCGGCGGCGCGCCGCCCCGTCGCGGCCCGCGGGGACGCGGTGGTCGTCGAGGGGGCGACGGCCCGCAACCTGCGCGGCGTCACGGCCCGCTTCCCGCTGGCCCGCTTCACCTGCGTGACCGGGGTGTCGGGGAGCGGGAAGTCCACCCTGGTGCGCGAGGTGCTGCTGCGGGCCGTGGCGCGCTCCCTCGGGCTCGCGGGTCCGGCCCCCGGCGCCCACCGGCGCCTGCGGGGGCACGAATCCCTCGAGAAGGTGCTGGAGATCGACCAGGACCCCATCGGCAAGACCCCCCGCTCGGTGCCGGCGACCTACGCCGACGTCATGGGGGAGATCCGGACCATCTTCGCGGGGACCGAGGAGGCGCGCATCCGCGGCTGGTCCCCCTCCCGCTTCTCCTTCAACGTGGCGGGCGGGCGCTGCGCCGCCTGCGAGGGGCAGGGGCGGGTCCGCGTGGAGATGGCCTTCCTCCCGGACGTGCACGTGACCTGCGAGGAGTGCGCCGGGCGGCGCTTCTCCGCGGAGACGCTGGAGGTGCGGTTCAAGGGGAGGAGCGTGGCCGACCTCCTGGAGATGCCGGTCTCCGAGGCCCGCCCCTTCCTCGCGGCCTTCCCGCGGGCCCACCGGCTCCTGACGCTGCTGGAGGAGGTGGGGCTCGGCTACCTCGCGCTCGGGCAGTCCTCGACGACGCTGAGCGGCGGGGAGGCGCAGAGGCTCAAGCTCGCGGCGGAGCTGGGGAAGGTGCAGCACGGCCGGACGCTCTACGTCCTCGACGAGCCGACCACGGGGCTCCACTTCTCCGACGTCGAGGTGCTCCTGCGGGCGCTCCAGAGGCTCGTGGACCTCGGCAACACGGTGGTCGTCATCGAGCACAACCTGGACGTCATCGCGGCGGCGGACGCGGTCATCGACCTCGGCCCCGGCGCGGGGCGGGAGGGCGGGAGGATCGTCGCCCGCGGGACGCCGGAGGAGATCGCCGCCTCCGGAACGGCGACCGGCAGGGCGATGCGTCCACGCCATACCGAACCCGACCCAAGTCGGCGAAAATAAAGGTGAATTTTCCGCACATTTCCGGGGCAGGAGCTGCCCCGGGAAT
>JAKLKS010000255.1 GCA_023150535.1 Planctomycetota bacterium
GAGCCCGCGCGTCTCCCGGGGGGGCGCATGGCCCTGGTCCACCGGATCACGGAGTGCGACCCGCGCGGGGGGCCGGAGGGGCTCGGGTTCGTGCGCGGCGAGGCGGACGTCCGGCCCGACGACTGGTTCCTCACCTGCCACTTCACCGACGACCGGGTGATGCCCGGGACGCTCATGTACGAGTGCTGCCTGCACACGCTGCGGGTGCTGCTCTCGCGCCTCGGCTGGACGGGGGAGCGGGACGCCGTCGCCTTCGAACCGGTGCCCGGCGCGCCGGGGAGGCTCAAGTGCCGCGGGCAGGTGATCGAGACGACGAGGGTGGTGGCCTACGAGGTGGTGGTCCGGGAGCTCCGCTACGACCCCGAGCCGACCTGCATCGCCGACGCCCTCATGATCGCCGACGGGAAGCCGGTGGTGGAGATGACGGGGATGTCGCTCCGGCTCTCCGGGCAGACGGAGGAGGGGCTGCGGGCGCTCTGGGGGGCGGCGGGCCCGGCGGGCGCGGACGGCGGGGGCGCGGAGGAGCGCGGGCCCGGGCCGAAGCCGGCGGTCTACGATTCCGCCTCCATCCTCGCCTTCTCCAACGGGAACCCCTCGGAGGCCTTCGGCCCGCCCTACGCGGTCTTCGACCGGGAACGGGTCATCGCGCGGCTTCCCGGCCCTCCCTACCAGTTCCTCGACCGGATCACCGCGGTGGAGGGGGAGCCCTGGACCATGGGGCCGGGGAAGGCGGCGGAGGCGCAGTACCTCGCGCCCCCCGGGGAGTGGTACTTCGCGGAGGAGCGCTCGGGGCGGATGCCCTTCGCGGTGCTGCTCGAGGTGGCGCTCCAGCCCTGCGGGTGGCTCGCGGCCTACATGGGGTCGGCGCTGACGAGCGGGGTGGACCTCCACTTCCGCAACCTCGGCGGCGGGGGGACGCTGCACCGGGAGGTGACGCCGGAGACGGGCCTCCTGACGACGAGGGTGAAGTGCACCGGGGTCTCCTCCTCGGGCGGGATGATCATCCAGCACTACGACTTCGCCGTCCTGGACGCGCGGGGACGGGTCTACGACGGGACGACCTACTTCGGCTTCTTCTCCGCGGACGCGCTGGCGAACCAGGTGGGGATCCGCGAGGCGCGGCCCTGGAGCCCCCCGGGCGCGGAGGCGGCGCGGGGGCGGGCGATGGACTACCCGCGGGAGGCCCCCTTCCCGGGGGAGCGCCTGCGGATGATCGACCGCGTGGAGCTCTTCCTGCCCGACGGGGGGCCGGCGGGGCTCGGGTTCCTGCGGGGGACGAAGGCCGTGGACCCGGCGGCCTGGTTCTTCCGGGCCCACTTCCACCAGGACCCGGTGATCCCGGGGTCGCTCGGCCTGGAGTCCTTCCTCCAGCTGCTGAAGGTGGCCGCCGCGGCGCGGTGGGGGGAGGGGACCTTCGCCCCGGTCCCGGGGACGACCCACTCCTGGCGCTACCGGGGGCAGGTGATCCCCGGGGACCGGCTCGTCACCGTGGAGGCGGTCGTCACCGGTGTGGAGGACGGCCGGCGCGTCCTGGCCGCGGACGGGTTCCTGTCCGTCGACGGGCGGGTGATCTACGGGATCGAGGGGTTCCGCATCAGGCGGGAGGGTTAGAGGAGGGGGACGCTCCTCGGTTACTCGGTTGTTTGTGGATAACTCCACCTCCCTCGACCATGACCGATCCCTGGAAGAGGGTGGAAGGGGATGGACTTCGCTGGTCGGGTTGCCCGAGGGGTTCTCCGCCACCTCGGGTGAGGAGCGAAGTTCTCCACAGACAACCGAGTAACCGAGGAGCGTCCCCCTCCTCTACGAGGAGCGTCCCCCTCCTCTACCGTGACCGCCTCCGGGGGACCCTCTTGCGGGCGCCGGAGAGCGGGGGGACGATGGGCGTACCGGCGAGCACCCCGCGGGGGTGGTCCATGGTCGTCGCCCAGAGCCTCCGTCCCCACATGGTCGTCCTCCTCGACGGGCAGGTCTGGCGCGTCCTCGACGTGAAGGCCCACGCCGGCGGCGCCCAGACCCGGGGCGTCGTCCACGCGCGCCTGCTGAACGTCCGCACGCGCAACGAGAGCGAGCGCCGGTTCCGCCCCGAGGACCGCGTGGAGGAGGGGGAGGTCGAGTTCCGGACCCTCCAGTACTCCTACCGGGACGGGAACGACCACGTCTTCCTCGACCCCCGGACCTACGACCCGGTCCCCGTCCCGGCGGACTTCCTGGGCGACCGCGTCCCCTTCCTCACCGACGGGCTCCCCGTCCTCTTCGAGTGCCTGGGGGGGGACCTGGTCGGCTGCCGGTTCCCCGAGAGCGTGGAGCTCCGCGTCGCCTCCACCGCGCCGGCCTCCCGCCAGGCGGAGGCCAACGTCTGGAAGGAGGCCTTCCTCGAGAACGGGGTGATGATCAAGGTCCCCCCCTTCATCGAGTCCGGGGAGACCGTCCGCGTGCGCGTCGCCGACCGCACCTACCTGGAGCGGGTCCACCGGTAGAAGGGGACGGGCTTCGGTTCTTCGGTTATCCGTGATGACCTCGCGTCCGACAGGACGCGGACGGGGTCCTCCACGGACAACCGGAAAACCGAAGCCCGTCCCCCTGGATCCCCCCCATGCTCCGCGCGGTGCTGATGCTGCTGGCCGCCAACCTCCTCGGGGGGCTCACCTACCCGTGGCAGAAGATGGCGCTGCGGGGGCTGCCGCCGGGGACGCTGGCGCTGCTGCGGACGGTGGCGGGGCTCGCCTGCATGGCCGCCTGGCTGGCCTGGCGGGGGAACCTGCGCTGGAGGTGGGACCGGCGGGAGACCGCCCGCCTGGCCGCGGTGGGGATCCTCGCCTTCGCCGCCCCGCAGCTCCTCGGGATCCTCGGCGTGGGCCTCTCCACCTCCGCCGACGCCTCCCTCCTCATCCTGCTGGAGCCCGTGGGCATCCTCCTCTTCTCCCGGTGGCTCCTCGGGGAGCCCGTCGGGGGGAGGAGGTCGGTCGGCGTGGGGCTGGGGATGGCCGGGGCGCTCCTGGTCGTGACCGAGGGGGCCGGCGGTCCGCTCCTCTCCAGCGGCCACTTCCGCGGCAACCTCCTGCTGGCGGCGAGCGGGCTCCTCTGGGGCCTCTGGACCCCGCTCATGTCCCCCCTGGCGAAGCGCCACGGGGCGGTGGAGAACACCTTCGGGAGCACCGTCTTCGCCCTCCTCCTCTTCCTCCCGGCGGCGCCCCTCGAGGGGACGGACTGGATCTCCGGCCCCGATGCCGCCCCCTCCCTCGGCTACGCCGTCCTCCTCGGGGTGATGGCCACCTTCCTCTCCACCGTCCTGTGGGCCGCTTCGCTGGCGCGCCTCCCCTCGCCCGTGGTGGCCCCCTTCGTCCTCCTCCAGCCCGCGGTGGGGGCCCTGGCCGGGGTCTGGCTCCTCGACGAGACCCTGCCGCCCCGGACGCTGGCGGGGGCGGGTCTCGCCGCCGCGGGCGTGGCGCTGGTGCTGGCCGGGGAGGGGAGGGGGGCGCGGGCGGCGGGGGACGGTCCCGCGCCCCCCGGAAACTGAGGAAGCGGGGTCCGCCCCCGTACCCTCTTGCCGTGAAGTGGAAACGCGCCCGGATCGAGGCCTTCGGCCACGAGCTCGCCCCCGTGGTGGTGACCTCGGCGGAGCTCGAGGAGCGCCTCGGCCCCCTCTACCGGGACCTGCGCATCCAGCCCGGGCAGCTCGAGGCCCTCACCGGCATCGAGGAGCGCCGCTGGTGGGAGCCCGGGACCCCGCTCGCCGCCGGGGCCGCCGCCGCCGCCCGGCGGGCCGTCGCCGCGGCGGGGGTCGACCCCGCGACCGTCGACGCCGTGGTCTACGCCGGCGTCTGCCGCGACCACTTCGAGCCGGCCACGGCCTGCCGCGTCGCGCACGAGGTGGGGGTCTCCCCGCGGGCCGCCGTCTTCGACCTCTCCAACGCCTGCCTCGGCGTCGTGAACGGCATCGTGGACCTCGCCAACCGCGTGGAGCTCGGCCAGATCCGCCGCGGCCTCGTCGTCTCCTGCGAGACCGCCCGGGAGATCAACGAGGTCATGATCGCGCGCATGCTCGCCGACCGCGGCATGGAGTTCTTCCGCAGGGCCCTGACGACCCTCACCGGGGGGTCCGGCGCGGTCGCCGTTCTGGTCGGCCCCGACGACCCCGCCGCCTCCCCCCGCCGCCGGATCGTCGCGGGCGAGCAGCAGGCCGCCCCGGAGCACCACGGCCTCTGCACCTGGGGGCTGGAGCCCCTCGGCGGCGGCGGCGCGCTCCCCTTCATGGACACCGATTCCGTCTCGGTCCTGAAGCACGGCGTGGACCTCGGCCGCCGCACCTGGACCGCCTTCCTCGGGGAGGCCGGCTGGGAGCCGGGGCAGGTGGACCGGGTGATCTGCCACCAGGTCGGGTCCGGCCACCAGGAGGCCATCCTGCGCTCCCTCGGCGTCCCCCCGGACCGGGACTTCGCCACCTACCGGTGGCTCGGGAACATGGGCACCGTGTCGCTCCCGGTGACGGCGGCGCTGGCCGAGGAGCGCGGGGTGCTGCGGCCCGGGCAGAGGGTCGCCTTCCTCGGCATCGGGAGCGGGCTCAACTGCATGATGCTCGCCCTCCAGTGGTGACCCCGCCTCCCTTCGCCCCCGACCCCCTCCTCTACCCCTTCCGCGGCCGCTCCTTCGATCGCGGCGGGGGGATCCGCATGCACTTCCTCGACGAGGGGGCCGGGCCGCCGGTGGTGATGCTCCACGGGAACCCCTGGTGGTCCTTCTTCTACCGGGACCTCGTCCTCGGGCTCCGCGACCGCTTCCGCTGCGTCGTCCCCGACCACGTGGGCATGGGGCTCTCCGACGCCCCCGGGGACGGGTCCTACGGCTACACGCTCCGCTCCCGGGTGGAGGACCTGGAGCGGCTGCTGGACGGGGCGGGGGTGGAGGGGCCGGTGACGCTCGTCCTCCACGACTGGGGCGGCATGATCGGCATGGCCTGGGCGGCGCGCCGCCCGGAGCGGGTGGCCCGCCTCGTCGTCCTCAACACCGCGGCCTTCCGCCTCCCCGCGGGGAAGCGGTTCCCGCCGGAGCTCCGCTGGGTGAGGGACACGCCGCTCGGGCCCTTCCTGGTGCGGGGGCTCAACCTCTTCGTGCGCGGCGGGGTGAAGCGGTGCGTGCGCCGGCCCATGACGGAGGCCGTGCGCGCCGCCTACCTCGCCCCCTGGCGCTCCTTCGACCGGAGGCGGGCGGCGCTGCGGTTCGTGCAGGACATCCCCCTCGGCCCCGGGGACCGGGCCTGGCCGCTCCTCGAGGAGGCGGAGGCGGCGCTGCCGCGGTTCGCGGCGACCCCGGTCCTGGTGTGCTGGGGGATGGGGGACTTCGTCTTCGACGGGGCGTTCCTCGCCGAGTGGGAGCGCCGCTTCCCCGCCGCGGAGGTCCACCGGTTCGAGGACGCCGGCCACCTCGTGCTCGAGGACGCGGGGGGGAGGATCCTGCCGCTCCTGCGGCGGTTCCTCGGAGGCTAGCCCGGGGGCGGGTCGAGGGAGCGCTCGACGAGGATCTCGTCCACGTACCGCCCGTCCACGAGGCAGTGGTTCGCGGCGGTGCCGACGACCCGGAAGCCCCGCCCGAGGTAGGCGCGAAGGCCGGCGTCGTTGTCGGCGCGGACGCAGGTGAGGATCTTCCGGTACCCCTTCCCCGGCGCCGCGGCGAAGGTGGCGGCGAAGAGGAGGGCGAAGGTGAGCGGAGCGCGCATGGTCATCCCCAAACAGGGAGACGACAATACACCCAAGGCGGCGCCCGTGTCCGCCGCGCGTCAGGGGTACAGCGGCAGGAGCTCGACCCCTTCGCGTAAGACGTTGGCGT
>JAKLKS010000256.1 GCA_023150535.1 Planctomycetota bacterium
ACCTCCTCCGGGAGGGGGCCGGCGGTGTTCTCGCCGTCGGTGACGACGACGAGGTGCCTGGAGTCGAGGGGGGAGGCGAGGACGAGGGCGGAGGCCTGCAGGACGGCGTTACCGAGGGGGGTGGCGCCGGCGGGGGACCGGAAGGCGGCGGCCCACTTCCGGAGGGGGGCGGGGTCGAAGGGGCCCCAGGGGACCTCGACGCCGCGGAAGGTGACGAGGGCGGATTCGACGATCTCGTCCACGAACTCGAAGCCTCCCCCCCGGGGGAGGGGCTCGACGCGCATCCACAGCTCGCGGATGGAGGTGTGACGGGCGGCGGGGTCGGCGCCTGTGGCGCGGGCGAGCTCGCGGTCGACGGCGGCGGTGAGGGCCCGGCAGGCGACCTCCATGCGGGAGGAGGGGGATCCGGTGGCGGGCTGCTTCATGGAGCCGGAGGTGTCGAGGACGAAGGCGAGGGCGACGCCGGGGACGGGGTCGGGGAGGGGGCCGGGGGGGAGGGGGAGGGCGGGGGTCTCCGGGGCGTCGGAGGGGCCGGAGGAGGAGGTGGCGTCGCAGGCGGCGAGGAGGAGGAGGGGGAGGAGGGCGAGGGTGCGGGCGGCGGCGGCGGACGGCATGGAGGCCTCCCTTCGCGGCGCCGGGATGCCCTCCCGGGGCGCACCCGGTGGAACAGGGTAGCGGGCGGGGGGTTCGGGGGGGGCGGGGATCATGGATGGAGGGAACCGGCGGTGCATGCCCGGCTCCCCGGGATCGCGAACAAGCCTGCGCTGGATGCAGGACGAGGTGCCTCGGACCCGACCACCCCCTTCAATGGGGCAAGCAGCGATACCGACTTGGCTCCGACTACTCCGGAGGTGCGGTGAACTTCACGGTCCCCTTCGAGTCCTTCATGACCAGCGACATCCTGCCGGGCTCGCCCGAGAGAACCGCGGAGCCGCGATCTCCAGCGTCGATCCGCAAACCCCCACCGCGGCCCGTCAATGACGCGAACACGCGCTTCCCTTCGAAGTCCCGCATCCGGATCCCCCCCGCCGTGGCCTCGAAGAACACCTCACTCCCCTTGTCGTAGATGACGAACTCGGGTTCCCCCTCGGAACTCCGCGGTCCGACATGGAACCTCAGGCTCGCCGCAACCTCCCCCTTCTCGTTGACGAGGTCCAGCCCCCTGACCCGGATCGTCTCCGGGCTGCGCATCCCCAGGAGGGCCAGCGAGCATGCGAGGATCACGCCCGCCATCGTGACTCTCCACAGGGCGGCGCATTGGGTCCTGAGGAGAGCAACCTCGTTCCCGAGATCCTCGTGCGGCATGTGCACCTCCTCCGTACGTCATGGCCCCGGGAGAGTGCTTCCTGCCATCGGAGACGGACCGGAAGGAGGGACGGAGAACCACGCCGACCGCCCCCCTCCTAGTGCCGGAAGTGCCGCATCCCCGTGAACAGCATCGCCACCCCCGCCGCGTTGGCCGCCTCGATCACCGCCGTGTCGTTCCGCGACCCCCCCGGCTGGATCGCCGCCGTCACCCCCGCCCGCGCCGCCACCTCGAGCCCGTCCGGGAACGGGAAGAACGCGTCCGACGCCAGCACCGCCCCCTTCGCCCGATCCCCCGCCTTCCGCACCGCGATCTCCGACGAATCCACCCGGCTCATCTGCCCCGCACCCACCCCCACCACCGCCCGGTCCTTCGCGAACACGATGGCGTTGGACATCACGTGCTTGCACACCGTCCAGGCGAACATCAGGTCCCGCGTCTCCTCCTCCGACGGGTGGCGCTTCGTCACGCACTTCGGCCCCGGCCCCGTCGGCATCGTCATCCGGTCGTAGTCCTGGAGCAGCAGCCCCCCCGCGATCCGCTGGTAGTTCCGGAGCCCCCGGTCCCCGCCGGAGGAGGCGAGGTCCCCCACCTTCACGATGCGCACGTTCTTCCCCCAGGCCTGCTTCCGCGTCAGCGTGTCGAGGGCTCCCGCCGCGAAGCCCGGCGCCACGATGGCCTCCACGAAGGTGTCCGGCGACGCGATGGCCGCCGCCGTCTCCGCGTCCACCACCCGGTTGAGCGCCATCACGCAGCCGAAGGCGCTCACCGGGTCCCCCGCCTGCGCCCGCCGGTAGGCTTCCACCAGCGAGTCCCCCTCGGAGCAGCCGCAGGGGTTGTTGTGCTTGATGATCACGCAGGCCGGCCCGGCGAACTCCCGCGCCAGCGCGAGCCCGGAGTCGAGGTCCAGCAGGTTGTTGAAGGAGAGCTCCTTCCCCCAGAGCACCTCCCCCGTCGCGAGCGAGGGGCCGGTCGCCCCCGACTCCCGGTAGAGCGCCGCCTTCTGGTGCGGGTTCTCCCCGTAGCGGAGGTCGGCCACCTTCTCGAAGAGCGGGTAGAAGAAGCCGGGGAACTTCCCCTCCGTCTGCCCCGCCAGCCAGGAGCCGATGGCCGCGTCGTAGCGGGCCGTCGTGCGGAAGGCCTCCCGGGCGAGGTCCTTCAGCAGCGCCGCCGGGAGCGCGCCCTCGTGCGCCTTCAGCGCGTCGAGCACCTCGCCGTAGCGGTCCGGGTTGCAGACGACGCCCACGGAGGCGTGGTTCTTGGCGGCGGAGCGGATCATGCTCGGCCCGCCGATGTCGATCTGCTCGATGATCTCCTCCGGCGTCGCCCCCTCCTTCGCGACCGTGGCCTCGAAGGGGTAGAGGTTCACCACCACGAGGTCGATGAGCCCGATGCCGTGCTTCGCCAGGGCCGCCAGGTGGTCCGGCTTGTCCCGCCGGGCGAGCAGCCCCCCGTGCACCGCCGGGTGGAGCGTCTTCACCCGCCCGTCGAGCATCTCGGGGAAGCCCGTCGCCTCGGAGACCTCCTTCACCGGCACCTCGGCGCGGCGCAGGAGGTCCGCGGTGCCGCCCGTGGAGAGGATCTCGACCCCGAGGGTCGACAGCCCCCGGGCGAAGTCGACGACGCCGCGCTTGTCGTGGACGGAGACCAGGGCCCGCTTCACCTGCGGCATTGCGCCTCCTTTCGGTGTCAGGACCGGGAGCGGGCGAGCCGCCGGCGCAGCTCCGCCCCCAGGAAGTCGTCGATGCGCCCGTCGAGGACGGAGTCGGCGTCGGACGTCTGCACGCCGGTGCGCTCGTCCTTCACCATGCGGTAGGGGTGGAGGACGTAGGAGCGGATGTGGTAGCCCCACCCGATCTCGCCCTTCTCCCCGTAGGCCTTGCGCAGCTCCTCCTCCTTCTCCTGCTCGCGGAGCCGGTAGAGGCGGGAGAGGAGCATGGCCATGGCCACGGCCTTGTTCTTGTGCTGGCTCCGCTCGTTCTGGCACTGCGTGACGATGCCCGAGGGGAGGTGGGTGATCCGCACCGCGGAGTCGGTCTTGTTCACGTGCTGGCCGCCCGCCCCGCCGGAGCGGAAGGTGTCGATGCGGAGGTCGTTCTCGTCGATCTCGATCTCCTGCTCCTCGAGGATCGGGATCACGTCCACCGCGGCGAAGGCGGTGTGGCGGCGGTGGGCGGCGTCGAAGGGGGACTGCCGCACGAGCCGGTGGACCCCGATCTCGCACTTGAGCCAGCCGTAGGCCCACTCCCCCTCGACCTTGAGCACCGCCCGGCGGACGCCGGCCTCCTCGCCCGCCACCGTCTCCACGAGCTCCCAGGACAGCCCCTGGTCCCCCATCCACATCTTGTACATGCGCAGCAGCATCGAGGCCCAGTCGGCGGCGTCGGTCCCCCCGGCCCCGGCGTGCACGGAGAACCAGCAGCCGGAGAAGTCGTGGGGGCCGGCCATCATGGCCTTGAACTCCAGCCGGTCGAGCCGGGCGGCGAGGACCTCCACGCGGGCCCCGACGGCCTCGACCTCGGCCTCGTCGTCGTAGGAGAGGGCCATCTCGAGGAGCTCCCTCTGCTCCTGGACCTCCTTCTCGAGGGCGGCGGCCTGGCCGACCCGGGCCTTCAGCTCCTTCAGCTTCTGGACGCGGAGGCGCGCCTCGTCGGGGCGGTCCCAGAAGCCGGGGGCGGCCATGGCCTCCTCGATGGAGGCGATCTGCTTCAACCCGCCGGGGACGTCAAAGCCCGTCCCGGATGTGCGTCATCCGGGACGCGATCTCCTCCAGCCGGCGCCGGACCTCCGCGGACACGGCCTAGGACTTCGCCCCCGAGGCCCGGTCGGCGGCGAGGTCGCGGGGGAGCCCCCGGACCAGTTCCGCCTTCGTGCCCGAGAGGACGTGGTCGATCACCGCCTGGAGGACCCAGGGGGGGGTCGAGGCGCCCGCGGTGACGCCGATGACCACCTCCGCGTCGAGCCGCGCCGGGTCGGAGGTCGCCTCCCGGAGCCGGTCGGGGTCCTCGGCGTACTTCTCCATGAGGGCCTGGCGCCGCGCCAGCCTCGCCTGCTCGAGGAGGGAGGGGAGGGGGAGGTCCTCGGGGACCTCCACGTGGAAGGTCTGCTTCCCGGTCTCCCGGCACATCTCGGCGAGGCGCCGGGCGTTGCCGCTGTGGTAGGGGCCGACGACGACGAGGACGTCGGCCTCCGCGGCGAGGCCGCGGGTCTCGTCCTGGCGATCCTCCGTGGAGCCGCAGAGGGTGCGGTGGATCTCCACGTTCGGGTAGCGGTCCCGGACCGCCTCCTCCACGTCCTCGAGGAGGGCCGGGCCGAAGGTGGACTGGGAGACCAGCGCCAGGGGCTCCTCGGCGGCCACGGTCCGCGCCTCCTCGGCGGAGGAGATGACCCAGGACTTGACCGGGAGCCCGTCCAGGAGGGTGCGCACCTCGTCGTGCTCCCGGTTCCCGGCGACGAGCAGGTTGCGGCCCTCCCCGGCGAGGCGGAGGATGGTCTTGCGGGTCTCGGCCACGTGGGGGCAGGTGGCGTCGAGGACCGTCCCCCCCTTCCCCGCGATGGCCGCCCGGTCCGCCTCCACCATGCCGTGGGGGCGGGTGAGCACGCGGTCCCCCGGCTTCACCTGCTCCGCGCTGTCCACCGAGGCGATGGAGCGGTCCTGCAGGTTGAGGAGGACGGGGCCGTTGTAGACCAGCGCCCCCCAGGTGAGGAGGCGGCCGCCGTCGGCGGAGGGCGGGGGGGACCCGGCGCGGGCGGAATCCAGCGCGCGGAGCGCGCGCTGCACGCCCCAGCAGAATCCAGCCGTGCCGGCAACCTTGACCTTCATGCCTGGAAGGACGCCTCCCGCGGCAGAGGATAGCGGGGGCGGAGCGGAGGGAGCGCCCGATTTCCGGGCGGCGGGGGGGACCGCCCCGCCCCGGGCCCCCTACCTCCTCGCGAACCTCCCCCCGTTCTCCTCCGCCAGGCGCCGGAGCAGGGCCTCCGCGGGCCTCTCCCCCACCGCCACGGTGTGCAGGCGCACGCGGCCGGCGGCGCACCAGGCGCGCACCGCCTCCGCGATGGCGTCGGGGTCCCGCAGCCTCCCCCGGTTCGGCTCCCCGTCGGAGAGGAGGAAGACCTCGTCGAGGCCGGGGGGATCCTCCCCCGCGCGCCTCCCCTGGCCGGCCCAGCCGAGGGCCCTCTCCAGGGCGTCGTGGATGTTGGTGAAGGACTTCGTCGGGAGGTCCTCCACGGTGCGGACGAAGGCCCACTTCATGGCCGGGGTGGCGGGGACGAGGTCCTCCCGCCAGGTCCAGATCGCCTGGTGGAAGAGGACCACCCCGAAGCGCTGGCCGCGGCGGAGGCCCTTGACGGCCGCCGTGATCTCCCGCTTCGCCTCCTCCATGGAGGGGCCCCACATCGACTGGCTGCAGTCGAGCACGAAGGCGACCCGCGCCCCCTCCACGGGGAGGTCGTAGAAGCGGGCCACGGACCGGAAGCCCGGGGGCGGCGCGGGGGCGGAGACGGCG
>JAKLKS010000257.1 GCA_023150535.1 Planctomycetota bacterium
GCGGGTCTGCGCGGGGTCGAGGGTCACGGGGACAAGGTAGGGGGGCGGGGGGGCGGGGGCAAGAAGAGGGCGCCGGGAGCGGGCGTCCCCCCGGTCCACCCCGGCCCCGGAGCCTCCATCGGTTAGAATCCCCGTCCGATGCCCCCCTCCCCCCCGTCCCCCGAGCCCCCCTCCCCGCCCCCCCCCGTCTCCGCCGCCCCGCTACTCCGCCTCGCCCCCATCCTCCTCCTCGCCCTCCTCCTCGCGGCCGGGGGCTGGTGGCTCTCCCGCCCCGCCGCCGCCGATCGGGGCCCCGCCGCCGTCTTCGACTACGTCCGCGACCGCACCCTCGCCGGCGACGGCGGCGCCCTCTGGCGGATGATGCTCCCCCCCGCCCGCAGGGACTACGAGGGGTTCCTCAAGAACATGCGCGAGGGCCGCCCCCCGGAGGTCGCGAAGCGGTACCGCGACCGCACCGGCATCACCCCCGAGGACGTCGCCCGCCTCGGCCCCGAGGCGATCATGGCCCGGGAGCAGACCGCCCTGGCGAAGGAGATGTGGGAGGGGTCCCGCGTCTACGACGTCGAGGTCCGGGGCGAGGGCGCGATCCTCCGGTCCACCCTCCGCGACGGCTCCGAGAGGGCCTGGTTCCTCCGCCTCATCGACGGCGCCTGGCGCGTCGACAACCTCCAGGCGGTGACCGACGCCGAGGGCCGCTACCTCGGGCGCGCCGACGGGACCGTCCCCCCGGAGTGGCGCCGCCCCCGGCAGGCGGGGGACGGCCCGGCTCCCCCGGAGAGGCTCCGGTGACCCGGGGCCGGACCGCCGCGGCCCTCCTCCTCCTCGCCCTCCTCGGGGCGGGCGCCTGGCTCCTCCTCCGCCCCGCCACCGCGGAGCAGGAGATCGAGGAGGTGGAGGCCGCCTGGCGGGCCCTCCGGGACGCCATCATCCAGGGGGACGACGAGGCCTTCTTCGAACTCCACAGCGCACGGACGAAGGCCCAGGCGCTGGCCGACTTCCCCCTGATCCGGTCCCGCTACATGGCCTCCCCCGAGGAGGAGAGGGAGGCCTTCCGCGCCCTCTACCGCGTCACCGACGCGGAGTTCCGCAACGGCGAGCCGAGGGACCTCGTCGTGAGGATGGCCCCCTGGAGGAGCGGCTGGAGGGCCCGCATGGACCTCTTCCGCCGCGCCGAGGTGGGGGACGTGCGGATCGCCGTGGTCACCCTCCCCGACGGCACCGCGGTGCGGGAGGGGCGCGTCCTCCTCGACATCACCCGGGCCATCGCCCCGGGGGAGACGGTGCCGGAGGGGTTCAAGCCCACCGTCGTCTTCGTCCGGGACCCCGAGGGCTGGAGGCGGCGGGACCTCTTCCCCGGGGAGTGAGGGCCGGGCCCGGCCTCAGGCGCGGGGGATGTCGTCCGGCGCGAGGGGGGATTCCCAGCCGCCCGCCCCCGGCTCCGGGCCCGGGTCGGCCAGGAGGGAGGCCAGCGGCTCCGGCAGGGCGGGCACGAGGACCTCGAGGTCCCGCACCGGCTCCCCCTCCTCCTGCGGCCGGATCCCCATGACGCCGCCCGAGAAGGGGGGGATCCCGGGGGCCTCGGGGAGGAGCGCCTCCATGCGCAGCGCCTGGGCCCCCTCGAAGCCCCGCCCCGCGGGGACCCTCACGTGGAGGACCGGGCCCGAGGGGCCGGGCTTGATCCGCACGGCGACGGCGTCCACGGGACCCGCGGCCCCGGCGAGGTGGGCGCGGAGGGGGATGGAGGCCAGGAGCCCCCGGTCCCGGCCCTCCTCGACGAGAGGCATGGCCCGGACGCAGTGCACGAGGAAGCTCCCCGCGGCCCCGCGGATGGTCGTGGGCTTCAGGCGCGAGGCCCGGGCCCCCCGGAGCAGGCCGCGGGTCGCGTCGGAGACCAGCACCTGGCCGCCCGTGGCCTTCTCCTCGACGCGCTGGGCGAGGTTCACCGTGTCGCCGATGACGGTGTACTCCAGCCGCCGCTCGCTCCCGACGTTCCCGGCGATGAAGGAGCCGGAGTTGAGCCCGATGCCCATGTGGATGCGGACGGGGCTCCCGGAGGCCTCCAGGGCGAGGTTGAACCCGTAGAGCCGGTTCTGCATGTCCAGCGCGGCCGAGACCGCGGGGCCCGCGTGGTCCTTCATGGGGACGGGGGCGCCCCAGACGCAGAGCATGGCGTCGCCGCCGAACTTGTCGACGGTCCCCTCGAAGCGGAAGACCGCGTCCACCTGCTCCCGGAAGAAGCGGTTGAGGAGGGAGACGACCTCCGCGGCCGAGAGGCTCCGGCAGACGCGGGTGAAGCCGACCACGTCGCTGAAGAGGCAGGTCCCCTCGCGGGTCTCCCCGCCGAGGGAGGGGATGAGGTTGCCGCGGGCGATCTCGGCCACGACGTTCGGGGAGAGGTAGCGGCCGAGGTTCGTGCGCAGCTCGGTCTCGTGCTGGATGCGGTCCACGAGGCGGGCGTTCTTCACGAAGATGGCCACCTGCCCGGCGAAGGTCGTCAGGAGCTCGAGGTCGTCGGGGGAGAAGGGCGCCCCGATGTCCCCGGTGTCGAGGTAGAGGATCCCGTAGAAGTCGTCCTTGTGGAAGATGGGGACGCTCATGATGGAGCGGATGCCCGAGGCGACGATGGAGACCGCCGCCGAGAGCCTCTGGTCCGTCGCGGTGTCGAAGGAGAGGACGGCCTTGCGCTCGTCGCGGTTGAGGCCGAGGACCGTGCGCGAGATCCGGATCTCGGCGGCCGGGTCGGCGCGGCCGCGGACCTTCGTCTGGACGGGGCGGATCTCCCCGCCGCGGTCCATGAGGATGCAGCAGCGGTCGGCCCGGGGGAACAGGCCGAAGACCTGCTCCACCACCTCCGCCAGCAGGGTCTCCACGTCGAGGATGGAGGCCAGCGCGGTGCCGATGCGGTTCAGGGCGGCCAGGCGCTGGGAGAGCGCCGCCATCTGCTCCAGGGTCAGCGGCTGGGTGGCGCTCTCCTTCGCCCTGTCGGGGGGCTCGGAGGAGCGGGTCCCGTAGACCGAACCCTCCTCGGCCTCGGTCAGGACGATGCCCGGCTGCGTGGGGAGGGCCGTCGCCCTCGTCGGGTCCGCGGCCCCGTCCTCCTTCACCGTGAAGACGGTGCGGCCGACGGTGAAGGACTGGCCCGGCTTGAGGATCTGCTCCTTGATGCGGGCCCCGGCCACGGTGGTCCCGTTGGTGCTCCCGAGGTCCTTCACGAGGACGCGCCCCTGGTGGAGGGACACGCGGGCGTGGTGGCGGCTGACCAGGTCGTCCTGGAGGATCACCCTGCAGTCCGCCTCCCGCCCGATCACCACGTCCCCGTCGAGGGGGATCCGCACGGGGGCGGTGCCGGGCGTCTGCTGGACGAGGACGGTGCGGGCCATGGTGGGGGGGATTCTAGTCCCCCCCCCCGCCCCCGGCGGACGCTATTTGGCGGCCTGCTGGGCCTTGCGCTGCGCGACGCGCTCCTCCACGACCTTCTTCGCGATGGACTGCGGGACGGCGGCGTACTCGCAGGGCTCCAGCGAGAAGTTGCCGCGGCCCTGGGTCATGGACCGGAGGGTCGTGGAGTACTGGAACATCTCGGCGATGGGGACCTTCCCCCGGATGATCTTCGCGCCGGCCTTCTCGATGTTCTCGCTCACGACGGCGCGGCGGCGGTTGAGGTCGCCCATGACGGGACCGGTGAACTCCTCGGGGACCGTCACCTCGAAGCGCATGATGGGCTCGAGGATCGTGGTGCCGACCTTCTCCACGGCGGTCCGGATGGCGAGCTTGCCGGCGGCGACGAAGGCCAGCTCGCTCGAGTCCACGTCGTGGTACTTGCCGTCGTGGAGGACGGCCTTGAGGCCCACGAAGGGGAACCGCAGGTCGCCGCCCTCGGTGCAGTAGGCGCGGATGCCGTCCTCGATGGCGGGGATGTACTCCTTCGGGATGGCGCCGCCGACGATGTCGTTCTCGAACTCGACCTCGCTGGACCCGACCAGCGGCTCGAACCGGACCCGCGCGACGCCGAACTGGCCGTGGCCGCCGGTCTGCTTGACGTGGCGGCCCTCGGCGTCCACGGGGGCGGCCAGCGTCTGGCGGTAGGCGACCCGCGGGCGGCCGACCACCGCCTCCACCTTGTGCTCAGACTTGAGGCGGGAGACGACGATCTCGAGGTGCAGCTCGCCCATGCCCGAGATGATGGTCTCGCCGGTCTCCGAGTCGGTGTGGCGGCGGAACGTGGGGTCCTCCTTGGCGATCTGGGCCATGGCCTCGTTCAGCTTGTCCCGGTCGCCGCGCGTCTTCGGCTCGACGGACATGGAGATGACGGCGTCGGGGAAGTCCATGGACTCGAGCACGACGGGCCTGTCGTCGTCGCAGAGGGTGTCGCCCGTGATGGTGAACTTGAGCCCCACGAAGGCGACGATGTCGCCGGCCACGGCGCTGTCGAGGGCCTCGCGCTTGTCGGCGTGCATGCGGACGATGCGGCCCACCCGCTCCTCCCGGTTGCGGCCCGGGTTCCAGAGCTTCATGCCCTGCTGGACGGTGCCGGAGTAGATGCGGACGAAGGTGAGGTCCCCGTTGGGGTCCCCCACGGTCTTGAAGGCCAGGACGGCGGGGGGGAGCGAGGGGTCGGCGGGGCACTCGACGTGCTCCTCGGTCCGCGGGCGCACCCCCTTGACCGGGGGGAGCTCCTCGGGGGCGGGGAGGTACCAGCAGACCGCGTCCAGCAGGGCCTGCACGCCCTTGTTCTTGAGGGCGGAGCCGGTGAGGACCGGGGCGATGGTGCCCTTGATGGTCCCGGCGCGGATCGCGGCGCGGAGCTCCGCCGGGGTGATCTCGTCGCCGTGGAGGAACTTCTCCAGGACGACGTCGGACACGTCGGAGACGTCCTCGACGAGCTTCTCGCGGGCGGCGGCGGCGGCCTCCTTCATCTCCGGGGGGATGTCGACCACGGAGAAGCCCTTCTCGTCGTTGAACATCACGGCCTTCATCTCGACGAGGTCCACCACGCCGGCGAAGGCGGCCTCGGACCCGATGGGGAGCTGCACGGGGACCGGCACCGGCTCGACGAGCTTGGCCCGGATGTCCGCCACGGAGGCGGCGAAGTTCGCGCCCATGCGGTCCATCTTGTTGATGAAGCAGAGCCTCGGGACGGAGTACTTGGTGGCCTGGCGCCACACGGTCTCGGACTGGGCCTCCACGCCGCTCACGGCGTCGAAGACCGCCACGGCGCCGTCGAGCACGCGGAGCGAGCGCTCCACCTCGACCGTGAAGTCCACGTGGCCGGGGGTGTCGATGAGGGTGATCATCTGGTCCTGCCACTGGAGGTAGGTGGCGGCCGACATGATGGTGATGCCGCGGGCGCGCTCCTCCTCCATGAAGTCCATGGTCGTCTCGCCGTCGTGGACCTCGCCCACCTTCCGGATCCGGCCGGAGTAGAACAGGATCCGCTCGGTGACCGTGGTCTTGCCGGCGTCGATGTGGGCCATGATGCCGATGTTGCGGCGGCGGGTGGCGGGGAGCGCCATGGTGTCCTCTCCAGTCTCGGTGTCGGGAGCCGGTACGGCCCCGGGCCCGGGCGGGGAATCCCCCCGCCGGACGCAGGGTAAAGCGGCTGAGACTAAGGCCCGCGGCGCCCGCCTTCAAGATTTGTGGAGGGGGGAGCGGGGGCGGGATCCCCGCTGTTTCGTGTGGGTACTCCCGTTCCCTCCGGGCATCGGGTCCGCCCCTGCTCCACGGACTCGCGCCGCCTCCGGCGGCGCGGGGTCCCGTGTCCCGTC
>JAKLKS010000258.1 GCA_023150535.1 Planctomycetota bacterium
GGCCCGCCGGAGCCCGCGCCCGCCCCGCCGCCCGCCCCGCCCGCGGCCGCGCCCGGCCCCCGGGTCTTCCCCCTGGAGAACGCGGCCCTCCTCGACGACCCGGAGCGGGACGCCTGGCAGCGCCCCGACGCCGTCGTCGCCGCGCTCGGGATCCGTCCGGGGATGCGCATCGGGGACGTCGGCTGCGGCACGGGCTACTTCACGGACCGCCTGCTCCGCGCCTCGGCCCCCGGCGGGACGGTGCTGGCGGTGGACGTCCAGCAGGGGATGCTCGACCTCCTCGCCCGGCGCCTCGACCCAGCCGCGAGGGGCCGCGTCACGCTGCGCCGGACGGAGCCGGACCGGCCACTGGAACCCGGCGACGCCCTCGACCTCGTGCTCTGCGCCAACACCCTCTACGAGGTCGAGCCCGCCGACGCCCCCCGCTTCGTCGCCCGCATGGCCGGGGGCCTCGCCCCCGGCGGGCGCCTGGCGATCCTCGACTGGCTCCCGAAGCCGACCGGCATGGGCCCGCCGGGGCGGCTGCGCCTCCCCCCCGCGCGGATCCGGGAACTGGCGGAGGGGGCGGGGCTGCGGTGCAGGGAGGACCTCGACCTCCTCCCGACCCACTCCTTCCAGGTGTTCGAGAAGCCGCGCTGAGGGGGGCCGGGGGCGCCCCCGCCGCCGGGGGGATCCGGGGGGCGCAACGCGTCGGACCTCCTAGAAGAGGTCCTCGCCCGGCAGCGCCGCCGCCTGGCGGATCCAGTCCGCCAGGAGATCGTCGTCCGGCCACTCCCCCTCGTGGACGTGGAGGTACCGCACGCCCGGGACCTTGGACGCGACGGGAGGGAGGGGGCGCAGCGAGGCGCCCTTGAAGAAGGCCACCTTCACGTACCTCGCGATGGCGTGGAAGGAGAGGAACCAGCCCCGCCCCTCGACGCCGTAGAAGGGGGAGTTCCAGCGCACCGCCTTCCGCACCCCGGGCACGGTGCGGACGACGAGCGCGTCGAGGCGGCGCCCGACGGCGCGCTTCCAGGCCGGGAGGGCGGCGAGGTAGGCCTGCACCGGGCCGTCGCCGTCCCCCTTCGGGATCTGCGGGTTGCCGCCGGAGAGGAGGACCGGCTTCGCGGCCGGCCCGGGGGCCTTCCCGCCGGTCGCGCGGGACCGCCCGCCCCGGCCGGAGGGCGCCGCCTTCGACAGGTTGAGGGCCACCGCGGCGCGGACCAGCCGCGTCCACGCCCGCTTCGGGATCCGGTCCCCGGGGCGGAGGTCGACGGCGCGCCAGCGTCCGCCCCCGAGGCCGTTGTTGAACAGCCGGTCCGGATCGGGGAGTCCGGCCCCCCGGGGGAAGGTCACCTTCACCCTGTCCTCGAGGACGGCGGCCACGCAGACGATCCCGCCGCGGGACCAGACGGGGGCCCCCCGCCATTTCCACTCCTCGACGAGGGCCGGGTCCGCCGCGAGGAGGGTCCGGCGCAGGGCCGCGAGCGTCTCCCCGCGGCCGTCCGGGAGCCCCGCCACCAGGGCGTCGATGCGTTCGCTCGCGTCGGGCATGGAGGCCTCCCTTCCCCCGACCGGGGTGCCCCCGCGAAGCGGCCGGGGGCGCGGCATCCTAAGCGCCGTCCCCCTCCCGCTTCCATCCCCGCACCCCGCCTCCTTCCGCCCTCCCCTCGACCACGCCCTTTCGCACCCGCAAGGACGAGAGGAGGCGGCCGGTCCCGGCGTAGCATGCCGGGAGACCGGCCCCCCCGGAGACGACGGAGATGAAGACCAGGAGACGCACCCCCGCCGGCGCGGCCGACGCCTTCGGCCGCGAGGTCCTCGCCGCCCTCGACGGCCGGGCCCCCCTCGAGATCATCGAGCGCGACGACGGTTTCATCGAGGCGCACGACGGGGCCGCCGCCTATTTCGCCCCCCACCCGCGGTGGCCGGCCTGCGAGCGCCGCGCGATCCGGCTCGCCCGCGGGCGGGTCCTCGACGTCGGCTCCGGCGCGGGACGGGTGGCCCTCCACCTCCAGGGGCGGGGGCTCGAGGTCACCGCCATCGACAACTCCCCCCTCGCGCTCGAGGTCTGCCGCCGCCGGGGCGTGAAGCGGACGGTGCTCCGCCCGATCGAAGAGGTCGGGCGGTTCCCCGACGGGACCTTCGACACGGTCGTCCTGTTCGGCAACAACCTCGGCCTCCTGGGCGGCCGGGCGAAGGCCCGCCGCCTCCTGCGCGTCCTCCGCCGGATCTGCCGGGACGGCGCGCTGATCCTGGCCGGGACGCTGGACCCCCACGCGACCGAGGACCCGGTCCACCTCGCCTACCACCGCCGCAACCTCCGGCGGGGCCGCATGGCGGGCCAGGTCCGCATTCGGGTCCGGTTCCGGGACGCCGCGGGGCCCTGGTTCGACTACCTGTTCCTGTCCCGCGGCGAGTTGCGGTCCCTCCTCGCCGGCACGGGCTGGCGGGTGCGGAGGACCTTCGGGGGGAAGGGCCCCCACTACGTGGCCGTCCTCGAAGGGGAGTGAGGAGGCCTTCCTACCGCCGCCGCGCCCCGGCCCAGGCGATGCCGATGTCCGCCCCGCTGCGGAGGCGCTCGGAGATCTGACCGGCGTGGTGCTGGATGTGGCGGAGGTTGACGAGCTGGTGCTCGAGCTTCGGGATCGGGTACCAGGGGAAGCCGCACTGCGGGGCCTCGAGGTCCAGCGCGTCCACGGCGGCGTCCACGCCGGCGTTGCAGCGCTCCCAGAAGGCGAGCACCTCGGCCTTCGTGTAGGGGTCCGGCAGGTGCGGCCGGGGGTCCGAGGGCTCCGGCGGGCCGGGGATCCCGTCGGGATTCCGGGTGTCGCTCCGGTGGCCCTCCCAGAAGTCGTCGAACCGCTCGTCGGGGCCGCCGTAGTACCGGGCGAAGAACAGCGCGTGGTAGGCGATCTGCCAGGTGCGGTTGGTGTGGGCCGGGTCGTCCCAGAGCGCGTCGGGGCAGCGCTCCACCGCCTCCCGCAGCATCGCCAGCGCCGCGTGGTACTGGCTCTTGAGCATCCGCCGCAGGGCCTCCTCGGCGGGGACGCGGCCGCGGTCGGCGGCGGCCCGCCGCCGCCGCTCCTCGGCGGCGTTGCGGATGACCGCGAGCAGGGAGTCCCGGGAGACGGGGGCCCGGAGGACGTCCCAGGCTCCGCGGCGGATCGACTCGACGGCCGTCTCCATCTCCTCCTTCTCCACGACCGTCGCGACGAGGACCCCCGGCCGGAGGGACTTCGCTCCGTCGAGGAACTCGAGACCGGTCATCCCATCGAGGCGCAGGGCGGCCAGGACGACCCCGTGGTCCTCTCCCCGAACCCGGTCGAGGGCGGACTTCCCGTCCGCGACCGCGTCCACGGGAATCCCGCTCCCCCGCAGGTGCTCCTCGATGGAACGGCGCAGTCCGGGGTCGGCGGCGCAGAGGAGCACCCGCGTCCCTTCCGACGGCGCGTCCTTCGGCTCCGCCATGGCCCCCTCCCCCTCCCGCCCCCTCAGCAGCGGGTGCGCGGCGACTCCCGTTCCCGCTCCTGGGCCGCGGGCGAGGCGGCCTTCTTCGCCGCCGCGTGGGCCCACATCTTCTCGATGGAGGCCGCGGCGTCGGGGGTCTTGCAGGAGGTGTCGCCGTGGTCCACCTCCACCTTCCCGATGCGCCGGGCGGCGGCCAGGGCGGCCTTCCGCAGCGCGGGGCTGCGGCCGCCGATGGAGATGAGCGCCTGGTTCATCGCCTCCCGCTCGTAGTTGGGGGCGGCGTGGATCGACTTCTCGATGGCCGCGAGCCGCTCCCCGAACCAGGAATCCGGCGTTTCCTCGTCCCGCATCGCCATCTGGGCGACCAGCCCCCAGCCCGTGCGGCGCAGCACCTCGTCCTTCGAGGCGAGCCAGAGCGGGGCCTTCGCCGCGGCGTGGGGCCCCTCGACGGCCAGCGCCGCCACGTAGAGGCCGCACATGCGGACCCCGTTCTCGCGGGCCCAGCGGTCGAGGTCGGAGGAGGACATCGCGGCGGGATCGACGACCCTCACGGCCAGGTTCCGGGCGTCGAAGTTGCCGGTGTCCCAGAGGGCCAGCGCCAGCTCGTGGTCGACGCGGATCCGCTTCGACAGGGTCTTCAGGAAGGCGAAGGAGACCCCGAACATCGGTTCCGCGGCCCCGTGGCGGGCGTAGGTCTTGCGGGTCTGCGCGGAACCCGCCTTCTCGAGCTCCCGCATCACCTCGGCGAGCGTCATCCGGGGTGCGGGGGTCTTCGCCGCCTTGCCCGCCTTCGGGGCCTTCCCCGCCTTCGCGGCGGGACGCTTCATCGTGGACTTCACGGTCGCCATGGCCGGGCCTCCCTGGGGTCGGGGGGATTGTAGCGGAGGAGCCCCGGGGGGGAAGGGGCCCTAACGTGTATCATACTATGATACTATATCCCGGCTCGGCGCGGGGACGGGCGACGGGGGGGCACTCCGGCTCCCTGCGCGGACCTCCTCCGTGCTTCCCCCCCCTCCGGTCCCCGCTTACCATGGGCCTCACCACCCACGGGGAGGCTCTCCATGCCCTGCATGAAGTGCGGTTCGAACGCCCTGGTCGAGGAGGTCCGGGTCATCGACCGCGCCGACTACAACGTCCCGCTCGCCCTCACGGTCCAGGTCGACCGGAAGCCCGGCGCCCTCCTCTTCAACTCGGCGGTGACCAACAAGGTCGAGGCGCGGGTCTGCGGCGACTGCGGGTTCCTGGAGATGTACGTGAAGAACCCCGGGGCCCTGGTGCGGGCCGCCGAGACCCGGAACCGGGAGAGGGCCGCGAAGAAGCGCGCCGGGAAGTGACGCCGGCCCCGGCCCCGCCGCGCCGGCGTGCCACCTACCGGACGGGGGGGAGGAACTGCCGCAGGTACGCGCTCCGGGCCCCGGGCCCCGTGACGAGGGGCTCCCCGGGCCGCAGCCCCAGCGCCTCCCGGTCGAGGAAGCCGACGGAGCCGTCGTCGAAGAGCGCGGTCGCGCCGTCGGGGTGCCAGGGGCAGATCGCGAGGGGCACCCGCCCCGCCCCGGAACCGCCCGCGGGGAACCGGGCGAGGTCCCGGACCGCGTAGCCGGGGAGGAGCGGGCCGGACCGGCCCGTGCCCCCGGCGCCCGCCCGCGCCGGATCGAGCGGGCAGAGGAGGGACGCATCGCCGTCCCGGGGCGCGTTCCCGTTCACCGTCACCCGCGGGAGGGCGACCGCGCCCCCCGGAGGGCCCTTCATGGTCGCCCGCTGGACGAGGACCCCCCCCGCGGCCCGGAGGTTCCGGGCGCAGGCCTCCCGCGCCGTGCGGGAGTCGGGGCCTCCGGGGGCCGCGATGCCCGGGAACGCCAGGAGGAGGGCGGTACCGGCGAGGAGCGTCGCCAGGAGGAGGGCCGCCGCGGCCCGGAGCGCCGGCCGCCGCCGCAGGGAGCCGCCGAACCCGGGGAGCGCGTGGGATGGTCCGGCCACGGTCTTCGCCATGGGAGCCTCCTGCCGGGACGCACCCATTGTAGTCCCGCCGGGATCCCCCGTACCGGCCCGCGGGTAGACTGCCGGGGGAGGTGCGCCCATGGACTGCGTCTTCTGCGGGATCGTCGCCGGGGAGCGGCCGGCGAGCTTCGTCCACCGCGACGAGCGCGTCATCGCCTTCGCCGACCTCCACCCCGTGAACCCCGGGCACCTGCTCGTGGTCCCCCGCGTCCACGCCGCGGGCCTCGCC
>JAKLKS010000259.1 GCA_023150535.1 Planctomycetota bacterium
CGGCGCGAGTCCGTGGAGCAGGGGCGGACCCGATGCCCGGAGGGAATGGGAGTACCCACACGAAACAGCGAGGATCCCCCTCTCCTCGCCCCTCCCGCGGCCCTTCGTCCCCGCCCTGCCGGTGGTATCCTCCGGTGATTCCCCCGGAGCCCCCCCATGATCCACCGCATCCCCCTCCTCGCCCTCCTCGCCGCGCTGCTCGCCGCCGGCCCCCGTCCCGCGGCCGCCGCCGCCGCGGAGGATTCCCTCGCCGGGGCCGCCCTCCAGAAGGACGGGAAGGCGATCCTCGTGGGGGAGACCGACGCCGGCGGCACCACCGACTGGGCCGTCGCCCGCCTGGCGGCCGACGGCTCCCTCGACCCCTCCTTCGGCGAGGGGGGGCGCGTGGTGATGGACCTCGGCGGCACCGACGAGGGCCTCGCCGCCGCCGTGGACCGGAGGAAGCGGATCATGGTGGCCGGGGGCAGCAACGCCTCCGGCTCCTACGACTGGGTGGTCGCGCGCCTGAAGCCGGACGGCTCCCTCGACCCCTCCTTCGGGACCGGGGGGAAGGTCGTCGCCGACATGGGCGGCCCCAACGACGCCCCCTTCGCCGTGGCCGTGGACCGGAAGGGGCGCATCCTCGTCTGCGGATGGGCGAACCCGGAGGGGAACTTCCACTGGGCCGTCGCCCGCTTCACCCCCGAGGGGGTCCTGGACGCGACCTTCGCCGAGGGAGGGAGGTTCCTCCGCGACTTCGGCGGCTTCGACTACGCGAGCGCGCTGATCGTGGACAGGAAGGGGTTCATCACCGTCGTCGGCACCTCCAACCTCGTCAACGACTTCATCGCGCTGCGCCTCGACGATTCCGGGGACCTCGACCCGTCCTTCGGCGGGGACGGCATCGCGACCGTCGACTTCGGCGGGGCCGACGCCTCCCACGCGCTGGCTCCCGGGAAGAAGGGGACCCTGGTCCTCGCCGGGACCACCAGCAGCGGCGGCGCCTTCGCCATCGCCCGCCTCCTGAAGGACGGCGCGCCCGACGCGACCTTCGACGGGGACGGGAAGGCCACCGTCGCCTTCCCCGACACCACGACGGCCACCGCCCGCTCCGTCGCCCTCGACTCGAAGGGGAGGATCCACGCGGGCGGGTTCTCGACGGGCCTCACAGGGGCCTTCGCCGCGGCGCGGCTGACCGCCGCGGGCGGCCTCGACGACACCTTCGGGACGGGGGGGCGGTTCACCTCCTCCCCCACGGGCCTCGACTACGGGCGGCGGATGCTCCTCGGGAGGAAGGGGACGGTCCTCCTGGCCGGGGACGCCCAGGGAGGGGGCTCCTCCGACATGGGGGTCCTCCGCCTCGATCGCAACGGGGACCCCGACCCCTCCTTCAACGGCGGGGACCCGGTCCTCGTGGACTTCTAGGCCGCCCGCCCGGCGCTCCCGCCGCCGCCGGGCCCGACCCCCGTCACGTTCCCGCCCGGTGACGGCGGGGCCCCGCGGGAATCCCGCGCCCGCCCCGCCGGGAACGGCGTTTCCAGGAGTGGAGGCGCCCCCGGGCTCCTCCGCCCGCGGCACCCGGTCGGCATGGCGTGTGCGACCACCCCCCGCGGAACCGGCAACTGGAGGCCTCCATGAACCGTCGACTCCTCCTCTCCCTCGCCGCCCTCGCCGTCGCCCTCGCCTGGGGCGCCGCCCCCGGCGCCCGGGCCGATCGCCTCGGCGGGAACTACCGCGGACCGGGCGACCTCTACGTCCTGCGCGAGGACGCGAAGAAGACCGCCCCGGAGGCCGGGGACGCCGGGGGCGCCTCCGGCTCCGGATCCACCCCCTCCTCGGAGGGTTCGGGCGAAGGCGACGGCTCCACCGGCGAGCCCGCGGAGGGGACCTCCTCCGGGGATTCCGGTTCCGGCGAGGACCAGCCTCCTCCGCCCCACGGCGGGGAGTACAGGGGGCCCGCCGGCGAGGGAGGCGGCGGCGAGGGGTCCGGGGAACCGCCCCCCTCCGGCCCCGACACCGGCGGCTCCCCCGATGCCGGGGGCGCGGAGGACTCCGGAGGGGACGGCGACGCGCCGGGCGGCTCCGAGGGCGCGCCCTCCGCGGGCGCCCCCTCCTCCTCCTCCCTCGGCGGCCGCAGGCCGGCCCAGGACGACAAGGACCGCATCTGGCCCTTCTACTTCGAGGGGGCGCGCGAGGAGTACCTCGCGTCGGTGATGGCGCGGCGCCCCGCGCCCCGGCTCTCCCCGCCGGGGACGAGCACCTTCCTCCTCTCCACCCAGCCGGCGCCGGCGGCCGACCGCACGCCGCTCGGCGAGAGGGACCGCCGCGAGGCCTTCGACCTCGCCCTCGGGCGGATCCTCGACCCCGATTCCCACGTCCGGGACGCGGCCGCCATCGCCATCGGCAAGAGCGGCTTCCGCGAGGCGATCCCCCACCTGCGGCGCCTCGCCGAGACCGACCCCGACCCGGCGGTCCGCGAGGACGCCCTGCTGGCCCTCGGGCTCTCGGGCCACGCCGAGGCGCAGCCGATCCTCCTCCGCGCCCTCGCCTCCCCGCCCCGCGACCGCCGGGAGCGCCGGGCCTCCTTCGCCGCCCTCGGCCTCGGGCTCCTCGGCCGCCCCGGGGACGCGCTGGACCCCCTGCGCGCCCTCTACGGCGCCGCCTCGGCCCGGGCGGGCATGGAGGAGGAGGCGGCCGCGGCCGCCGCGGCCCTCGGCATGCTCGGCGACGGGGGCGCGCTCCCCCTCTTCGAGAGGACCCTCGCCTCCCGGGGGGCGACCGCCGGGGCGCGCTGCTTCACGCTCCACGCCCTCGGGAAGTTCGGGGCCCACGGGGATCCGAAGGTCCGCCGGGCGGCCCTGAGGATCCTCCTCGCCTCCCTCCAGGCCGGGCGGGCCGAGGCGCGCCCCTCGGCGCTGCTCGCGCTCGGGTCCTTCGACGACATGGCCGCCGTGCAGGCCCTGGTCGCCGAGGGGCTCGGGAAGCCGGAACCCTACGGCCGCTGCTACGCCGCCCACTCCCTCGGCCGCATCGCCGCGCGCACCGGCCCCTCCTCCCGCGAGTACGCCGTCGCCGGGGAGGAGCTGGCGAAGGCCTCCGACGGCTTCCGCCGGGACCGCTGGCTCGCCCAGGCGGGGACCCTGTCCCTCGCGGGGATGGGTTCCGGCGGGGGGGAGGAAGCGCTCCTGGAGAAGGCGGGCGACCTCCGGAGGTACGACGGCCACGTCGCCTCCTCCGTGGTCCTCGCCCTCGGGCTCGCGGGTTCCGGCGGGCCGGAGACCGGCCGCACGCTCTCGGGCCTCTTCTCGAGCCGCTCCTCCGGGTCGGACGTGCGCGCCTACGCCGGCCTGTCCATGGCCATGGCCGCGACCCCGGGCGCGGCGGCCGAGCTGTCGGCCTCCCTCGCCGGGGACGGCCGGCCCCCGGCCGACGTGGCGCGGACCGCCGCGCTCGCCCTCGGCCTCGTGGGGGGCGCCGAGGAGGCGCGCCTCCTGGTGGACGTCCTCGCGGGGAAGGTCGCGTTCCAGGAGGCGGAGAGCGCGCGGTTCTTCCTCCGCGGCGCCGCGGTCCAGGCCATCGGCATCATCGGCGACGCCGGGACGGTGAAGCACCTCCGGCCGCTCCTCGAGTCCCGCGGCTGGGAGGAGAGGGCCTTCGCGACGGCCGCCCTCGGCTACCTCGCCGAGCCCCGGGCGGAGGAGCGGATCGCCCCGCGGCTCTCGGGGATCTTCCGCCACCACGACTACCACCTCTCCCTCCCCCTGGTGCGGACGGTCCAGGGCACGCTGTAGACCGGCCGGATGGGCCGGTGCAAGGCCCCCGCCCCCCTCCGACAAGGTGGGGGCCGGGAGGCGCGGGCCCCCGGCCCCGGGGAACCGTCGGAGGGGACCATGGTCCGGATCGCCGTCCTCCTGCTGCTGGCCGCCCTCGTGGGCGGCAGCCTGCTCGCCTGGGAGTTCCTGGGCTGGTGGGCGCTGCTCGCCGTGCCCGTGGCCCTCTACCTCCTGGCGAAGTCCCTCGGGGGGTGGCTCCTCAGGCAGCTCTTCATGGCCCCCTTCCGGGCGAAGGGGGCGGTCCTGCGCGGGGCCACGGCCACCGTCCACTCCCTCGCCCCCTGCCCCGCGCCGCCGCCGCCCGCGGAGGGGGAGGAGGGGGCCGCGGCGGAACCGGGGGAGCCCCCCGTGGAGCGGCGCTGGTTCCGCCTCGAGGCGACCATCGCTCCCGCGGGGGAGGCGGCGGGCCCCTTCCGCCACTGGGAGCCGGGGGAGATCCGGCTCGCCCCCCCGGAGGTCTCCCCCGAGGACACCGACGACGGCGCCTGCGAGGTCCGGGAGGTCGAGGTCGAGGGGGAGTCCGGCGCCTTCGGGCCCGACGAGGGCATGAAGTACGCGGGGCCGCTGCGGGTGCGGCTCCTCCTCGGGGTGCGCCCGGGAACCGGGAGCCTCTCCTTCCGCTACTACCTCGAGAAGTTCGGCGAGGTGCGGCTGGCGGGGTGAGGGGGGGCCGGAACCGGGGACCCGGCGCCGCTACTCCATCGGGACGCGCAGCGGACGGACCACGCAGCCCTTCCCGCGGCGGACCGCGTCGGCGTCGGCGGCGCCCCGCTCCTTGTAGGGGAAGGTGGCGAGGGGGGCGGCCCCCGGCTGGCCGACGCCCCAGATGATCCTCACCCGCGCGGGGGGTTTCGGGGCCCGCGTCCTGGCGGCCTTCGGGGGGGCGGTCCTTCCCGCCTTCCTGTCGGCGAGCTTCTTCGTGGCGGCGGCGGCGTCGGCGGTGTCCCGGGCGTCCCGGCCGGTCCCGGAGGTGGAGGGTTCCATGGGTGCTCCTTTCGTTCCCCCCCATCGTGGACCTCCGGGGCCCGGGAGCGGCGTTCTGCGTCACCGGAAATCCGGATTCCTCCCCGTTATCCATGCCGGCCCCGGGGCGGGGGGTGCTACCGTGGACCCGTCGCTGATCAGGTTGGAACTGTTCTGACTCTCAACGACACCGCTTCCCGCTCCGGCGGGACGCGGTTTTTCTTTTGTCCTCTCCGGCCCTCGGGCGCGGGGAGGCGTTTCAGGAGGTTGCACAGATGGCTGCAGGAACGGTGAAGTGGTTCTCGGATCAGAAGGGTTTCGGTTTCATCACGGGTGAGGACGGCAAGGATCTCTTCTGCCACTTCTCCGCGATCCAGGCGGGTGGCTTCAAGACCCTGAAGGACGGCCAGAAGGTCACCTTCGACGTCGAGCAGGGCGAGAAGGGCCTCCGCGCCGCGAACGTCGTCCCCGTCGAGTAGGGACGCCGCGAACCGACCGCTACAGGAGCCCCGCGGGCGCGAGCCCGCGGGGCTCTTCGATTCGGGGGGGGGCCCGGGACCCACCGAGAGTATCAGATCAAGATACACTTTCCCGCTCCTCCCCCCCGCGGCCCCCCGCTCCCCCCCCGCCTCCTCCCCGCTCCCCCTCGCGCCTCCCGCCGGTCTCCACGGGACTCCGGCCCTCCCGTCTCCTACAATGCCGCCATGGCAAGGGCAACCCCCGCCGCGCTCGCGCTCCTCCTCTGCACGCTCGCCGCCTCCCCGGCGGCCGCCCCCGCCGGCGAGGCCGGCCCCGCCGTCGCCGCCCACGCCGTCGAGGTCCTCCTGGATCCCGACGCCGGCTCCATCGAGGCCA
>JAKLKS010000025.1 GCA_023150535.1 Planctomycetota bacterium
GCGAGCAGCGTCCCCCGCGCGGCCCCCGCGGCGCGCGGGCTCACCGGGAGCGCCCGCGCCGCGGCGGGCCCCCGGCGGCGAGGAAGGCGTCCACGATCCCCGCGAACTCCTCCAGGACCCCCGTGAACTCCCGCACCCGGTCGCGGGCGCCGGCCAGGTCCCGGTGGCCCGGGGTCCGGAGCTCCCGCTCCTCCGCCGCGGAGGCCTCGGCGAAGGACCGGGCCTCCCTCAGGGCCTCGAGCAGCGGACCGATCTCCCGCCGCCGCCGCTCCCGCACGCAGGCGCGGAACCAGGTCCAGGGGTCCCTCTCCGGGGCGTAGAAGCAGGAGCGGCGCCCGGGGGGGCGCACCCGGCGGATCACGCCCCAGGAGACGAGCGTGTTGAGCCCCGTGGAGCAGGAGCCGTGGCTCACCCCGAGGCGGCCCCGGATGGAGCCGGCGTCCAGGGGCCGCGGGGAGAGCAGGAGGAGCCCGTGGATCCTCCCGAAGGTCGGGCTCACCCCCCAGAGGGCGGAGACCCCGCTCCAGGAGTCCAGGAACCGGTCCTCCAGCGCCCTCCGCGCCTCCGCCGCCCGCGACGCCTCCGCCATGGTCGCTCCCGCCCGGCCTAGCCCGGGGCCTCCTCGAAGGGCCCCGCCGGCGGCTCCCCGGGCGCCCGTCCGCCCGCCGACCGGGTCCCGTCCACGGGCCGCCAGTCCTCGCTCCCCCCGAGCCGCGCCGCATAGTCGCGCAGGCGCGCGTCGACCCTCCCGAAGAGGGACTCCGCGGGCCAGGTCCCGTCGGCGCGCTGCCGGCCCGGGTCGCTCCCGAGCAGGAGGGTCAGCGCCTCCTCGACGCGGGCGACCGCCCAGACCGAGAACCGCCCCGCCGCGCAGGCCTCCACGACCGCCGGGGAGAGCATGAGGTCCCCGGCGTTGGCCCGCGGGATCACGACCCCCTGCGTCCCCGTGAGCCCGCGGCGGCCGCAGACCTCGAAGAACCCCTCGATCTTCTCGTTCACGCCCCCGATGGGCTGGACGTACCCGTGCTGGTTGAGGGACCCCGTCACCGCGACGCCCTGGTCCACCGGGACCCCGGACAGCTCCGAGACCAGGGCCGCCACCTCCGCCACGCTGGCGCTGTCCCCGTCCACCCCGGCGTAGGACTGCTCGAAGCAGACCGAGGCCGTCAGCGAGAGGGGGCGGTTCTGCGCGAAGGTCCGCCGCAGCCAGCCGGCGATGATGAGGACCCCCTTGTCGTAGATGCCCCCCGACAGCCGCGCCTCGCGCTCCACGTTGATGATGCCGGCGAGTCCGACGCCCGTGGAGGCGGTGATCACCGTGGGCTTGCCGAAGGCGTAGTAGCCGAGGTCGTAGACCGAGAGGCCGTTGACCCGCCCCACGCGGGAGCCCGAGGTCTCGATGAGGAGGATCTCCCGGTCGATGAGGTCCTGGATGCGCCGCTCGGTGAGCCGGCTCCGCTCAGCCATCCGGTCCACGGCGCGGAGCACGTGGGGCCCGCCGATCTCCTTCGCGCCCTCCCGCCGTGCCCAGTAGTCGGCCTCGCGGAGGACCTCCCCCACGTCGCTGAACCGCGCGGTGATCTTCCCCTGCCTGCCGGAGGAGCGGACCCCCTCCTCGGCGATGGCGGCGTACCCCTCCCGCGACACGGGGAGCGCCCCCGCCTTGCGCGCGATGCGGCCGGCGACCCTCAGGAAGTGGCGGAGGTTGCGCAGCGACACGTCCATGTCCGGCTCGAAGTCCGCCTTCACGCGGAAGGTCTCGGCGAACTCGTGGCTCGCGCGGTAGAGGAGCTCGTAGGCCCGCCAGTCCCCGACGAGGATCACCTTCACGTCGAGGTCGATGGCCTCCGGCGCGAGGCCCGGCCCCGGCGCCCCCTGGGATCCGTCCACGGAGCGGATCTCGAGGCGGCGGTGCTTGAGGACGCGCCGGAAGTGGCGGGCGACCTCGGGATCCGCGAAGACGTCCTCGGCGGAGAGGACGATGAAGCCCCCGTCGGCCTCCAGGAGGGAGCCCGCCCGGATCGTGGTGTGGTCCGCGACGAACACGCCGGGCCCCACGGGCCGGCGCTCCACGTTCCCGAAGAGGCCCGCCACGGTGGGGGCCGTCTCGTGGACGACGGGGCAGCCCCGCAGTCCCCGGCGATCCACCAGCACGTGGACGCCGTAGAGGCGGAGGCGCCCCTCGCCCTCGTCCTCCCCTCCCGCCGCCTCCCGCGCGAGGGGGACGATGTGCTCGAGGACGTCCGCCTCCACCGCCGCGAGGTGGGATCGGACGGAGGCCTCGGTCCAGCGGGCGCGCAGGTCCTCGAAGGCCCCCGCCAGCGCCCCCCGGACCGCCTCCTGGAGGACGGCGCCGACCTCCCGGTTCATGTCCCGGGCGATCTCGCGGTCCCGGCGGAGGACCTGGGCGAGCTCGCGGCGCAGCTCCAGGAGCTTCGCCTCCCCGGCCTCGAAGGCCTCCCTCGGGATCCTCCCCTCCGCGGCCAGGTCCCTCCAGCGGTCGGGGGGCACGGGCTCGCCGTCGACGAGGGGGTGGATCTCCAGGCGCTTGACCCCCTCGCCGGAGATCTCCAGGAGGGCGAAGCCGGCGGCGGCGAGCGGGGCGCGGAACTCCTCGAGCAGGCGCTTCTCCTCCGCCGCCGCCCTGCGGAGGATCTCGTCCCGGCGGCGGTGGAACTCCCGGTCCTCGAGGGAGGCGGGGAGGATCCGCCGGAGGAGCGCCCCGAGCTCCTCGAGGTCGCGGCGCAGCTCCGAGGCGCGGCCCGCGTGGAGGGTGAGGAGGCGGGGGCGCTCCGGGGCGGCGAAGTTGTGGACGTAGGCGCGGTCCCGCGGGACGGGGCAGGAGGGGGCGAGCTCCTTCACCATGTGGAGGACGGTGGTGGTGCGGCCGGTGCCGGAGATGCCGGAGACGAAGATGTTGTAGCCGGGGGCGCGGACGTCGAGGCCGAGGCGGAGGGCCTCCAGCGCGCGGTCCTGGCCGACGGTGTTCTCGGGGCCCGAGGGGGGATCGGCGGGGATCGCCTTGAGGGGGCAGCGCCAGCGGAGCCTCGAGGGGGGGAGGCGGAACCGGGACGGAGCCCCGGGATCCCGCGCCGCGCGCCTGCCGCCCCGGCCGGCCACGGCTACTTGAGTCCCCGGAGGTGGAGTTCGAGGGCGGTCCACTTCGGGTCACCGAGGGGGAGGGTCTTCCTCGCCTTGAGGGACCGCTCCTGCATCTGGACGAACTTCTCCTGGAGGGTGATGACGCGGCCGGCGTCCTCGTCGTAGCGGGGGAACCGGGTCGTGACGCCCCTGAGGGAGAGTTCCGGCTTCTTCGGGTTGTCGTGGCAGGTGGAGCAGGAGCGCTCGTTGGTGCCGAGGGCCTCGTCGCGGAAGAGGGCCGCGCCGGCCTTCGCGGCGGCGGCCTCGGCGTCGCGGGCGCTCTTCGCGGGGTCCTCCTCCTGGGCGGCGAGGGCGGTCCCGACGAGCGCGGCGGCGGCGAGGAGGGCGAGGGCGGCGAGGGGGCGGCGGGTCATGGGGATCCTCCGGGGTCGGGGTCCCGGGGATTGTAGCGGGGGGGCCACCTTGCCAAGGTGGATGTCGACGGTTCGAATCCGTTCACCCGCTCCATACTCTACCCGGGGTAAACGCACCAAACCGGCCCCCGGGCGGGGGTTCCGGCGTCCCCGCGGACCCTCCCCCGGACAGCCCATGGGAACCTCGCGGCACCCCACGGCACAAACGGGCGGATGCTACGGACACAAATAGGGATACATCCCCTGCCTGGCGGACAGCGGGCGAGGTGGCGCTCTGGGATCGCCGCCTATCGCTCCATCCCCTCGCGGATGCGGGGGCCGAGATCCGTCTGCCCGTAGGCAGCCAGGAGGGACTCCCACGTCTTCTTCACCTTCGGGTCGGCGCTCTTGCCGGGCTTCGACGCGGCCTCCTCGGCCGCCGCCACTCCCGCCTCCCCCGCCAGGGCCTTCTTGAAGGCCGGATCCTCCCGCCAGGCCTTTGCGGCGGCTCCGACCTCGTCGCCGCAGGGAGTCCCCTTCCGCGCCTTCTCCGCGGCTGTGAGCACCCACAGGGCCCGGCGCGGGTACCCGGCCTTTCGCAGTCGGCCAGCCCTCTCCAGGAGCGACGACGCGGTCTCCTCTGTTCCGGGGGGACGCCCGTCCTTCCACCGGGGAAGCCAGACCCCCGGGTCGAGCCAGGTCTGCAGTCCCTTCGCCGCCGGCTCGAAGGGGATGAGGTGGACTCCCTCGTACGGCCCGCGGTGGACCGCGAAGTGGAGGTGAGGGGTGACCCCGCCGTTCTCCGTCGAGAACCCCATCCCCACGGTCCCGAGGAGCTGGCCGCTCTTCACCCGCTCTCCCGGCTTCACGAAGACCGTGTCGCCGCCATACAGGTAGACGGCGGTGCCGATCTCGTCCTCCGCGACGCGGTGCTCCACCCCCACGGTCGTCCCCAGGTCCCACCCCGCCCAGAGTATCTTCACGACGCCGTCGCTCACGGCGTAGAAGCCTGCACCGTCCATGCAGGCCGCGTAGTCCTGGCCGACATGAATGCGCTCCCCGGGAACCACCTCTCCGAAGGGAGGGAGACCTGCCGCGGGAACCTCCTCCTTCCCGCAGCCCAGCACGGGGACTGTCCATGAAGCCGAAACGGGGCTCTTCGCCGCCGAGGCGGTGCCGGGTTGGGAGTTGACCTTGTTCACGAAGCCTGGCGCCTGCGTCCTGCGGTTCTCCCAGTCGTCGAGGTAGGGCGCCAGGACGAGCCCGTCCTCTCCCTTCTCGGTGAACTCCTCCGTCATCCGCACGACGGGGAGGGTGCCGTCGATGCGCCGGAGGAACGCCTCGTAGCAGGCCCTGACATGGAGGTCGGTCTCGGCCCTTACCATCTCCTCGACGTCCTTCCGGAAGTCGGGCTTGAGGAGCGGCGCGACCCTCTTGTCCCAGAGCTTGATGCACGCGATGGCCGCCTTCTCACGGACCCGCCGCTCGGTGTGGAGGAGCTGCTTCCACGCCGCGGGCAGGCTCGCAGGATCCCCGAGGTACTCAAGGGCGAGGAGCGCCCGGTGGCGCGTGTGCCAGTCGGACGCCTCCGTCAGGCGGACGAACAGGGGCTTGAGCTCGGGGTTCCGGAAGCGCTTCCACCCTTCGCAGAGCCCGTCGGCCTTCGGGAAGAAGGCGTCGATGGCGGCGTCCCGCCCCTCCGGAGTTGCTTTCACCACCATCAGCAGCCCGGGGCGCACCTCCATCAGGATCTCGCGGGCCCGCTCCGGCTTCAGGTCCTTCCCGAAGGAGACCTCCGCCGCGGGGCTGGGAGTCCCGAGAGACAGGAGAACGAGGACCGCCATGACCTTCCTCATGGTCCCCATCCTGCCGCGGTCCTGCATGCTCCGTTCCCTCGACTTCGCGGCGTGCGTGTCCACGGTCACAACTCCGTTGCCGACCGGGAAACCGCCATCGGCGGCTCCACCCCTACTTCTCCAGGAACCTCCCTGCCTCGACATCCGCCACGAGTCGGCTCTTGTGCGCCATCCACCACTCCTCCCAGGAGCGCACCGCGGCGGCACGGGCGTTCTCGGGTGCCCTGGGATCGAACCCTTGGGTGAGACCCGTGAAGTGCTTCAGCGCCGCGATGGCCGCTTCTCGCAGCTCCTCGTTCGGGTCTTCGAGCCGGAGGACGAGAAGCGGCAGCGAACGGGCCCCGAGCCGTACGAAGTCCGTCGCCCTCTCCGGCCGCGCCGTCGCTTCGGCCCTCGCATAGCGGACGAAAACGGCGTCGAAGAGGCTGCTGTAGTCCCCCCCAGTCAGCCCGGACGCTCCGGACAGGTCGATGGCACCTTCGGCGGTGGGCGTCCCCTTGGCACCTCGGAGCATCGCCCTCTTGAGGAACAGCAGGGCAAAGCAAGTATCACGGAGGTCGCCACCGACGCGGACCGCGCCGCCCCTGGTGCCAAGCGCCCCGTTCATGAAGGCGGTACTCGCCCAGGAGCCGTCGGAGCCCTGCGCCTCCACGAGGTACTTCGCCCCCTCCAGGTACCAGTCTTTTGCCCCCATGTATTTGACCCCGGCGAGGTCACCCGCGCGCTCCATGCCGAACAGGTAGTAGTACTGCCGATACTCGCGGCCCATCGGAGCCCCTTCGGGCCCCGGGTTGTCCCGAACGGAGAAATGATGTCCGAGCCAGGAAATCCCGTCCCGGATGGACTGGTCGCTTCGCTTTCGAAGAGATGTCCCGAGCGTGCCGTTTGCGGAGAGCGCTTCCACGCACAACGCGATTGACGACACTCCGCCCGCGGTCATGGATCCTGTCGCCGGGTCTCCATCACGGTACCCCCACCCGCGGCTACGGTCCTCATGAACGCCGGCTCGCGGCAACTTGCCGTACGCATCTCCCGGGATCGGGCTCTCGGCATCTTCATAGCGGACCGTCGGCGGCCCTTTCCTCTCCTGGCGATCGAGAAGGTGACTCAGGGCCCTCTGCCACGTCTTCTCGGGAACCGGGATCCCGCTACGCCTCGCGGCACCCAGGGCCAGTAGCGAGAACTGGGTATTGGAGTGGTCGTGGGGCGCCATCATGATCGGGGACGTGTACCCGAAGCCCCCGAGTCCGTCCTGGGCACCGACCAGCCACTCCGTGAGCTCCATCATCCAGGCCCGGTCCGACTCGGACGGTGACGGAACGCCACCAGCCGGTGGCACATGGGAGGCACTTCCGGGGGCGCCCGCGCTGGAGGCACCGTGATGCGATGCGAGTGCGAGGAGAAGCAGTGAGACCGGGTAGTTCCTCAGCCCCCAGGACTTCTTACTCGGGCTCCGGAGACTCTCATACTGCTTCCGTACCCATTCGAACCCACGCACGACGCAATCTTCGTTGACGGGAACCTCGCTCACTCGCAGCGCGTAGAGGCACAGCGCCGTCTCCCCGAGACGAGTATTCTGATCCCCCCAGATTCCAAGGTCACTCGGATCGTGCTCCCGAGTAACCGTCGTCCAATCACCACCGGGACGTTGCTGGCTCTTGACCCACGCGACGCCCCGGTCGATCGCCCTGTTGATGCTGACCTTGAGTACATTGTCAGCAACGGGCGGTCCCACGGGCCCCCGGGGAGGAGCCGGCCCTTCCCCGAGAGCGATGGGTGCGACCGCGACAGTGACCAGCGTCAAGGACCAGGACCAGCCCCGCATGAGTTGGACTCTAACTCAACCTCGCCCCCACGCTAGTGCCTTCCGGCGGAGCCACCGAAGCTCTGGCCGCTAGCCCCAAGCCCGTAATCGCCTCCCCCGGCGCCCCCGACCCCACCTCCCGGCAACCAGGAGTCCGAGGCACCCAACCCCAAGACGGAGCCCCACGACCCGCCGCGGATGCCGGTCAGATCGAGATCCGTCTGGATGGGTAAGGGGAAGTCGAGGTCCGACCCGAAGTCGGTGCCGTCCTTGAAGGGGGGGATCTTCCTGTCGGGATCGAAAATCCACGTGCAACGCTCCTCCACGACCTCATCCCAGTCGTAGTCGTGGGGCACGGCGCGGTACACGTCGATATTGCTGACCTCGCCCTCGGCATCGAGTCCGTCCAGCACGAGGAAGAATTGGCCAAGGCTACGCCGCGTGTAGCTGTGGTTGTACCCGTCTGGCACTGCGCTGTGACGCAGGATCTCCCCACCCGTTCCGTTGCAGAAGAAAATCCGGCGCCAGACCCAGATCATCCACTGGTGGATGTGGACCCAGTTGCCGATCCTCTGCCGCAGGTACTCCATGTACTCGTACTGGAACACGTCCACGTACCAGTAGTTCGTCCAGGCCCACTGGTGCCCTGCGGCAATAGAAGCCAGCGGCCCGTAGAGAGCGTCCGTGATGAGGCCGATGGTCCGGTCCCCGTAATGGGCGAACATGTGGTAATAGCCGGTCTCGGCATCCATACGCCAGCAGTGCGCGAAGTAGGGGTTCTGGATCTGGCTCGAGGACACGAGCCCGCCGTTCTTGTCGCGGATCGTCGCGCCGCCGAAGGGATCCGTCACGTAGGACTCCACGACCGTCTGGTTCGGGCCCGTGACCCGGGCGATCATTCCGCACCCGTCCATGTGGTAGTAGAGACGGACCAGCTCCACGGTGTTCAGGTCGTCGTCCACGTCAGCGCAGTCCGGCGCTTCCATCATGGCCAAGGAGTTCTGGCCGGGGCGGAACACGAACTTCCTCACCAGGGACCCGAACTGGTCGAACTCCTCGATCTCGTTGAGACGGTCGTGGTAGAAGCGCACCTCGGCGCCGCCCGGCAGGCACTTCTTGGTGCGCCGCCCCAAGGCGTCGTACTCGTACTCCGCGAGGACCACCGAGTCCGACTTGCGGGTCACCTGGATCAGGTGATTGCAGAAGTCGTAGGCGTACTCGTTCGTGCCGTCGTCGACGAGGTTGCCGTTGGCGTCGTGCGACCGGTTCACTCCCCCCACCACGGTGTAGTGGTGCATGGAGTCCACCGTGTAGTTGACCGTCTGCCCACCCTGACCGTACGGCGTCGTCACCACTGACGTGCGGTCGCCGTCGTCGGTCCAGTTGTACTCGACCTTCGAGCCGTAAGCCTGCGACCCGGGGCTTGCGTGCTCTGCGCTCGGGTCAGCACAGCCCTGAAGAGTCTTCGTGATGCGATAGGCCTTGTCGTACCAGTAGTTGTGCCCCTTGCCGGAGTCATGGCTCCACTCCTCGTACAGGGGGTTGCTCACCTTGTCGCGGAGGACGTCGTAGCCGGCGAGAAGCTGAGAACTCGAGTCCTTGTGGTCGATGTCGGAGAGCCAGCGGAAGCCGCTGTAGTCGTGAAAGGCGTCGGTGGAGTTCCCGAACGTCAACCGCTTCAGCCGTCCCTTGCCTCCGAAGTACTGGACCTCCGCGATATCCACACCGTTACCGTCCTCCAGGAGGGTCGCACGGTTGATGTCGTCGAATGCGCTCTGCACCGCGAACGACCCGTCGGGGTAGTCGAGGCGGGTGGTGTTCCCGGCCGCGTCGTACGTGTAAGCCGTGGTCTTCCCGTAGGTCGAAAGGGGGTTCGGGCCCGACGTCTCGGTCAGCTTCCTCCCGATGCTGTCCCAGGTGAACTGGACGGTGACATCGTCATCCTTGGCCTCGACCTGCCTGTCGAGGGCATCGAACGAGAAGCTCTCCGACGTGGTCCCTCCAACCCCGGCGGCCCGGGTCACCGTTCTGGCCGTGTTGCGGTTGTTGTCGTCGTAGGTGAGATCCACCTGGGTCCCGTTGGGGTCGACCCACTGGGTCAGGTTGTCGGCGAGGTCGTAGGCGAAGGACATGGCACCGGAGTCGGAGTAGGTCTCCGCGGTCTTGAGATCGCGAGCGTTGTACTCCCAGGTGGTCTCGTTGTTGGCATCGTCCTTCCGGCTGACCACGCGGTCGTTCCGGTCATACCCCTGGGTCGTCACCGCGGCGATTCCCGACCCGAGGTCTATGCTCCTCGCCAGGACGCGAGCCAGTCCGTCGTGCGTCCAGGTCGTGGCGTTGCTCTCGGGGTCCACCTGTTCGACCATCACGCCCAGCGAGTCGTAGGCGTTGGTCGTGATGTGCTTGTCGTTGGCATCGGACTCGTTGACCACCCGAACTTCCGTCCGACGGTTTAGCGGGTCGTACGAGCACTCCGTCACGAAGGTCTTGGCGGTCGCGTACCCGGTGGTCTCATACTCCTCCACCAGGGTGACGTTGCCGGCCGCGTCGTACGTCGAGTCGATGCGGTTGCCGAGAGCATCTTCCTCCCTCGTCATCCTACTGGCGCCGTCGTAGTCGAAGTAGGAGTCCTTGTTTCTCGGATCTCGGCTGCTCGCAACAAGCCCCCTCTTGTCAAGGGTGAGCGTGGTGGCGTACCAGGACCACGAGGACTGCCCCTTGAGCCCCCGCTCGCTCCGGTAGAGCCTGCCCCGCTCGTCGAAGTAGTGCTTCGTGTGCTCAAGCAGGATGTCCGATTGCCCGGCCTCCTCCCAGCGCTTGAGCTCGGTGACGTGGCCTTCCTTGTCGTAAACGCGCTCCGAGTAGTGCCCCAGCGGATTCGTCTCTTTCGTCCGCCGATCGAACAGGTCGAAGGAGGAAACCCAGGTCTTGCTCCGGCCGTTGGTCACCGACGTGAGGTTGCGGTTCCCGTCGTAGTCGCTGGTTTCGCTCGAGGCCACCGCCGTGCCATAGCCGCGGGTCTGCGTGTAGATGAGGTCGCGCTCGTCGTACACGTACCGGACCTTGTTCCCCTCAGGCTTGGTGAGGGTCTTCATCTTCTCGTTCTTCGTGAGCTCGTATCCCCAGGTCCTCGTGTGCGTCGAGTCGATCTCCTCGGTCTTCCCGGTCAGGTTGTTCAGGATGTCGTAGACATAGGTCGTCGTGAACCACGGGTTGCTCCCGTCGCGGGAGTTGTCCTTGTCGACGTTCTCCACGTCTCTCTGCGTCACGTTGCCGTTGGCGTCGAACGTGTAGGCCACCTCGTAGTTCTGTGGGTTCGGCCCTGTCACCGCGGTCACCCAGTCGTAGTTGTTCACCGTGTAGGTGGTCGCGTACCCGCGGGGGTTCGTCTCGGAGGTCCTCGTCCCCCAGTTCTTGTAGTCGTACTCCGTCGTGAGCGCGAGTCCGCCCAGACCAGAGTCCACGACCACCTTCTTGAGGTACCCCTTCTTCACACCCTGCTCGCCTTCGTCGGAGAAGTAGACGTTCGTCCTCACCTTCCCCTCGCCGTCCGTCTGGCTCACCAACTGCCCGTGGCTGTTCCAGGTCATGGACTCGGAGGCGCTCTGGTCGGGCTCGAGGTAGGTGACCGTCGGATACGTGACAGTGACGACCACCTTGTTCGTGAGGGCCCCCTGGCTCTCGAGCGTGTAGCTTGTCGTGTTGCCGCCGGCGTCGGTGTGGCTCGTCATCAGGTTGTAGTTGGCGTCGTACTGGGAGGTCTCGACAATGTCGTTCGTGTCGTTGTCCTGCTGGGTGTCGTCGGCCTTCTTCCGGACCGCCGTGGCATTCCCCGCAGAATCGTAGGTCGTCTTGACGGAGTTGCCCCGAGGGTAGACCACCTTCGTGCGCAGCGTTGCCCCGTCATGGGTGAAGGTCGTCTGCCAGTAGCTTGGATCCGAGGCGCGGACGTCGCGGTTGCTGTACTCCTTCAGCCACCCCGGCACGTTGCTCGGGACGTACCAGTCCCGCTGGTTGCCTTCGCGGTCCACGACCTGCGTGGTCGAGGTGCCCGGGACGTACGTGAACGTGAAGTAGTCGTTGCCGAGATACTGCTTGGTCGTCCGGTCGTTCTCGTCGAACTCGTTCCGCAGCCACACCTGCCCCTTGGGGTCCAGGGCCCTCACCATGTTGTCGTTGAGCGTTCCCGTCTGCGACCCGTTGCTGTAGACGAACTGATTCGTGCGCCCGTTGGGGTACCCCTGCGCCGTCGGGGTGCGCACCTTGGCCAGTTGGCCGAAGTGGTTGTACGTGAAGACCACCTGTCGGTTGTCTCCATCCGTGATGCTCTGGACCCGGTTCTTCCCCGCGTACCAGGCCACCGTCACGGTATGCCCGCTCGCGTCGGCGATGGAGGTGACCTTCCCGTTGGTGTAGGTGTAGGTGACCGTGTTCCCGAAGAGATCCGCGTCGCTGATGAACCTCCCGTTCGAGTTGAAGCCCCACACCCCGCCCCCCCTGTTCGCAAGGGTGAAGGTCCCATTCCCGAGGTTCTTGGTCAGGGTGTTCCAGTTCACAGCGTCCGCTGGGGCGAAGTACCGCCCCGGATTCTGACTGTCGGGCTCGTAGGTCCGCCGGATCCCCTGGACGTACAGGTACACATCTCCGTTCGGCTGCTCGGCGAGCCGCGGGAGCCAAACCCAGTTGTTCCCCACCGGCCCGTCGTAGGTGATCCCCGAGCGGTAGTAGATGGTGAGGTTCATGGACGGGCCGTAGCCCGGGTCGATGCGCAGTAGTTCGAGGGAGTGCTGGAACTCGCCGCTATGCGGGTAGAAGCCCATCGCGTCCACCGCGGAGGTGCCGGTCCATGCCGGCGACGTGAGGTTTTCCGCCCACGTCCACGTCGCCACCGTGTTCCCGTCGGCGTCGTTGCCGTCGTCGAGCGGGTAGGGGTCCACGTTGTCCTGGATCCCGTCCCCGTCGGTGTCGGCGTTGCTCGGATCCGTTCCCTTGACGAAGATCTCGTACCAGTCGGTCCACGTGTCCCCGTCCGTGTCCGCGGCCGCGTCGCTCGTTCCGTAGGCCGTCTCGAACGCGAGTGACAGCCCGTCCCCGTCGTTGTCCACCGCCATCGCCGCGGGTACGAAGGGGCGCGCCAGGAGGCTGACGACAAGCGCGACGGCGCCGACGAGGACGAGTCCCCCGAGTCCGAGTCTTCCGCTGAACCTCATGGCCGTGTCTCCCTTGCCTCGCCCGTCCTACTTGTTGAAGACCCTCATCCCGACGGCGGCGCAGAAGGACTTGAGGTCGTCTTGGTCCGCGCACTTCTCTTCGAGGTAGGAGACGTCCCCCTCGTTCTTCCAGTGCTCGGCAATGCAGGCCACCGCCGCCATGCGAACCTTCACGTCGAGCTTCGTGTCCTCGAGGAGTGCCTTCAGCTTCCCCTTCGAGGACGAGCTCTTGACTATCCCGAGGTGGGCGCAGGCAGCCGCGGCCACGGGAAGCGGTCCCTTCCTCGCGATCTCCTCCAGCGCGTCGTTCGAGTCGCTTCCCCCCTCCTTCTTCAGGGCCTCCAGCGCCATGAGGCGCTCCGAGAGGGAAACGTCGCTGAGGATGACCTCCTTCAGGAGGTCGATCTTCTCGTTCCCGTCCCCTGCCCTAGCGGCCTGGAAGGACAGGCGCGGGACAACGACCCCGGCCACGATCAGAAGCAGGATCGACAGGAGCGCCCCGTCCAGGTGCCGTCCCACGAACCGCCGCGCGCGTCCCATCATGGCCACGCCCTCCTGGTTCATGCAACCCGAGTTCGTCCACTACTGCGGTCACTCACCGACGATGACTCGACCGAGGTAGGGCAACTCCCGGGCCACTCGCTTCCAGCCTTGCGGCCACCGACCATGGCGCTAGATCGGGTCCAACACGCTCGGAGTTGGCGTCTCGATCGGGCTGCGCCCCGGGGCTACTCCGCGCCCACCTCGACGTCGTCGATGCTGAACGAGCCATCCGCCGCGACCGCGGTCGAGTAGCGAAGCACCCGGGCCACGGGCTGTCCCGCCACCGGGCAGTTGTCGAGGTGAAGGACGCGCATCGGGTCGGAGAGGTCCGTGATGGTGTAGTCGACCGTCGTCGGACTCCCGAAGGTCACCGTCGCGTCCACGCAGTAGGAGACGCCCGGGGCGTAGGTGAAGGTAGTCGCGCTCCCGTGCACGCGGAACGTCCCGCCCGCCCCGAAGGCGACGTGGGCAATCCACTCCTCCTCGTCCGGCCGGACGAGCGCGAGGCCCCCCCCGTTCCCGATCTGCCCCGCCGAGACGGTTGCCTTGAGCGTGACCCGGCCCAGGGACACGTCCCTGCTGAGGGGCAGGCGGATTGCCCGGACTCCGCCGCCGGATCCGACGTCGCTCAGGCGGTAGCGCTTGCCACCGAGGTACTCCTCGACCGCTGAGACTCCCTCGGTCGTGTTGCTGGCGTCGTAGACCTCCTCTTCGACCGTCGGGGGCCCCCCCGGGCGGGCCATTGCGCCGACGACGTCCGTCTCGAATTCGGCTCGGACGAGGACTTCGGAGGCGGAGGAGAAGCTAGCCGGCGTGAGGAGCAGGAGCAGGGCGAGTGACGACGACCAATTCCTGAACAACCGCGCGTTCGGCATCGAGGCCTCCCTTCTCGGTGCCGGCCGCCGGACCGGTTCACCACGAGGGAGGGAGTTCGCACGCACAGTGCCGTAGCGGCAGACGCCGCGCACGGGGTTCGCAACGGTCGGAGCAGCCGGGGTTTACGAACTCACGCGGATGCGCCCGGCCAAGGCCGACGCTCGGACCGTCTAGGGCGGGGTTCGCTTCGCCTTCGCTTCATCGGCCCAGCGGGGTGCCAGCTCGTAGAAGGCCGCCGTCGTCCGGCCCCGTCGGACGATGACCCGCGCGGCGACGAGGCGCCGAAGGTCCCGCGTAGCCGTGGTCTTCGAGGACGCCGTTGCGGAGACCATGTCCCGCAGGGTGATCCGACCACGGTCAAGCACCCGGGCCACTGCCGCCTCCTCGCGAAGCGAGAGCCCCCCGGGCACTCCGCGGCGGATGGAGTCCAGCGTCCCGACCGCTCGGGAGATGACCTTCGGCTCCAAGGGGATATCCTCGGGCCGGAGCAAGTCCCCAGGAGTCACGATGGCAGCCCGTCGGAGAACGTTCTCCAGTTCCCGGACGTTGCCAGGCCAGTCGTGTTCCACGAGCTTCGCCACGGCGCGTGGGTGAAGTCGCCTGGGACCCTGGCCGAGCTCGGATGCAATCCGCCTGAGTAGCTTCTCCGCGAGGAACGGGACGTCCTGCTTTCGCTCCCGAAGCGGCGGGAGCCGGATCGGGAAGACCGCGATTCGATAGAAGAGGTCCTCCCGGAACCGCCCCTGGGACATCATGGCGCTCAGGTCGCGGTTCGTCGCGCAGACGCACCGCACGTCCGAACGGCGGGGCGCGGTCGCCCCGAGTGGGACGAACTCCCCGAACTGGAGGGCGCGGAGGAGCTTGGGCTGGAGGGGGAGAGGCAGGTCTCCGACTTCGTCGAGGAACAGGGTTCCCCCGTTGGCGGCCGCGAACTGCCCCCGCTGGTCTGCGTGGGCCCCCGTGAATGCCCCGCGTACGTGGCCGAAGAGCTCCGATTCGATGAGGGTCTCGGGAAGTGCCGAGCAGTTCACCACGACAAAGGGCCCTTCCTTCCGGGCTCCGTGGAGGTGGATGGCCCGGGCCACGAGCTCCTTCCCTGTCCCGCTCTCCCCCTCGATGAGCACCGGCACCTCGGACTCCACGGCACGGTCCACCGAGCGCAGCGCCTCTGTCATCGGACCTCCGCGGCGGAGGATTCCTTCGTAGGCGTACTTGGTCTCCCTCCGGAAGGTGCGCACAGTCTCCTTGGCGCTTGCGAGTTCGGACTCCCGCTCCTTGAGCTGCTTGCGGAGTTCCTCGTTGAGGGCACGTACCTTGGCGCGGTAGGAGATGTTCTCGAAGGCAAGCGCCGCCTGCTCCGCGAGCATCTCGAGTGCGATCCGGTCCTCGTCCCGGAAGACGCCCGCGAGGAGGCGGTTGTCGAGGTAGAAAGCGCCGAGGACGCGGCTACCGCGCCGGATGGGAACGGCCAGCACGGAGCGGAGCTGGAGGTTGCGGACCGAGAAGTAGGCGGCGAATCGGGGGTCCTCGCTCGCGTCCGTCGTGGTCGTGGAGCGCCCCTCGCGAACCACCGATTCGACGATGGAGGTCGAGATCGTGTGCTCGGGGTCACCCACGTCTTTCGCCCCGAAGGAGCGCGCGACCTTGACCGTGAGCCCTTCGGGACCGGTCGTGACCAGGAAACCCCGCTCGGCGCCGGTGAGCCCGATGGCGGCATCGAGGAGCGCCGCGAGGACGGACTCGGGATCCTCGGCTTCGTTGACCTTCCTGGTCTGGGCGAGGACCCAGGCCATCTTCTCCGGTCGCAGCCCCGTCCACTCGGACGGCCCCGGCCGGTCGGCGAGTTCGGTCTCCACCTGACATGCCCTCCCCGAAAGCGACGCGGCGCCGTAGAGCGACGCCGCTTCCGCGAGGCACCGGCGGCCCTCCTCTCGGGTTTCGGGGCGTCCGAGGAGGTTCCGTCCACAGGCCTCGAGGATCTCTGCGCGCACCAGTACGTTCTCGAGCCGCCGGGCGAGCCGGTGGGCGCGGGCAAGCGTCCGGCTTGCCCCTTCGCGTGACTGATGGGCACATGCCGTGCCGAGGAGCACCAGCGCCCGCGCCCAACCGTCGGCATCCTTCGCGCTCCGGCGCTCTCGGACGAGGGCCAGGGCGGCGGCATGGCCCGCATCCACGTCAACTCTGAGGAGGACCTTCGCCTCCGCCTCGCGGAGCGCAGCGGCCTCCCCGGGCCAGGAGGCCACTTCGGGACGGCCCAGCAGGGCACTCACCTCCGCCAGCGCGTCCTCGGGCGTCTTCCCCGACAACCCGGCAAGGGACCGGAGGACATCGATCGGGTATCCCCGGGCGTTTGTGCCCTCGAGGTCGGCCAGTACTCCCCGTACACCCTCCATCTCACCGCGCTCAAGCAGGATGAGACCGAGCACCAGCCTCGCCGTCTCTGCCTCCCGACGGCTCGCGGCATCGGTGGCGGCCTGGAGGGCGCGCGTGAGCGTCCGGAGGGCCTCCTCGTGTCTTCCGAGCAGCGCCTCCGCCTGGCCCTTCCTCAAGAGGGCGTTCGCGTACTGCTCCTGGCTCCCCGCCTCCTCGGCCAGTGTCGCGGCGCGGGCCGCAGTGTCGCGCGCGGCTCGCCACCGGCACAACCCCTCGAACGCCGCGGTCCGGACGAGGAGCAGAGCCGTCTCGTCGGCGAGGCCGACCCCGGGGCCAAGTCCCTCCAATGCCTCCGTGCTCAGGCGTAGCGCACGACGCGGGCGCCCCTGACGAACTTCGAGTCTCGCGAGGTTCATCCGGACGACGAAGGCACTGCTCAGGTTCCCGATGCTCCTCGCGACCTCAATGGCATGGCGGTAGTGCTCGCGCGCCTCATCGTGATCGCCCTTTCCTATGGCCGCGATCGCGAGACCATTGAACACACGCACCAAGACGGCGGGGCAATTGCAGGCCAGACCCCGGGCCTCAACGAGCGCGCGCCGCGCGTCATCCCAGTTCCGGGCGATGCCGTGGGCTTGGGCCAGCGAGAGGAGCGCACGGGCTTCCTCCTCCGGTCCGGGAGCAAGACAGCGGAGATCCGCGAGGGCCCGCGAGGGAGGCATGCCACGCGCCGCCTGGAGATCACAGAGACGGAGCAGGAGAGATCGGCGCTCCCCGGGCTCGCGCGCCATGCCGAGCCCCTCCTCCACGAATGCCATGGCCTCGGGACCGCGCTTCCTCTGGAGTTCGAGAGCCGCTGCCTCATCCAGGAGCGGAACCAGGCTGCCCTCCGTCCCCTCTCGTCGAGCCACGTCGAGGAGAGCATGGGCCAGCTCCCTTCCCTCCTCGAAACGGTGCCTCGCCCTAAGAGCGCCGATGGCCGCGGGACCACGTGAGATGGCCTCCTTCCGATTCCCTGCGGCCAGGAGGTGGCGGACGGCCGATGGCGAGGAGTTCCGCCCCGCCATCTCCTCGATCCGTGCGAGGACCTCGCCCCACCGGGCCCGGTCAGCGTCCGTGATCCCCTCGGCCACGACCGAGCGGAGCGAGGCGGACCCCAGCGATACGCCAGTCCCCTCGGGGTCGGCCTTGAGTAACCCCGCCTCGAAGAGCTGGGACTCTTCGCGCTCGGAGATGAGGGTCGTACGCGCGATGGTCCCCCATGAGCCCCGCGTTACCGCGCCCCCGGCGAGTGAGAGGGCCCGGAAGGCCGCGATCGAGGCGGGCGGAAGTCTGGCCAATCGCACCCGGAGGGTTTCGGCGAGGCCGCCCGGGACCGGCAGTGGCTGGTCCGGGCGCAGGAGCACCCACCCGCCCGGGCGGTAGACCACCCTCCCCCCCTCCAAGAGGGCCATCGCCGTCTCGACGAGGGCGCCCGGGAGGCACCCCGTTGACTCGCGGATCCGGGCAAGTACGCTCCCCGAGAGCTCCGGCAGCGGCAGGAGCCCGCGAATGAGCTCGTCGGCCGCCTGAGGAGAGAGGGCACCGAGCGGGATCACGTCCGACGCGACACGGAGGACGCGGCGGCGGAGGGCCTCGGCCGCGGGGGGAAGGTCCTCGGGCATCTCCTCGGGCAGCGTCGCCACGATTACGGGGCGGTGTCCTGTGTCCACAGCATCGGAGAGGAACCTGAACATGAAGGCGAGCGAGGAGCCGTCGATGTCGAGCGGGTCGTCAAGGAGGAGAAGCGGCGGCTCCGAGGATGCGACTGCCCTCCTGAGGGTGTCAAGCGCCGCCGCCGATGTCCGCGCGACGGCCCCCTCGTCGTGCGCTTTGATCACCGCGGCGGGCGGCATGGCCGCGTCCGTCGCATCGGTGGGGAAGCCACGATCGAGGCCCCGCATCGCCCGGCGGAGCGCCCCCAGAGGGAGGTCCTCGCTCCCTCCAGGCCGCACGGCCAACACGGCCCGCCCCCTGAACTCCATCGTCCTACGGAGGTCCTCGAGCATCCGCGTCCGGCCGCTTCCCTCGGGCCCCTGCAGCACCACGACGCAACCTCGCCCTCCCTCAAGGCCGGACAGTACGCCGCGCAGCAGGCGGCGGCGCTCTGCGGTCCTCCCCGCGAGCGCCGGCCTAGCCAGCGCGGGAGCCCTCGTTTCGACCGTCTCTGCCGGGATGCGCCTCCCGAAGTGCTCGTTCACCGCCTCTATGACCTCCGCGGCGTGCTGGAGCCGGGCGGCCGGGTGGCGCACGAGGAGCCTCCCCAGGATGAGCCCAAAGGGGCTTGGGAGGGACTCGCGGGCACGAGCCTCCGCTTGGGCGAACGGATCCTCCCCTCGCGCGAGCGCATCGAGGATCGCCCGAGGCTCCAGTGGGGGTTCGCCCGCGAGGAGGAAGTAGAGGAGCGCCCCCAGCCCGTAGAGGTCCGAGCGGGCGTCGAACTCCGCGTCAAGGACAGACTCCGGCGCAGCGAACCCGATCGTCCCCGTCAGGTCGCCCCGGGAGGGACGAACGCCGCCGAGTCCGAGCCCGACGTCAAGGAGGACCGCGGACCGGCTCCCCGGGGTACCCGTGACGACGACATTCCTCGGCTGGAGGTCCCCATGGACGACCCCGGCGGCGTGGAGCGCCGCGAGGCCTCGGGCGCAGGCGACGGCGATTGCGAGCACGTCCTCGCTGGGCACGGCTCCCTGCCCGGCGAATGCCAGGAGCGTCGTTCCCTCGACGAGATCCATGGCAAGGGCGGCGAGATCGGGCCCGGGATCCAGCACCACGGCCCGGAACCGCGCGACGTTCGGATGCAGGACCTTCGCGAGCGCCCGAGCTTCAGCCCGAAACCGCTCCCGCCGCCAACCGGGGACTCCGGAGGACTCGAAGACCTTCACGGCACATCGGTCTCCCCGCTCTAGGTCCTTCGCGAGCCAGGTCGTCCCCGAGAGACCGCAGCCGAGTATCTCCATGAGCTGGAACCGCCGGCCGAGGACGCGGGACCTCTCTTCCGGGATGCGGTCGCTCGTCACGGAGTGGCGCCTCGGTTGCAGGCGGGTGGACCGCTTGGTCCCTGGAAAGCACGCATTGGAGGAACCCGGCTCCGCATGGCGTCTCTCATTCCCCATCGGCGCTACCGAAAGGGAGCACCCGAGGTTAGGCCATGTGTTCTCGGGATTCCCCACTAGAACCGAACTCGCGTCACACCTCCTTAACGTCGGCTTGAAGGCGGGTCTCGGGCACAGGAACACGGGCAACGGGGCAGGTCAGGAGCCACGGCAGACCCGCGCGCCATCGCCCCCTCGCGCGCTGCAGCCTGTTCCACCCTTTCTTCGCAACGGGAAGCCAGCGCCTCGGCCCATGACAGACTCCAGCCGGACCCAAGTGGAGCGTGGTGCGGTCCAAGGTCCGCATCGGCGAGCCACGGCGCGTGAGGGGACAGTGCACCGTACGGCCCAGCAGGCAATGGACATCCAGGATGGTGGCGATAGCAGTCCGAAGGGAGATGTCCGCCAACCAGGGCACCCGTACCTCTTCCTCCCTTCGCAACTCGTGGTGGAAGCCGCCCTCCCCGGGTGGACCACGGTCCGATCCCGCAGTCCGGCCCCGCCTACGCGCGCCCAGAGCGCTCGTGTGGCGCTCCTTCCGGTCGTCGGCCCCCACATCTGCCGCTTCCGCGTCACCGCGACACGACGTAACCCACGGCGCCACAGGGTGATGTGCCAGCCCGCGCTTCTCTGGGGGTCAAGATGGGGGTCCTCGCCCTCCTTGCCGAAAACGCACCGCTGTAACCACCAACCCCATCCCGGTCACGAGGGTCTTCTCGCTCAGAGCGCCACCTTGCCAAGGTGGATGTCGACGGTTCGAATCCGTTCAGTCTCCGCGGAGGGGAAGGAGGGCATCGAGTACCTCCCGGGACTCGGCCAGGACCCGTTCGACGTCCGGCAGGTCCGCCACGAAGGGGCCGAGCGTCCGGTCCCAGCCGGCGCGGACCTCCTCCAGGAGGGCGGGATCGAAGGCGTCCGCGACGGACCGGAGGGACACCCCGCGCAGGGCGCACTTGCGGGGCAGGATCCCGGCCACGCGTCCCCAGTCCAGGCGGCTCCCCTCGATCCGGACGAGGTGCCAGAGGTCGTAGAAGTCCCGGGCGCGCGGCTTCGCCCAGCCGCGGGCGGCGAGCCGTGCCTGCGTCTGCCGCGCCGCGCGGAGCTTCTCGGCGGCGATCTCCTCGAGACCGTAGGTCCGGACGGAGACGTCGAGACGCTCCCCGAATCCGTGGAGGACCCGCCCGGGCGGCGCCGGGAGGAGCACCGGTTCGTCGTGGGTGACCTCGACTTTCACCGGCACCACGGGCTCCCTCTGCCAGGGAAACTGGAGGCGCACGACGAACGCCTCCTGGCCGCCCGGGTGGGGACCGCGCTCCCGGTGGCGCTCCACCACCATCGAGACCGGGGCGATCTCCCGGGCGGCAGCCTGCCCCGCCTCCACCGCCCGCCGGACCGCCCTCGCGAGCGCCTCGCCCTTCGGCGCACCTTCGGCCGAGAAGTCCAGGTCCTCCGAGAACCGGTAGCCGGGTAGGTGGACCTTGCGGAGGGCGGTCCCGCCCTTGAACACGAGGGACTCCCGGAGTTCCGGGCGACTCGCGATCCCCAGGAGGACGTAGGACTGCGCGTAGTCCCGCTCGAGGACGACCTGGTTGAGCCCCGTGTCCCGGACCGCCTCCTGGATGCGGAGCCGGAGCGTCTTCACGCGGTGGCCCCCGGCGCGGCGAGGTTCTCGACGAGGCGCCATCGCCGGTTGCGCGGGCCCCGCGGGGTCCTGGTGGGGTCCAGGGTCCGGTAGCCCGTCATCGGCCGATCCCGGAGCGGCCCCAGGACCCGCGCGGGCGCTCCGAGGCCCTCCAGGGCGAACCCGACGCGCCGGGCGACGGCGTCGGCCCCGTACCTGAGGGCGTGGGCTACGAGGCGCTCCGCGTCGAGCCGGGAGAGGTGCTCCTCGAGGATGCCGAGGCCCTCGGCGACGCCCCCGAACCTCCGCGGCAGGGCGAAGCAGTCGAGGAGAGCCCGCTCCCGGTCGAGGATCCGCACCTTCGCCTCCCCCACCCAGACCTCCTCGTCGCCGAAGAAGTGGTCCGGCACGACGGTGACGATCTCGAAGGTCTGCCCGGCGACCGTCCACCTGGACGGCGCCTCCTTGACCGCCCCGCGCATGGAGGGCGTGGCTACGCGCCGGGTCGTCGTGAGCGTCACCACCCGGGGGATCTGCTCCGTCAGTCCGTGGTGGTGGAGCGCCGACCAACCGCTCACCGCGGACGGCCGGACGAGCGCCATCCCAATCGCGAACGGGTGCGCCTCGGGGAAGCCGGGGATTCCCGACGCCAGCGCGTAGGTCCCCCGCTGGAGACGCCGGAGCATGCCGGCGACCTGGAGGCGGTGCAGGAGGACCGGAAGGTAGGGCTCCGCGACGCCGAGTCGGCTCGCGGTCTTCCGGATCCCGGACACGGTGAAGGTCGTCCGTCCCTGGCCGGCGAGTTCCCGGAGCAGGGCCAGGCCCAGGCCGCCGTACGACACCTTCGGGGGGCTCCTCTTGCGCATGGACAGAATATACTTCGTTCCTTATCAATACGCAATGGATAGAAGTAGATAGTTGTCAGGCCCCGGAAGGCCGGGATCCCCGTCGGCGGACCCGCTTCGGGGCCCCGCTCACCGCGGCCTTGTCGAACGCCACCGGGCCGAGAGTCCCGCCGATCCAGTCGGACAGGTCCTCGTGCTCCTCGTGCTTCGACAACGAAGGGACCCCGCAACACCCTGCAGGCCCGGCCCCTTTCCACTTCAATCGGACTCCGGCTTCTCCAGAATCGCCCCGCCCGCGAGCGGGCCCCCGGGTCGGAGCTCAACCCGGGGTCAGGGGACCACGCGACACCCGGGCCCCTCCTACCGCCTCGGCACCTGGGTGACGATCCGGCACTCGCCCCCCGTGGCCGCGGCCAGGGCCTTCATGAACCCGCGCATCTGGTGAAGGTCCTCGGCGAGGTTGGGCATGCCGCGATCGAGGTCCTCGAGGGTCAGTCCGATGGTGTGTATCACCACGCGGCGATAGCGGTTCCAGACCTCGACCTGGGCGACGATCCCCTCGGGGGTGATGTACTCCCCGTCGCTCGGGGCGCCGTCGGAGAGGAAGTAGAGGGAATCGAACTCCGGGTTCTTCGCGAACACGTCGCGGAGGACCGCGTACGTCCACGTGTCCCCATCCGCCACCAGGACCTTCTCGGCCCATGCCCGGGCCTGCTCCACGTTCGCCGGGGTGGCCGGGACCTCCTCCCGGGGCTGCCAGGGGCGGACCTTCGAGGAGAAGGCGACCATGTTGAAGAGGCAGGTCTTCGGGAGGAGCCCGAGGGCGCGGGAGAGCTCCGACCGGGCGACCTCGATGCGCTTCGGGTCCTTCCTCCAGGGCCACGTCATGGAGCCGGACGTGTCCACCACGAAGACGACCCGGTCCGACCAGAGGTGGAGCCCGTAGTAGTCCCCGACCGTGTAGATCTCGACACGCCCCTCCGCCCGGTCCTTCCACCACCGGCTCCATGTACCCGGGTCGAATCCGAGGTCCTTCCCGGAGAAGGCCACGAGGGCGTCATGGGTGGCCTTCCGCACGGCCAATCGCTCGTCCTTGAGGACCTCGATCACGTAGGGCACGACCTCCTCCCACTTCCCTTCGGCCGCCGCGCGGACGGCCACTCGGCGGACGACGGGGTGTCCCTCCTCGACCACCCGGCGGAACGCGTCCTCCGCCTCCCCGTCACGCTCCGGCAGTCTCGGAAGGGCCTCCGCTGCGGCCATCCGGATCCGCCACTCGGGGTGGGCCGCGGCGGCCATGACCATGACCCGCCCCTTCGCCCCGCCGATCTCCCCCATGGCCCGCACGGCATCGTGGCAGAGGTCGATCTCGCCCTTCTTCCCCGCGTTCTCGCCGTAGAGGGCCGCGATCCGGTCCGCAGCGCCCTCGAGCTGGAGACGGCCGGCGCCACGGATCAGGGCCCGGAGCAGCCCCCCCTTCGCGGAGGCGAGGCCTTCCCCGCCGACCCACGCCCGGGCCCCGGCGTCCTGGAGTTGCTCGAGTCCCTTCGACAGGGCCTGCAGGAGGACGGGGTCCTCCCCCTTCGCCGCGGCGGCCGCGAGCTTCTCCACCGCATCGCGATCGGCGATGCGACCGAGGGCCAGGATTGCCAGCACCTTCTCGTCGCCGGTGCGGGCGATGGGGAGGACGCGGAGGAGGCTCTCTCGAGCGGTGGCGCAGGAGAGGCCGCCCATGGCCCGCAGGATGTCGAACCGCCTGTCGACCTTCTTCCACGCCGTCTCGCGGAGGAGTTCGCGGTACTCCGTGAACAGGGCCGCCGCCTTCCCGTCCGGGGTCTCCGCGGGCGCGGCCGAACCGGGGGCGGGTGTGGCGGCAAGGCAGAGGCCGAGACCCGCAGCGACCACCAGGGCTCCGTGGGCAAGCCTCATCCTCGGCCTCCCGATTCGAACCGGCGGACGTCTCATGCTATCGGGCGAACCAGGACGAGTCCCCCGGGATGGCGGGGGCAGTCACTCCCCGGCCCCCCCCCTCCCCTACCCGAACGCGTTCTGCAGGTTCTCCACCGCGTTCGCCCACAGCTCCGGCTGCCCCTTCAGGAGGTCGCCCAGCGCCTTCTTCTCCTCCGGCTTGAGCCTCCACAGCTCCACCCGCCCCCGCGCCGCGTCGTTGAGCTTCATGGAGTGGGCCCCCACGTCCCGGAACCCGTCCTTCTTCATGACGTCGATCCGCATGTCGCAGACCGTCGCCCCGAAGTACCCCGGCGCGCCGTCCTCCCCGCGGGCCACCGCCACCCAGACCGCGCAGAACCGCTTCCCCCCCATGGCCCGTAGCACCTCGGGCCCGAAGGTGACCCCCGCCTCGACCCGGGACTTCCCCTCGAGCACCCCGTTGTCCCAGGCCGCCGAGGCCCCGTCCACGAGCACCCCGAGGATGGAGAGGTCCCGCCCCGCCGTCCGCAGCGTCCGGGGCTCGAAGCCCCCCTCCCGCCCGAGGGCGAGGAGCGGGGGCCCCGACGCCGGGGCCGCCTCGCCCGACTTCGCGGCGGCGACCTCGAGGTCCTTCAGCTCGGGGATGGTCGAGGAGAGCGTGTCCCGGAAGGACTTCGCGGCGTGCATCCAGAGCGAGGGCTGGGTCGCCAGGAGCTTCACGAGGTGCCCACGCTCCTCCTCCTTCAGCTGCCAGACCGCGGTGCGGCCGGCGGCGGCGTCGGCGAGCTTGGACTGGAAGGCGGCCACGTCCCGGAACCCCTCCCCCTTCACCCGGTCGATGCGCATCTCGCCGACGGTCATCCCGTACCAGCCGGCCCTGCCCTGGTCGTCGTTCACGGCGGCCAGCCACAGCGCGATGACCCGCCGGCCGCCCAGCGCGCGCAGCACCTCGGGGCCGAACTTGATCCCCTCCTCCACCTTCGCCTTCCCGGCGAGGATCCCGTTGTCGAAGGCGGCGGCGTCGCCGTCGATGACGGCTCCGACGACGGTGGTCTTGCGCCCCGAGACGCGGAACCTGCTCGGGGGGACACCGGTCTCGCGACCGAAGTCCAGTTCGGGGTAGGCGTCCTGGGCCATGGCTCTCCGTCCTCCTCGGCGTGGGAAGACCGGATCCTAACCGGCCGGCCCCTCCGGGTCACGCCCCTCCGCCGGCGGCCCGCCCTCCCGCCGCCTCTCGGCGCGGCGCATGGCCGAGGCGACCAGCCAGGAGCCCACGAGGAGGCCGAGGATCACCGCGAGGGAGATCGTCGAGTCGACGTGGACCTCGAAGGGCTTCGGCAGGAGGCACATCTTGAGCCCCACGTAGGCGAGCACGAGGGAGAGCCCCGCCTGGAGCCCCGGGATGGACTGGAGGACCCCCTGGAGGAGGAAGTAGAGGGCGCGCAGGCCGAGGATGGCGAAGACGTTGGAGGTGTAGACGATGAACAGGTTCTGGGAGATGCCGAGGACCGCCGGCACGGAGTCGAGCGCGAACATCACGTCGGTCCCCTCGATGATGAAGAGCACCAGCAGCAGGTTCGTGCCCAGGGTCCGCCCGTCCCTCTTCACGAAGAACCTCCCGCCGTCGTACTCGGGGGAGAGGGGGAGGACCTTCCGGCCGAGCCGGTAGAAGAGGCTCTTCTCCGGCTCGAAGTGGGACTCCCCGGTGCGCATGAGCTTCCAGGCGGTGAAGAGGAGGAGCCCCCCGAAGACGAAGAACATCGGCTCGAAGAGCTGGAGCAGTTCGAGGCCGACGAAGATGAAGATCGCCCGCATGACCAGGGCGCCGAGGATCCCGTAGAAGAGGACCCGGTGGCGGTGGACCGGGTCCACCTTGAAGTAGGAGAAGATGGTCAGGAAGATGAAGAGGTTGTCCACGCTGAGCGCCTTCTCGGCGACGTAGGCGGCGAGGAACTGGCTGGCGGCCTCCTCCCCGTACTCCCACCAGACCCACCCGTTGAAGAGGAGCGCGAGGGAGATCCAGAAGACGCTCCACCAGGCCGCCTCCTTCATGGGGACGACGTGGGCCTTGCGGTGGGCCACGAAGAGGTCGAAGGCGAGCAGCAGGAGGACGAGGAGGACGAACTCGAGCCACCGGTCGAAGCCGGCGTGGGTGTCGACGGTGACCGGCGCGGCCGCCGCCTCCTGGACGGCGAGGACGAGGTTCGGGGGGATCAAGGTGCGGCGGATTCCACCCCGCCGCACCCCGGAAGCCAAATAGCATGCGGCCATGGCGGTCGAGGTCTGCGCGGCGGTGATCCTCCGGGAGGGGCGGGTGCTGGTCCGCCGCCGCCCCCGCGGATCCCACCTCGAGGGGGCCTGGGAGTTCCCCGGGGGGAAGCGGCGGCCGGGCGAGCGGGGCCGGGCCTGCGCGGAGCGGGAGGTCCTCGAGGAGACGGGGCTCCGGGTCCGGGCCGGGGAGGAGGTGGCGCGGGTGCGCCACGACTACGGGGACCGGGTGGTCGCGATCCGGTTCTTCCGGTGCTCCCCGGAGGGGGGGAGGCAGCGGCGGTCCCCGCTCCTGCGGTGGGTGGCGCCGGCGGCGCTGCGGAGGATGCGGATCCCGGAGGCGAACCGCGGCGTGGTCGCGGCGCTCGGAGGCGCTACCTCTCCAGCCTCCGCGCCGCCGGCGCCCCCTCCTCGATGAGCCAGTGGGCCCGGGCGTCGAGGTCCCGGAACTCCTGCTTCGCCCCGGAGGGCCAGGTGACGGTCACCTTCGACGCCTTCCCCGCCTTCCCGAGGCCGAAGAGCATCCGGGGGTCGGAGCAGGAGAGGAAGGAGTCCCCCCGGGTCCAGGCGTCGGTCTGGGGGAGGAGGCCCTCGGCCTCCACGCGCACCAGCGCCCCCGCCGGGTCGAGCATCCCCTTCCCGCGCAGCGACAGCCGGATCCAGGCGTTCGCGTTGCCCCCGTCGTTCCGCGCGATGTAGGCCTTCCCGTTGAGCACCGCGATGACGAGGTCCATGTCCCCGTCGTCGTCGAGGTCGGCCTGGCCGCCCCCCCGGTGGACCTCCTCCACCTGGAAGGAGGGGCCCGCCCGCTCCGAGGCGTCCACGTAGCGGGGGGCGGCCCCCCCGACCTGCTCGAGGAGGAGGTTCTTCTGCCTGTAGGAGGTGCCGGACTCCTTGAAGTTGTCGATCTCCCCGTAGACGTGGCCCGCGGAGTAGAAGAGGTCGTGGTCGCCGTCGTTGTCCGCGTCCAGGAAGTGGGCCGACCAGCAGAGGCGGATGAAGGTGGGGAGGTTGACCCCGAGGCTCACCGTCACGTCCTCGAAGGAGGGGAGCATCCCCCCCGACTTCCTCGGCCGGGAGCGGTTGCGGTAGACGGTGTTGTAGTCGTGGGAGAAGTTGGTGACGGTGATGTCGAGGAGGCCGTCGTGGTCGTAGTCGGCGACGTCCACCCCCATCCCCGCCTGGGGCACGACCTGGGCGGCGTAGGCGCAGCCGGCCTCCATGCCCTGGTCCTGGAAGTTCCCCTTCCCGTCGTTGATCCAGAGGTGGTTGGGCTCGGTGTCGGTGGCCACGTAGACGTCCATGTCCCCGTCGGCGTCGTAGTCGGCGGCGATGCACTGGAAGGAGGGCCGCGGCTGCTGGTCGGCGAGGTTGGCGGTCGCGTCCCGGAAGGTGACCTTCCCCGTGGCGGGATCCGGACCGTTGGAGAGGTAGAGCCGGTCGAGCTGGTAGGGGAGCCCCATGGGGCCGCAGTAGACCTTGAACCCCCTCCAGTCGCAGGAGCGCCCGATGCGCCCCTCCTTCCGGAAGTGGTCCACCACCTCCAGCATGTCGAGGTAGTTGGAGACGTAGAGGTCGAGCCAACCGTTCCCGTCGAAGTCCGCCCAGGTGCAGGCCGTGCTCATGTCCCGCTCCGGGCCCTGCACCCCCGCCTCCCCCGCCACGTCCGTGAAGGTCCCGTTCCCGTTGTTGCGCAGCAGGTGGTTCCTCCCGAGGACCCCGACGAAGACGTCCCGGTCGCCGTCGTTGTCGTAGTCCGCCCAGGAACTGCCTGCAAAAAGTCCACGGTCGGTCACGATGCCGCCAACGGTGATCTTGGTGAACGTGGGATCGACACTGAGCGTG
>JAKLKS010000260.1 GCA_023150535.1 Planctomycetota bacterium
GTGGCGATGGCGTCGCCGAAGGATGAGGCCGCCTCCATCAGGTTGGGCCCCGGGGTGTCGATGTGGCCGGTGGTGGTGAAGTTCGCGGTGTCGATGAAGGGGGAGTTCGGATGGGCGTTCCCGAAGAGCCCCGCGGGCGGCGCCCCGTCGGGCACCAGCCCCGTCGAGTGGCCGATCTCGTGGGCCCCGGTCGAGGACAGGTAGAGCGCGTAGCGATCGATGGCCGTCATGATGAGATCGAAGCGGGCCTTGCGGGCGCCGTTCGCCGCGCCGTAGTCGAAGGTCCCCGCGAGCACGATGGCGTCGTCGTTGCTCGATCCCACGGGGACGCCGCCCCGGGAGGCCGTGGCGATGAGCGGATCGAAGGTCCTCGGGAAGTCCGTCGCCTCCGGGTCGTTGAGCCGCACCCGGATCATGTGGGTCGCGAAGGTGCCGAGGTTCAGGCCGGAGGCGTTCCCGGTGTTGGAGTCGTTCTCCTGCCCCGTGTTGCGGAAGTCGAGCGTGGCCCGCCCGATGGTCCCGCCGTTCGCGTTGGCCCGCTCGTCCCCCGTGAAGGTCATCATCGAGAACCCCGACCCCGAGGTCCAGCCCGTCGGCGTGACCGTGCCGCCCGCCGCCTTCGTCTCCCCCTCGAGCAGGAACTCGATGTCCACGGAGTCGGCGCCCCGGGTCCCGTCGTAGCCGATGCCCCACCGCTGGTTGAGGTAGCCGCGCACCGCCTCTTTCACGAGTTTCTGGACGATGGCGTTGGTCCCCGTGGCGCCGCTGTTCGTCACCGAGGAGGCCCCGGCCCCGCTCTCCGTCCCGTTGAGCCCGATGAGCGTCAGGTCCTCCCTGAAGTCCGCGACCCCGTTCCCCGCCAGCGAGGTCGTCACCGCGATGGGCTTCCCGTGGCTCCCGCTCCCGCCCGAGGCGGAGGAGACGGTCCAGATGTCCTGGTCGAACCGCAGCAGCCAGGACTGCCGGGAGTTGAAGGGGTCGCGGTCGTTCCCGGCGTTGCCGTTGGCGTTCGCGATGGTCTTGGCGATGTCCGCGGCGTCCACGGTCAGGGTCGACGCGGTGGAGGCGTTCCCCGCGTAGTCCGAGACCCCCACCGTGAAGACGACGTTCGTCCCCGAGGCGAGCTTGTGGGTGGAGGGGACCGTCCAGGTGGCGCCCATCGGCGTCACCGTGAACAGCGGGCCCAGCGGCTGGCCGGCCGCGACGGACCCCATGGCCACGGAGCAGGTGCAGGTGAAGGAGGAGGGGTCCACGCCGCTCCCCCCGGCGTCGGTGAAGGAGACGTCCACCGTGAACCCGGAGAGGGGGAGGTAGACGTCGAAGGCCGTGGCCGCCCCGCTCCCCGAGGGGGTGCCCCCGTTGGAGGTCCCCGCGGCGTAGGTGCCGGAGCCGTTCATCTCCTGCGGGAGGTCGTCCACGGTGACGAGCTGCGCGGGGGCGGTCCCGTCCGCGGCCGCCGTCGTGAAGGACGCGGCGAAGGCGGTGTTGAGGGCGTTGAGCGCGAGGTCCCGGAGCCCCGTGGAGACCCCGATGGTGTAGGTGGTGGAGGCGGCGAGCTTCGTCCGCGGCGTCAGGACCACCGTGGTGCAGGCCGCGTCGAGGTCCATGTCGCAGGCCACCGTCGTCCCCCCCTGCTTCAGCGTCACGGCGGCGGCCAGCGTCGTGGGGTCCACGGGCTCCGAGAAGACGATGGTCGGCGCCCTGTCCACGTCCACCCCCGTGGCCGAGGCGGCGGGGCCGGTGGAGAGGACCGTGGGCTTCGTCGTGTCCTGGGTCGTCCCCGTGGTCCAGGAGGACTGGTAGAAGGTGGTCCCGAACTGGGGGGTTTCGAGGGCGTTCCCCGCCGGGTCGGTGATGAGGTTCGTCGTCTGGTTGTTGTTCTGCACCTGGCCGACGTAGATGGAGTTCGTGGAGAGCGTCCCCCCCGTGGCGGCGCCGCGCTGGATGACGAGGAAGCGGTTCCGGGGGCCGAGACCCTGCGCGACGACGGACGGGCTGGAGATGTCGTTGACGCCCGAGGCGGCCGACCGGAAGAAGTGGAAGTTCGACGCGATCACGTTGGCGGACAGGACCGGCTCGTCCAGGACGAAGACCATCTTCTGGAGGTTCGTCGCCACCCCCGTCGCCCCCGCGGCGGGCACCACGGAGGCGATGGAGGGGCGATCCACGTCGGCCTCGTAGGTGAAGCCGTCCGCGAGCGTCGCGTCCCCGCCCCCGTTGGAGACGACGACGTCCACCGGGGTCCCCTCCGACGCCGAGGGGGAGGCCGCGGGGGGGACGGTGCAGAGGATGTTCCGCTGGTCCACGAAGAGGACCGCCTCCGCCGGCTTCCCGCCGATGGTCACCGTCGCCTGGGGCTCGAAGAGGGCCCCCTGGACGAGGATGCGGGTCCCGCCGGTGGCCGGGCCCGCGGAGGGCGTCACGGCGGTCACCTCGAAGCCGGGGGCGGCGGCCACGGTGAAGGCGGAGACCTTCGTGCCGGCCCGGAGGTCGGGGTTCGTCACCGTCACCGTGCGCGGCCCCACGGAGGCCGCGGAGGAGAGGTCGAAGGTGACCGAGAGGGACGTGGAGGACCCGAAGGCCGCCTGCACGTTGGAGATGCCGTTCGTCCCCGAGGGGGCGGTGATGGCGACGGTCGCGCCGTCCTCGAAGTGGGCCCCGGTCACGGTGAGGGAGCGCTCCTCCGTTCCCGCGGCCGGCTTCTCGACGCTCGAGGGGCTCGCCGAGGAGACCGTCGGGGCCGGGTCGGGATCGGGCGCGTCGGGGGGGTCCTCGGTGAAGTCGAGGGCGACGGCCTTGCCCACCTTCACCGTCCCGGTGTAGGCCCCGGTCGTAGCCGCGGCCCCGGTGACCGCGAGCGTCCAGGTGCCGAGCTCGTCGAGGACGAGCTTCTTCACCTGGTCCTTCTTCGCCGTGGTCTTCCGCAGGCCGTCGGCCAGCGTGGCGTCCCCGGGCCCCTCCAGCGAGGCCATGAGGGGCTGGAGGCCGGAGCCCGGGGCCGGCTTCACGAGGACCTGGATCTCCGTCCCGGCGTCGAAGTCGAGGTCGTGCTCCACCTCGGCGCCGGCGGCGGCCACGGTGCCGGAGAGGGCGAAGGCGGTGGGAGGGCCCTTGGACTGGAGGTCCCAGGTGCCGGTGGTGGACTCCCCGCCGGTGAGGGCGAGGGTGTAGACGCCGGTCTCCGGGGCGGTGAACTTCCCGACGCGGACGAGGTTGCCCTTCGCGCTCGTCTTCACGGGCAGGGAGTCGAGGATGTCGACGCCGTCGGGGTCCTCCAGGGAGAGGACCACGGGGAGGAGGGCCTCCCCCTTGCGGGCCTTGAACTTGAAGTCGAGGGCGGCCCCCGCCTCGGCGAAGAACTCGATCTCGTCGATCTCCCCCGCCTCCTCGATAGTGCCGAAGGCCTTCTGGCCGGGCACGAGGCGGTGGACCCAGGCCGGGGCGGCGGCGGCGAGGGCCGCGACGGCGAGGGCGGCGAGGACGGGAATCCGGCACGGTGTGCGCATGGCGCTTTCCCCTCGTGGAGGCACCGGCTCCAGGGGCCGGGGCCGCGACCATCCTACCGTACGCGCGGGAGCGCCGCCGCCGCTACACTCCCACGATGAAGATCCCCGCGCGGCTCCTCCTCGCCGCGGCCGCCCTCGCGGCCCTCCTCCCCCCCGCCCGGGCCGGCAACGACCCCTCCGGCGTCGTCCTCCTCGTGAACGAGTCCCACCCCGATTCCGCCCCCGTCGCCGACCACTACGCCGCCCGCCGCCGCCTCCCGCCGAAGCAGGTCCTCCGCCTCCGCGTGCCCGTGAAGCCGGAGCTGACCCTGGAGGAGTACCGCTCCGCCGTCGAGGAGCCCCTCCGCGGCTTCCTCCTGCGCGAGGACCTCGAGGAGCGGGCCCGCTGCCTCGTCCTCTCCCGCGGGTTCCCCGTGCGCGTGCGCCTCGGGGCGGGCTTCGTCTCCACGGCCGCCCTCCTGCAGTGCATGGACCTCCCCTTCGCCGGGGCGCCCCAGCCGGGCATCCCCGGCACCCCCCTCGACCACCTCCGCCCGGAGGAGCGGGCCAACCCCTTCCGGGAGGGCCCCTTCCCGGAGGACCGCCGGCCCGGCGGCCGCCCGCTCCGCCTCGTCACCGCCCTCGACGGGTGGACCGCCGCCGACGCGAAGGCCCTCGTGGACCGCTCCGTCGCCGCCGACGCGGGCCCCCCCGCGGACCCGCTCTTCGTGTTCCAGGACGCCGGCGGCGGCGCCTCCGGCCGCAACGCCGGCTACCCGGAGGCGGCGGAGACCCTGCGGCGGGCCGGCTTCCGCGTCGAGGCGGTCCCCGCGGGGAAGGACCGGGTGAGGGGGCGGAAGGACCTCATGGGCTGGATGTCCGGCGGGGCCTACTCCGCCCTCGACGACGAGGGGGTCCTCTCCAACGCCTTCGCCCCGGGGGCCCTCGTCGACATGCTCGAGTCCTTCGGGGCGGTCCCGGGGAACTTCGACGAGAAGGGGGCCCGATCCCAGTACCCGGTCCCCGCCATGGTCCGGGCCGGGGCCTCCGGGGTGCACGGCGCCGTGGCGGAGCCCTACGCCCACACCTTCCCCGCCGAAAGTATCTTTCTTAGATACACTTCCGGGCTCGACCTCGCGGAGGCCTTCCACGGCTCCCTCCCCTTCCTCCACTGGATGAACCTCGTCCTCGGGGACCCCCTCTGCGCCCCCTTCGCCCGCAGGCCGCGGGTGGAGATCGAGGGGCTCCCGGCCCGGGTCTCCTCCGGGGGGGCCGTGGCGGTCCGGGTGAGGGCGGCGGCGGCGCCGGGCGGGGAGTCCCCCGTGGCGCTCTCCCTCTTCCTCGACGGGGAGCCCGCGGGGACGGCGGAGGGGGAGGCCGCGGAGTTCACCCTCGACCCCGCCGCCGGCCCCGACGGCCCGCGCACGCTCCTCGCCGTCGCCCGCACCGGCGGGGCGGCCCGCACCCGCGGGTGGGCGGTCGGCACCCTGGAGGTCGCCGTCGCCGCCCCCCGCGTCGTGGAACGGACCCCCCGGGCCGACGCCCTCGCCGCCCCCCCCTCGACCCCGGTGGTCATCCGGTGGGCGGGGAGCGCCTCCCCGCCGCCCCGCCTCTCCCTCCTCGACGGGGCGGGCCGCCCCGTGGAGGGCCGCGCCTCCGTGGACGCGGCCTCCCGCAGGGCGTCCTTCGCCCCCGCGTCGCCCCTCGCGCCGGGAGCCGCCTACTCCGTCGCCGTCGAGGGCCCCGCGGGGCTCGAGGGCCACTCCTTCACCGTCGGCGCGGCGGCCCTCGCCGCCGCCGGCCCCGCGGGATCGACGGCCGGGGAGGAGGTCCTCCTCCGCGTCGCCGCCGCCGGGGCCGCTCCCGGCTCCCGGGCCCTTGCGGGCGAGAGGATCGAGGCCTGGCTCGCCGACCCCCCGGTGCTCGCCGCCTCCGTGGACGTCCCCGGCGACGCCGCGGGGCTCCGCGCGGGGGACCTGGTGCTCTCGGTGGGCGGGATCCCGGTGTCGACGTGGCGGGACTTCTGGCTGACGGCGGAGTACGCCCCCGAGGGCGAGCCCCTGGCGGTCGAGGTGAGGGGGCCGGAGGGGGGCACCCGCACGGC
>JAKLKS010000261.1 GCA_023150535.1 Planctomycetota bacterium
CGACGATCTCGAAGAAGGGCCGGACGTTGACGGAGAGGACCTCCCCGGTCCTCGGGTCCTCCTTCGCCCCCACCCCCCGCTGGCTGCCGAAGGTCGCCTTGGGGACGAGGTTGGACTGGTAGTTCACGCCCGAGGCCTCGTTGCGGAGCCGCACGACGTGCACGTCCCCCTCGCGCCCCTCCTCGCGGACGACGTACTTCCCGTTGGCGTCGGCGTAGGCCAGCGCGATGAGCCGCGCCATGAAGGGCTCGGCGGAGCAGTCCACCTCGACCCGATCGCCGAGGAGGAACCCCTCGTTGTCGAAGAAGCGGTCCACCGGGGCGTAGGCCTCCACGGGGACCTGCACGACGTCGGAGGGGTCCCGGGGCGGGGGGTCGAAGAGGGCGTCGTGGGGGGAATCCCCCTCCCCGGAGGGGGCTCCTCCGGGGCGGCCCCCCCCGTCCCCTCCCGCGCCCCCGGAGACGGCCCAGCCCCCCCGCGCCGCCGCCTCCACGGCGTCGGGGCCGACGGTCCGGGTCTCGGTCTGGCAGCCGGCGACGAGGACCGCCGCCCCGAGGAGGGCGAGCCCTCCCGCCGCCGCGCCCCGCAGGCCCCGCTCCTTCATGCCCGCCTCCCCCCCTCGACGAGCCCCATGTTCCGCCGCGCGAGGACGAGGGTCTCCCGGGCGAGCGCCCGGGCCCTCTCCGCGCCGGCGGCGAGGACGGCGCGGAGCCCCTCCTCGTCGGCGCGGACCTCCAGGTACCGCCGCCGGATCGGCTCCAGGGCGACGAGGAGGTTCTCCGCCAGCTCCTTCTTGCAGTCCACGCAGCCCAGCGCCGCCGAGCGGCAGTCCCCGGCGATCCCTTCGACGCGCGAGGGGGCGGTGAAGAACCCGTGGAGGGTGAAGACGTTGCAGACCTCGGGGCGGCCGGGGTCGGTGCGGCGCTTCCGCTCGGGGTCGGTGTAGGCGGAGGCGAGGAGCTTCCGGACGGTCGCGGGCTCCTCGACCAGCGCGATGGCGTTTCCCTTCGACTTCGACATCTTGGCGTTCCCGTCGAGGCCGAGGATCCGCTTCGCGCTCCCCTCCGGCACGATGGGCCGGGGCTCGGGGAAGGTGTCGCCGAAGGCGCGGTTGAACTTCCGGACGATCTCGCGGGCGAGCTCCAGGTGCTGGACCTGGTCCTCCCCCACGGGCACGACCTGCGCCCGGTAGGCGAGGATGTCGGCGGCCATGAGGACGGGGTAGAAGAGGAGCCCCGCGTTGATGTTGTCCGCGTTCTGGTCGGACTTGTCCTTGAACTGGGTCATGCGCTCGAGGGCGCCGAGTCCGGTCTGGCAGGCGAGCAGCCAGGTCAGCTCGGTGTGCTCGGGGACCGCGGACTGGACGAAGACCGTGGACTTCGCCGGGTCCACGCCGCAGGCGAGGAAGGCGGCGGCGAGGTTGAGGACCCGCTCGCGCATGACCCTCGGGTCGTAGGGGGCGGTCAGGGCGTGGAGGTCCACGACGCAGTAGAGGCACTCGTAGCGGTCCTGGAGCGCGACCCAGTTGCGGATCGCCCCGAGCCAGTTGCCGATGTGGGCGTCCTGGGTCGGCTGCATCCCGCTGAAGAGGCGTTCCATGGATCCTCCGGAGGGGGGCACGGTGTTCGCCGCCGATCGGCGCCGGGCGCCGGTGAACCGCGGCGGCCGGCATGGTACCGCAGGGAGGCGGGAGGGGAGGCGGGAGGGCGGGGGGCCCGCCGCGGAGGATCCCCCGATCCCGCCGCCAATCCGGGTCGGGTACGGTATGGCTACGGGATCGAGGCGCTGCCGCCGGCGGGGGAGAGGGACGCGAGGCCCGCGAGCAGGTCGCTGCCGTGGGTGCCGACGCCGACGCCGAGGAACCGCACCTGCCGCACGCGGTTCCACCGCCGCACCGAGGAGACGATGCGCCCCGGGTCCCGCTCCGGGCCCCAGGAGGGGAGCGCCGTCCCGACGTAGACCACGGTGTCCGCCCCGCCGAGGAACGCCTCCTCCGACACCGGGTCCCGGTCCGGCTCCCCCGCCCAGGCGGAGCGGATCAGCCGCCCGAAGTCCTGCCGCGCCTTCCCGTTGAGCCCCTTCAGCCGCCCCGCCGCCCGCTCCTTCGCCCCGGCCGTGGCCGGCTCGAGCCGCCGGAAGAGCGCCGCCGGCGCCTCGTCCCCGAAGTGGAGATCGAAGGAGGCGTCCGCGGGCAGGGCCTCCACCGCCCCCCGCAGCACCATGACCGCGTGGTCGAGGCGGGACTTCACCGCGGCCCACTCCTCGAGCGCCTTCCCCCCCTTCTCCTTCACGCCGGCGGGGAGGATCTCCTCGAGCCGGTACCCCGGCCGGTCCGCCATCCCCTCGGAGGTGTCGAGCACGAAGACCACCCGCCGCGACCAGCACAGGAGCCCCGCCAGGTCGAGGGAGGGTGCGGGCGGCTCCGGGGGCGGGGCGTCGAAGTGCCACCCCTCCTCGCCGGGCATGGTCCGCCACCAGTCGGCCCACTTCTCCGGGTCCGGCGGCCGGCGCTCGCCGGTGACGGCCATGAGGCCCCGCCAGGCGTCCCCGAAGAGCCGGCCCCGCTCCGCGACCAGGCGGCCGAGGAGCGGGAGCCCCGAGGCGCTCCCCCTCCACCCGGCCAGCGCCGCGACGGCCGCCGAGCGCACCCGCGGGTCGGGGTCGGCCGCCGCCTTCTCCGCCCCCGCCCGGGCCGCGGGCGAGGGGGACTTCCGGTCGGCCAGGGCCCGGACCGCCGCCGTGCGCAGGCGCGGGTCGGGATCCTCGAGGAAGGGGAGCAGCGCCTCCCCCGCGGCGTCGTGCTTGAGGCGCCCTAGGGCCTCGAGGACCGGGAAACGGGCGTCCCCGCGGGCCCTCCCCGCCTCCTCCGCGAGGACCCCGGCCGCCTCCGCGGACCGGAAGGCCCCCAGGGCGTCCATGGCCGCGTCGAGGACGAAGTCCGGCACCGGGCGGCGCAGCGCCGCCGCGAGGAGGAGCCTCGCCGCGGGGGCCCCGTCGTGGGAGCGGAGGTCCCAGAGGGCGTCCGCCAGGGCGCCGGGGTCCTTCCCCCCGAGCGCGGCGTTCACGGCCTTCGCCGCCGCCTCGAACCCGTCCTCCGCCGGGAGCGCGGGCGGGGAGGGGGCGGCGAGGAGCGCGGCGAGGAGGAGGAGGGGGCCGGCGAGCCGGATCCGGGGGGCGTCCCGCATCCCCCCATCCTACCCGCTCCGGGAAATGCCGAGGCACGGCCGCACCCGGGGTGGGATCGTCTCCCCATGGGATTCCGGGCCCTCCGGCGCGTTCTCCTGTCCGCCCTCGCCGCCCTCCCCGCGGCGGGCTGCGCCGGGATCGGCCAGGGCCCCGACGTCCGCGCCCTCCCGGTCCTCGAGCGGGAGCGCCCCGCGGAGGGGTTCCCGCGGATCACGGACTGGCTCTGGCCCTTCGGCCACGTCGAGGAGGGGACCGCGGTCCGCTCCTCGGGGTTCCGCCCCCTCTGGAGGTCCGTGGACACGGAGAAGGGCGGCCGCTTCGAGGTCCTCTACCCCCTCTGGCGCACCACGGAGGAGAAGGGGGCGGTCTCCCACCGGCTCTTCCCCCTCCTCTGGTACGACGGCTTCCCCACCCACTACGGGCCCGACGAGGACGCGGCGATCCTCCCCTTCCTCTTCTGGGGGACGGAGTTCGAGCCCGCCGCGAAGGAGGGGGACCCGCCGGTGCCCCGCTCCTACTTCCTGTTCTTCCCCTTCTGGGGGAACCTCCGCCAGAAGCTCCTCTCCGACGAGACCACCTTCGTCCTCTTCCCCCTCTACGCGGGCACGGAGACGGGGAAGTGGCGCGGCCACCACGTGCTCTGGCCGCTCGTCCACTGGGGCTCCGACGGAGCGAAGCGGTCGGCCTTCCGGGCCTGGCCCTTCTACGGCATGTCGGTGAAGGAGGGGACCTACGACCGCCGGTCCCTGCTGTGGCCCTTCCTCCACTGGGGGTCGGAGGGGCTGGACACGAAGCACGCGGTGAGCGGGTGGCTGGTGTGGCCCCTCGTCGGCCGGGAGGGGGGCGCGGACGGCTACGTCGCCTGGACCTTCCTCTGGCCCTTCCTCACCTTCGCCGACGGGCCCCTCGTCGAGGAGGTCTCCTGCCCCTACCCCCTCTTCCGCACCCGCACGGAGTACACGATGCGGGAAGGGGAGCGGGTGGAGACGAGCGACCTCCTGTGGTTCTGGCCCTTCTGGGGGCGCTACGACCGGTGGGGCGAGGAGAGCACGCGGTTCTACGCCTGGCCCGTCGTCCGGACCTGGTGGGCCTCGGACGGCGCCCTGGAGGAGGAGGGGGTCGGCGTGATCCCCTTCTGGCGCTCCCTGGAGCGGCGTCCGCGGGAGGGAGGCCCGGGGACGGCGGAGTGGAAGCTCTGGCCCCTCGCCCAGGGGGAATCGCTCCCCGACGGGAGCGGCGGGTGGTCGGCGCTCGCCCCCATCCCCTGGTTCCGCTGGGAGGAGTTCGACGCGAACTGGGGGGTCTTCTTCGAGCTCGCGCGCGTCCGGCGGGGCCCCGACGGGTCGCGGGCGACCGATCTCCTCTTCTCGCTCGTCCGGGACCGGCGCGGGCCCCGGGGGACGAGCCACCGCATCCCGCTCCTCTGGAAGGCCTCGGACGGGGAGGACGGGGCCTCCTGGTCGATCCTCGAGGGCCTCCTCGGGGGCGAGACCGCGCCCGGCGGGGGTTCCTCCCTCCGGCTCCTCTGGTTCCTTAGGATCCCCGCGGGAGGCAACGGGAAGTGATCGGGAAGATCGTCCGGGGCGTGGGCGCGGCGAGCCTGGAGATGGTCCAGGGCGCGGGCCACTCCGTGGACCTCCTCGGGACGGTGATCCGCCGCCTGGTCAAGCCGCGCCGCCCCGCCCGCGAGTTCCGGGCCATGGTCCTCCAGATGTACGACCACGGGGTGAAGGCGGTGCCCGTGGTGGCGCTGGTGGCGGTCTTCACGGGGATGATCGTCTCGCTCCAGTCCGGCATCGAGATCAAGGCCTACGGGCAGGAGGGCATGGTCGGGCGCATCGTGGCCGCCTCCATGGCCCGGGAGATGGGCCCCTTCATCACCGCCATCATCCTCGCGGCCACCGCGGGCTCCGCCTGCGCCGCGGAGATCGGCACCATGAAGGTCTCCGAGGAGATCGACGCCCTGGAGATGATGTCCATCGACCCGGTGCGGTTCCTCGTGCTCCCCCGGGTCGCGGCGCTCGCCCTCATGGGCTTCGCCCTCACCGTCATGACCGACGTCTTCGGCACGCTCGGGGGGGCCTTCGTGGCGCAGGCCCAGCTCGGCGTCTCCTACCGCGCCTACTTCGACGGTGCGCGGGAGACGCTCTCCGGGAGCTTCCTCCTCGGCTTCCTCTCCAAGGACGTCTGGACCGGGCTCGCCAAGGCGCTGGTCTTCGGGGTCCTCATCGGCGTCGTGGGATGCGGGCGGGGGCTCACCGCCTCGGGCGGGGCGCTCGGCGTCGGGCGGGCGGTGCGGCAGGCGGTCATCGCCTCCATCGTCATGGTCCTCGTGCTGGGCTACTACATGACCTGGGGCTTCTATGGCACGTGAGGCCGCCCCGGGCGTGGACCCCC
>JAKLKS010000262.1 GCA_023150535.1 Planctomycetota bacterium
CTCGGGGAAGACCATCGGCCGCTGCAGGATCGGCCGCCCCATCGGCCGCGGCGCCTCGGCCACGGTCTTCCACGCCGCCTACCTCCCCCTCAAGAGGGACGTCGCGGTCAAGATCCTCCGCCCCGACGCCGCCGCCGACGCGGAGGCGAGGCAGCGCTTCGTCGAGGAGGCCCGCGCGCTCGCGAAGCTCGACCACCCCGGGATCGTGCGCGTCTTCGACGTCGTCGAGGACGGCGGCCTCCTCCTCATCATCATGGACTTCGTCGAGGGGAGGAACCTCCGCCAGGTCGTGGACGAGGACGGGGCCATGGACCCCGAGGAGGCCCTCCAGGCCGCGAAGCAGGTCGCCGAGGCCCTCGACCACGCCCACGCCCAGGGCATCCTCCACAGGGACGTCAAGCCCGCCAACGTCATCCTCGACCCCGCCGGCAGGGCGGTCCTCGTGGACTTCGGCAACGCCGAGAAGGCGGGCGGGACCGGGGACCGCAAGGGCACCGCCCACTACGTCGCGCCGGAGGTCTTCCAGGGGAAGAAGCAGGACGAGAAGACCGACACCTACTCCCTCGGCGCCACCCTCTTCCACCTCCTCGCCGGCTCCCCTCCCCACGAGGGGTCCACGGTGAAGCAGATCCTCCAGGCCCACGAGGAGGGGAAGATCCGGGCCCCGAGCCAGGTGAACCCCGAGGCGGGCATCCCGAAGGAGGTGGACCAGCTCGTCAAGCGCGCCATGGCGCCGGCCCGCGGCTACCGGTTCCTGGCGAGGGAGTTCGCGGCCGCCGTCGAGGAGGCACTCCCCTCCCTCCAGGGGGCCCCCGGACGCACCCGGGGCCGCCGCATCCGCTCCCGGACCCCCGGCCGCTCCCCCCGATCCTCCCAGCCGAACTACGCCGTCATCGGCGGCGTCGCCCTCCTCCTCATCGCCGCCGGGGTGGCCGCCATGGTGGCCTCCTCCGGGAAGGAGACGCCTCCGCCGGAGCCCCCGAAGAAGAAGGAGGAGGCCGTCGCGCCCGTGAAGCCCCCGGAGGAGCCCGGACACATCGACCCCGGCTTCGACCAGAGGGCCTCGGGCCGCGCCGCCCGCGACGCCGCCGCCGCGAAGGCCATGAAGGAGGCCGAGGACTTCGCCGCCCTCCACGCCGACCGCCCGAAGGAGGCGGCGGAGAAGTTCGCCGCCGTCGCCTCGGAGTACGCCGAGCTGGCCGTCGGGAGGAGGGCGAAGGAGGAGCAGAAGCGCTGGGCGGAGCTGTCCCTCTCCGCGGACGAGCGCGGGAAGCGGGACGCGGAACTCCAGGAGATGGCCCGCAGGGAGAAGGAGATGCGGGCGGAGTCGCTCCGGAAGTGCGAGGAGTTCGTCGGGAGGATGCTCTTCGCCGAGGCCCTCGGGGCCCTCGACGAGGCCTCCCCCGCGGGGGCGGGCGTCGAGGAGTGGAAGCGGCGGCGGGAGCGGCTCAACCTTCTCATCGGTTTCTCCGAGGCCATCGGCTCCGACCTCGAGGGGAACCCGGTCCCGGTCCAGAAGATCCGCTACGACTTCGGCAGGCTGGGGGAGAAGGTGACGGAGGCCCGCGCGGAGGGGCTGACCCTCACGGGCACCGGGGGCGCCCGGCAGATCCCCTGGTCCGAACTCAAGCCGGCCGACATCCTCGCCCTCTGCCGCCAGGTGATGCGCTCCTCGGGGGAGCACCGCCTGATGCTGGCGGCCTTCTGCTGGGAGGCGGGGCTCAAGGACGAAGGGCGCAAGGAGATGGACACCGCGCTCCTCACGGACCGCACGGGGACGGTCTCGGGGCGGATCGAGGAGCTCTTCGGGCCCGAGGACCAGCGGTAGGCGCGTCCCCGGGCGGGGACGCCGCTACCAGAGCGGGATGGGCTCCCGCCAGGGCTCGCCGAGGGCCTGGCCGAAACGCTCCGTGTTCCCGATGTAGGCCGGGCCGCGGGTCACGCCCTTGAAGGTGCCGTTCACGACCCCGGCGGCGGCGGTGATGGGGGAGGTGATGACCCCCACGATGGGCATCTCGGACTTCTCGATGCCCCCCGCGACCCCGTCGTAGCCCCCCCGCACGGCGGAGCTCACGATCTTGTAGGGCCACCAGACCACCGTCTCGGGGACCGACAGGACGGCGTTCCCGATCTTCGAGAAGGTGGAGGGCTCGTAGTCGTAGGTCCGGGGGGTGGCGTCCATGGGATCGAGCCCCTCGGGGGCGTAGGCGGCGGCGCGGGCTCCCGTGGAGGGGCCCCGCAGGGCGCCGCAGCCGGCGCAGGCGAGCACGGCCAGAACCAGCAGGACGAGGCGGCCCATACCGTCTTCCCTCCGCTTGACCCTCTCAACCTACCACGCTATCGGCCGGGAAGCCCGGTCCGGGCATCAAATCCCCCGGCTCCCCCGCCCCGCCGCCCCCGCCGCCGCCTCAGGTCCCCGTGGACTCCGGGTTCTCGGCGGGCCCCTCCTTCATGGCGAGCCTCCGGCGGAGGAAGGCGGCCCGGACCTCGTCCCTCTCCCCCGGCTCCAGGGGGCGCCCCTCCAGCTTCTGGAGGTGGGCCGGCTGGGAGAGGATGAAGAGGTCGTTCACGAGCTTGAGGTCGATGCCCTCCACCACCGCGAGGTTGACCCCCAGCCGGACCGCGCTCAGGTGCTCCAGCGTCTCCTGGGTGGAGATGAGGCGGGCGTGGCGGAGGATGCCGAGCGCCCTCCAGATGCGGTCCTCCAGCGCCCGGCGCTCCCGGGCGAGCAGCTCCTCCCGGATCTGGCGCTCGTACTGGATGATGCGCGGGATCACCCGGCAGACGTTGTCCACCACCGCCGATTCCGGGAGCCCCAGGGTCACCTGGTTGGAGATCTGGTAGAGGTCCCCCATGGGCTCGGTCCCCTCGCCGTAGAGGCCGCGCACGGCGAGCGACATCTTGTGGACCGCCTGGAAGACCTTCTGGATGTGGCGGGAGTAGGCGAGCGCCGGGAGGTGGAGCATCACCGAGGCCCGCATCCCGGTGCCGACGTTGGTGGGGCAGGCGGTCAGGTAGCCGAAGCGGGGGTGGAAGGCGAAGGTGAGCCCCCCCTCCAGCAGGCCGTCCACGGCGTTGGCCCCCTTCCACGCCTCCTCGAGCTGGTTCCCCGACTGGAGGACCTGGATGCGCAGGTGGTCCTCCTCGTTGACCATGATGGAGATGGCCTCGCGGCTGCCGAAGGCGACCCCCCGCGGCCCCTCCCCCCGGGCGAGCTCCTTGGAGATGAGGTGGCGCTCCACGAGGAACTCCCCCTGGACGGCGTCCTCCTTCTCGAGGTCCACGTAGAAGACCCGCTCGGCGAAGCGGGAGTGCATGACGGTCTCCCGCACCTTCTCGGCGATCTCGCGCTTCTCGGGGTCGGCGGCGCGGGTGGTGAAGCGGTGGTCGGCGAGGTTGCGCGCGAGGCGGACCCGGCTCGAGATGACGATGTCGCCCTCGGGGCCGTCGCCCCGGAGCCACTCGCCCCCGTGGCTGGAGAGGTCGGAGAGCCTCACTTGCGCTTCCCCCCGCGGCCCTTCGGCGGGGGCGGCGTGGGCGGGCCCGGAGGGGGGCCGGGGGGCTTCCCCCCGGGGTCCGCCGCCCCGCCGCCGGCCGCCCTCTCCTCCAGGGCCCGGATGCGGTCGCGGAGCGCCGCCGCCTCCTCGTACTGCTCCCTCTGGACGGCGTCCGCCTGGGCCCGCCGCAGCTCGATGAGCTCCCGCTCGACCTCGGAGCGGCCGTCGGCGGTGGAGGGGCTCTTCCCGACGTGCTGGGCGCCGCCGTGGTGGATGCGCTCCAGCAGCGGCATCAGCTCCCCCTGGAAGATCTCGTAGTCCCCGGGGCAGCCGAGGCGGCCCCGGGTGCGGAACTCGGCGTAGGTGATGCCGCAGTGGGGGCAGGCGCGGACCCCGGGCGCGGCCCGGGGAGCCCCGGCGCCGGCGGCCCCCATGAGGGCCTGCACGAAGGAGGAGGGGGTCAGCAGGGTGACGTCCCCCTCGGCGCAGGTGTCGCAGAGGTGCAGTTCCGCCCAGGAGCCGTCGGGCTGGCGCACCGATTCGTGCCGGACCGCCTCCTTCTTCTTGCACCGCTCGCAGGTCATGGGCGCCGATTCTAGCGGGGCGGGGCGCACGGTGTCAGACACAAGTTCGCCGGGGATCGGCGCCGGGCGGCGGGATCGAGGGCGGATCCCCCCCCGCCGCCGCCTCCCGCCTAGACTCCCCTCCGCGACGCCACCGCCGCCCGGAACCGGTCGCCGCGCTCCTCGTAGTTCGTGAACATCCCGTAGGAGGCGTGGCCGGGGGAGAGGAGGAGGACGCCGCCCGCGGGGGAGAGCGCGAGGCCCCGCTCCACGGCCTCCTCCATGGAGGACGCCCGGGCGACGGCCGCGAGGCCCGCCCCCCGCAGCATCCCCTCCAGGAGGTCCGCCGTCGCCCCGAGGAGGACGACCCCCGCGCACCGCCGCGCCATCTCCGCGGCGAAGGGGGCGAGGTCGACCTTCTTGTCGTACCCCCCCGCGATCATCACCACGGGCCGCCCCTCGAAGGCCCCCAGCCCCCGCAGCGCCGCCTCCGGCGTCGTCGCCTTGGAGTCGTTCACGCAGAGGACCCCGCGGGCGTCCCCGCAGTCCTCGAGCCGGTGCGGGAGCCCGCGGAAGGAGCGGCAGGCCTCCCGCACCGCCTCCGCCGGCGCCCCCGCGAGCAGCGCGGCCGCCGCCGCCGAGGCGGCGTTGCGCAGGTTGAACCGCCCCCGCAGCGGCACGTCGCCGCGCCGCAGGATCGCCTCCTCCCGCCCGCCGAGCCTCGCCGCCAGCGTCTCCCCCCGCCAGGCCACGCTCTCCCCGGGAGGGGTCCCCTCGAGGGCCGTCCACACCACGCGGCACCGCGCCCGCCCCGCCAGCGACCGCGCCCCCTCGTCGTCGTGGGCGAGGATCGCCGCCCGCCCCTCCCCCCCCGGCGGGAGCACCGCCGCCTTCGCCCCGAGGTAGGCCTCGAAGGTCCCGTGGCGGTCGAGGTGGTTGGGCGTCACGTTGGTGACGAGCCCCACCCGCGGGAAGAGCCCCGCCGGGCCGGTCCACTCGAGCTGGAAGGAGGAGATCTCGAGCACCACCTCGTCCCCCGGGGCCATGGCCTCCGCCCGGTTCACGAGCGCGCGCCCGATGTTCCCCCCGAGGTGGACCGTCCGCCCGGCGGCCCCGATCATGGCGGCGGCGAGCGCGGCCGTCGTGGACTTGCCGTTGCTCCCGGTGACGGCGGTGACCCGGGCCGGGCAGGCGCGGAGGAAGAGCCCGACCTCGGTCTCCAGGGCCGCGCCGCCCGCGGCGGCCCGGGCCAGGAGGGGATGGTCCCGGGGGACCGCGGGGCTCGCCACGACGAGGGCCGCCCCGTCGAAGTCCGCGGGGTCGTGGCCGCCGAGGCGCCACTCGAGGGGGAGCCCCTCCAGCGCCTTCACCGAGGGGGCGAGCGCCGCGGCGTCCTTCTCGTCGGTGACGAGGACCCGGGCCCCGCGGGCGGCGAGCCACCGCGCGGCCTCGACGCCGCCGGAGAAGAGCCCGAGCCCCATGACCACGGCCCGGCGGCCCCG
>JAKLKS010000263.1 GCA_023150535.1 Planctomycetota bacterium
TCTCCAGATCGCCCGGGAGATTAGGATGTAACCCCCGTGCTCCACCTCGCCTCCGGCACCGACCCCGCCTGGGCCGACCGCGCCGCCGCGGCCGCGGACACGGTCCTCCTCGACCACGCCCACTGCGAGAAGAAGGCCGCCTCGACCGCGCTCAGCCTCGTCTTCCGCTACCCCGAGGTCCCCGGCCTCGCCCCCGCCCTCTCCGCCATCGCGCGGGAGGAGCTGGAGCACTTCGAGCGGGTGCTCGCCCTCCTCGCCCGCCGGGGCCTCCCCTTCCGGAGGCTCCCCCCGAGCCCCTACGCCGCCCGCCTCGCCGCCGCCGTCCGCACCTTCGAGCCGGCCCGCCTCCTCGACACGCTCCTCTGCTGCGCCCTCATCGAGGCCCGCTCCTGCGAGCGCATGCTGCTCCTCTCCCGCCGGCTCGAGGACCCGGACCTGCGGGCCCTCTACGGGGGGCTCCTGGAGAGCGAGGCCCGCCACCACGCGGCCTACGCCGACCTGGCGCGGGGGACGGGGCTCTTCGGGGAGGAGGAGGTCCGGGAGCGGCTGGAGGCCCTCGCCCTCCACGAGGCGGCGGTCCTGCGCGACCTCCCGGAGGAGCCCCGGATGCACAACCGGTAGCGGCCGGCGGCGGTAGAATGGCCCCGATGAAGAGCGCGCTCCCCGCCCTCGCCCTCCTCGCCGCCCTCCTCGCCCCCTCCCCGGCCCCCGCCGCCTTCGAGAGCCGCCTCGAGGGGGTCCGCGACGCCGTCGAGGAGAAGGCCGGGGAGATCGGTGCCGGGACGAAGCCGATGACGAAGCAGAAGAGGGCGATCCTCTCCGCCCTCGGCGTCCTCGACCGCGCGCGGGACGCCCTCCTCGACGACCTCAGGGACGCGGCCCCCCTCTGCCGGACCCTCGACCGCGCCTTCCCCGGGGACCCCCTCCTCGACCCGGCCCTCGGGGAGGCGGTGGAGGCGCTGCGCGACGACGCCCTCGACGAGCGGGCGGCGCTGCTCGCCTGGATGGGCCGCACCGGGTCGGACCGGGGGGAGGAGATCCTCGCGAAGGGGATCGGGAAGGTGGACGGGTTCCTCGGGAGGGCCGACGGGGCCGCGGCCCGGTCGAAGCGGGTGGGGCTCGTGAGGAAGGCCGTCGCGGCCGTGGAGACCGTGCGGCGGAGGCTCGATCTCGACCTCCCGAGCGTGGACGACCCGCCCTTCGAGGGGGTGGCGCCGGACTTCTCGCTGACGGACGTCAACCCCTACTCGGCCACCTCGGGCCTCGGGGTCTCCCCCCGGCAGCACCTCGGGGAGATCACCGCATGGTACTTCGTCCGCACCACCTGAGGGTACTGCCGGGACCAGTATGGTTCCCTCGACGAGATGCAGGCGGAGATCCTCGCGGACAACCCCTCCTCGAAGATCCGCATCCTCGCGATCAACGACGCGGGCTACGAGGCCGGGAACGCGCTCGCCGTGGAGGGGCGGACGATCCCCCTCCTCCAGGACACCCCGGAGGCCGCCGTCTGGACCTCCTGGGGGGTCGAGTACCGGGACGTCGTCATCCTCGACGGGGAGAACAACGCGCTCGGCGTCTTCAACCTGACCGACCGCAACCTCGCCGTCCGCGCCGAGTACGACGCCCTCCTCGACTTCCTCCGGCTCAAGGCCGGGGAGTAGCGCCCGGCCTCAGGGCAGCCGCTTCACCGTCGTGGTCGAGGAGACCCTCATCGGGTTCACCGCCGGGGGGACCCCGTCCATCTCCAGGGTGAGCGTCCCCGCGATCTCCTGGACCGTCCGGAGGGAGGCCGGGAACCCCGTCGCCTCCTCGACCTCGACCTCCCCCTCCACCGTCCCCGTGAAGGAGGAGCGCATCCGCGCGAGGCCGAGGTCCACGGGCGGGGCCTCCTCGAAGGGGGAGACGCGGCCCCGCAGCGCGACGCGGGCCCGGCCCCCCTCGCGGGAGAGGAGCGTGGAGGTCCAGTCGAGCGTCATCGGGAGGATGGCCTGGAGCCTCCTCCGCCACTCCCAGGACTCCCCGACCCGCACCGGCCTCCCGGCGAAGCCGGTGACGAGGCTCCCGACCATCTCGCGCATCGCCCCGTCCCCGAACTGGCGCTTGATGCCGGCGGCGAGGACCTCCCGCCGCTCCCCCGCGGGGACCGCCATCTCCTCCATCATCCCGTCGAAGAGGGCGTCCATGCCGGAGACCCGGTCCACGGTCCCGTCGGCGGCGAAGGAGCACTCGAGCGAGCGGCCCGCCATGAAGGCGAGCCCGCGGAACTGCGCCGGGATCGGCTCCGCCGGGTGGGCGGAATCGAAGGCGACCTCGCCCGCGGGGTTGCGCATCCGCATGCGCGTGCGGTCGAAGGTGAGCCGCGCCCGGTGGCCGCCGCCGGGAGGGGGAGCCAGCACCTCCGTGGTGAGCTCGAACCCGAGGGTCTGGTCCATCGCCTGCTCCGTCCCCTCGACGGGGGCGAGGATGCGCTGGTCCACCACCATCTCCGAGCGGAAGCGGGTCCCGGGGGCGGGGCGGAAGCGGAGGTCGAGGGCGCCGCCGCCGCCGCACCCGGCGAGGAGGAGGAGGGCGGCGGGGAGGAGCGGGAGGGGGGCGGCGCGCCGGGCGGAGGGGATCATCCGGCCCACTCTACGCCGCGCTGCGGGGGAATCGCAGGGCCGCGAGGAGGAGGACGAGGGCCGCCATCCCCGACAGCACGGCCGCGTTGGGCCAGAGCTCCGCCCACCCCGCGCCGCGGAGGATCACCCCGCGCGAGGCGTCGATGAGCCAGGTCGTCGGCAGGCAGTACCCGAGCGCCCGGAAGGGGGCCGGCATGGAGTCGAGGGGGAAGACGTAGCCCGAGAGGAATATGGAGGGGATGACCGTGCCCATGGCCATCTGCATGGCCCCCTCCCGGGTCGCCGCCAGGGTCGAGACGAGGAGCCCCACGGCGAGCATGGCCGTCACGAAGGGGAGGGCCACGAGGAGCAGCGTCCCGAAGGAGCCGTGGATCGGCACCCGGAACACGCCCACCATGATCGCGGCGATGGCGCAGAACTCCCCGACGGCGAGGAAGAGGTAGGGGATCGCCTTCCCCGCGACGATCTCCCCGGGGCGGGCCGGGGTCATGGCCAGCTGCTCCAGCGTCCCCTGCTCCTTCTCCCGCACCACGGAGGTCGCCGTGAGCATCACCGCCATGATCTGCGTGAGCACGACCATGAGCCCGGGGACGAAGAAGTTGGCGGAGCGGGTGTCGGGGTTGAAGAGGACCCGGGGGCGCACCTCCACCGGGAGGGGGCGGTCGCCGAGGAGGCGGGCGAGGGACTCCCGCAGGGCGACGGCGTTCGCCGTCCCCAGGGCCTGGCCCGCGACGGCGGATTCCGACCCGTCCACGAGCAGCAGGAAGGGGGCCGGGTCCCCGGACAGGAGCCGGCGCGACCAGTCCTCGGGGATGCGGATCCCCACGCGCGCCCTCCCCGAGACGAGGGCCCGGTGGAGCTCCTCCTCGTCCGCCGCCAGGACCGCCACGTCGAAGTCCCCGGTGTTCTCGAAGGAGCGGACGAGCGCCCGGCTCTCCTGGGTGCGGGCCTCGTCGAGGACCGCCGTCCGTATGTGGCGCACGTTGGTGTCGATGGCGTAGCCGAGGAGGACGAGCTGGAGCACCGGGATGAAGAGGGCCACGAAGAGCGTGGTCGGGTCCCTGAGGACGTGGAGGAGCTCCTTGCGCGCCATGGCGCCGGTCCGCCGGAAGGGGAGCCCCCTCAGGGCGCGCGCTCCGCGGCCCGGCGGGCCTCCTCGGCCCGGGAGAGGGAGATGAAGGCGTCCTCGATGTCCGCCTCGGCCGGCCGCACCCGGGAGGGATCGAGGCCGAGGTCGGCGGGGCCCACCCCCTCGTCCACGAGGGCGCGCAGGGACTGGCCGTAGATCGTCGCCTCGCGCACCCCCGGCCGGCCCCGGATCGACGCCAGGAGCGCCGAGGCGTCCTCCCCCTTCACCTTGATGCGGCGGGTCCCCGGCGGCGTCACCCCCGGGAGCGCCCGCAGGTCCGCCGGCCTCCCGAGGGCGAGCATGCGGCCCATGTAGATGTAGCCGAGGCGGTCGCACCGCTCCGCCTCGTCCATGTAGTGGGTCGTGACGAAGAGGGTGATCCCGTCGGCGGAGAGCCGGAAGAGGAGGTTCCAGACCTCGCGCCGCGCCACGGGGTCGATGCCGGCCGTGGGCTCGTCGAGGAAGACGAGCCGGGGCCGGTGGAGGAGGGCGCAGGCCAGCGCGAGCCGCTGCTTCCACCCGCCCGAGAGCCTCCCCGCCCTGCGGTCGGCGTAGGGGCCGAGGCCGACCAGCGCCTCGAGCTCCTCCCGCCGCTCCCGGGCCTCGGCGGGGCCGAGGCCGTAGATGCCGGCGTAGAACTCCATGTTCTCCCCCGCGGTGAGGTCGGGGTAGAGGGAGAACTTCTGGGACATGTAGCCGATGGACTGGCGGATCCGCTCGGGCCGCCGCCGCGCGTCCTCCCCGAGGACGGAGGCCTCGCCGGCGGCCAGCGGGACGAGGCCGCAGAGGGCGCGGATGAGGGTCGTCTTCCCCGAGCCGTTGGGGCCGAGCAGCCCGAAGACCTCGCCCCGCCCCACGGAGAGGGAGGCCCCGTCCACGGCCGTGAAGCGGCCGAAGCGGACCGTGGCGCCGCGGGCCTCCAGCGCGGGCGTCATCGGGGCGGGGGGGCCCCGTCGACGGCCACCGAGGCGGCCATGCCCGACTGGAAGACGCCCTGCGGATCCTCCACGACGACCTTCACGGCGAAGACCTGGTGGCGGCGCTCCTCCGGGCTCTGGACGTTGCGGGGGGTGTACTCCGCGCGGGCGCCGATCCAGGCGACCTTCCCGCGGAAGGTCCGGCCGGGGAAGGAGTCCACGGTGACGCCGACCTCCCTCCCGACCGCGAGCCGGCCCATCTCCGTCTCGGGGAGGAAGACCTTCACCCAGAGGTCCCCGGCCCGCTGGAGGCGCGCCACGGGGGCGCCGGCGGCCAGCACGTCCCCGGGGCGGACGGCGAGGACCTCGAGGAGGGCGGGCTCGGGGGCGCGGACGACGCGCTCCGCGAGGTCGGCCTCGATGGCGGCGTGGTGGGCGCGGGCGGCGGCGAGGCGGGCCTCGGCGGCGGTGATCTCCTCGGCGCGGGTGCCGGCGACGAGCAGCGCGAGGTCGGCCTCGCGGCGGGACACGGCGGCGGCGGCCTCGTCGATCTCCTCCTTCCGGGCGCCGGCGGCGACGAGGTCGGCGCGGGCCTTCGCCTCGTCCCTGCGGGCGAGGAGGCGGTCCCTCACCGCCAGCGCGGCGTCGAGCTCGTCCCGGGTGACGGCGGCCCCGGCGAGGAGTTCCCGCTTGCGGACGACGTCCTCCTCGGCGCGGGCGAGTTCCGCCTCGGCGGCGGAGAGGGCGGCGGCGGCGGCGCGGCTCTCCTCGGGGCGCGGGCCGGCCCGGAGCAGCGCGAGGCGGGCGCGGGCCTCCTCGAGGGCGGCGCGGGCGGCGTCCACCTCCTCGCGGCGGGGGCCGTTGCGGGCGCGGTCGAGGGCGGCGG